>NZ_JADDTS010000064.1:0-2849 GCF_015159675.1 Enterobacter cloacae complex sp. S2
TTTGCTCTTTAAAAATCTGGATCAAGCTGAAAATTGAAACGACACATCTTTAATGGTGTGTTCGAGTCTCTCAAATTTTCGCAATCATGAAGTGAAACATCTTCGGGTTGTGAGGTTAAGCGACTAAGCGTACACGGTGGATGCCCTGGCAGTCAGAGGCGATGAAGGACGTGCTAATCTGCGAAAAGCGCCGGCGAGGTGATATGAACCTTTGACCCGGCGATGTCCGAATGGGGAAACCCAGTGCAATCCGTTGCACTATCGTTAACTGAATACATAGGTTAACGAGGCGAACCGGGGGAACTGAAACATCTAAGTACCCCGAGGAAAAGAAATCAACCGAGATTCCCCCAGTAGCGGCGAGCGAACGGGGAGCAGCCCGGAGTCTGAATCAGCTTGTGTGTTAGTGGAACGGTCTGGAAAGTCCGACGGTACAGGGTGATAGTCCCGTACACGAAAGCACACTTGCTGTGAACTCGAAGAGTAGGGCGGGACACGTGGTATCCTGTCTGAATATGGGGGGACCATCCTCCAAGGCTAAATACTCCTGACTGACCGATAGTGAACCAGTACCGTGAGGGAAAGGCGAAAAGAACCCCGGCGAGGGGAGTGAAAAAGAACCTGAAACCGTGTACGTACAAGCAGTGGGAGCCTCTTTATGGGGTGACTGCGTACCTTTTGTATAATGGGTCAGCGACTTATATTCTGTAGCAAGGTTAACCGTATAGGGGAGCCGAAGGGAAACCGAGTCTTAACTGGGCGTTAAGTTGCAGGGTATAGACCCGAAACCCGGTGATCTAGCCATGGGCAGGTTGAAGGTTGGGTAACACTAACTGGAGGACCGAACCGACTAATGTTGAAAAATTAGCGGATGACCTGTGGCTGGGGGTGAAAGGCCAATCAAACCGGGAGATAGCTGGTTCTCCCCGAAAGCTATTTAGGTAGCGCCTCGTGAACTCATCTTCGGGGGTAGAGCACTGTTTCGGCTAGGGGGCCATCCCGGCTTACCAACCCGATGCAAACTACGAATACCGAAGAATGTTATCACGGGAGACACACGGCGGGTGCTAACGTCCGTCGTGAAGAGGGAAACAACCCAGACCGCCAGCTAAGGTCCCAAAGTCATGGTTAAGTGGGAAACGATGTGGGAAGGCACAGACAGCCAGGATGTTGGCTTAGAAGCAGCCATCATTTAAAGAAAGCGTAATAGCTCACTGGTCGAGTCGGCCTGCGCGGAAGATGTAACGGGGCTAAACCATGCACCGAAGCTGCGGCAGCGACGCTTATGCGTTGTTGGGTAGGGGAGCGTTCTGTAAGCCGTTGAAGGTGTCCTGTGAGGGGTGCTGGAGGTATCAGAAGTGCGAATGCTGACATAAGTAACGATAAAGCGGGTGAAAAGCCCGCTCGCCGGAAGACCAAGGGTTCCTGTCCAACGTTAATCGGGGCAGGGTGAGTCGACCCCTAAGGCGAGGCCGAAAGGCGTAGTCGATGGGAAACAGGTTAATATTCCTGTACTTGGTGTTACTGCGAAGGGGGGACGGAGAAGGCTATGTCAGCCGGGCGACGGTTGTCCCGGTTTAAGCATGTAGGCGGAGGTTCCAGGTAAATCCGGTACCTTGTTAACGCTGAGGTGTGATGACGAGGCACTACGGTGCTGAAGTGATAAATGCCCTGCTTCCAGGAAAAGCCTCTAAGCATCAGGTAACACGAAATCGTACCCCAAACCGACACAGGTGGTCAGGTAGAGAATACCAAGGCGCTTGAGAGAACTCGGGTGAAGGAACTAGGCAAAATGGTGCCGTAACTTCGGGAGAAGGCACGCTGATATGTAGGTGAAGTCCCTGCGGACGGAGCTGAAATCAGTCGAAGATACCAGCTGGCTGCAACTGTTTATTAAAAACACAGCACTGTGCAAACACGAAAGTGGACGTATACGGTGTGACGCCTGCCCGGTGCCGGAAGGTTAATTGATGGGGTTAGCGGCAACGCGAAGCTCTTGATCGAAGCCCCGGTAAACGGCGGCCGTAACTATAACGGTCCTAAGGTAGCGAAATTCCTTGTCGGGTAAGTTCCGACCTGCACGAATGGCGTAATGATGGCCAGGCTGTCTCCACCCGAGACTCAGTGAAATTGAACTCGCTGTGAAGATGCAGTGTACCCGCGGCAAGACGGAAAGACCCCGTGAACCTTTACTATAGCTTGACACTGAACACTGGTCCTTGATGTGTAGGATAGGTGGGAGGCTTTGAAGCGTGGACGCCAGTCTGCGTGGAGCCAACCTTGAAATACCACCCTTTAATGGCTGGTGTTCTAACGTAGACCCGTAATCCGGGTTGCGGACAGTGTCTGGTGGGTAGTTTGACTGGGGCGGTCTCCTCCCAAAGAGTAACGGAGGAGCACGAAGGTTGGCTAATCCTGGTCGGACATCAGGAGGTTAGTGCAATGGCATAAGCCAGCTTGACTGCGAGCGTGACGGCGCGAGCAGGTGCGAAAGCAGGTCATAGTGATCCGGTGGTTCTGAATGGAAGGGCCATCGCTCAACGGATAAAAGGTACTCCGGGGATAACAGGCTGATACCGCCCAAGAGTTCATATCGACGGCGGTGTTTGGCACCTCGATGTCGGCTCATCACATCCTGGGGCTGAAGTAGGTCCCAAGGGTATGGCTGTTCGCCATTTAAAGTGGTACGCGAGCTGGGTTTAGAACGTCGTGAGACAGTTCGGTCCCTATCTGCCGTGGGCGCTGGAGAATTGAGGGGGGCTGCTCCTAGTACGAGAGGACCGGAGTGGACGCATCACTGGTGTTCGGGTTGTCATGCCAATGGCACTGCCCGGTAGCTAAATGCGGAA
>NZ_JADDTS010000064.1:2931-3347 GCF_015159675.1 Enterobacter cloacae complex sp. S2
AGTCTCCTGAAGGAACGTTGAAGACGACGACGTTGATAGGTCGGGTGTGTAAGCGCAGCGATGCGTTGAGCTAACCGATACTAATGAACCGTGAGGCTTAACCTTACAACGCCGAAGCTGTTTTGGCGAAGAGACAGACACGATTTTCAGCCTGATACAGATTAACAGAATTTGCCTGGCGGCTTTAGCGCGGTGGTCCCACCTGACCCCATGCCGAACTCAGAAGTGAAACGCCGTAGCGCCGATGGTAGTGTGGGGTCTCCCCATGTGAGAGTAGGGAACTGCCAGGCATCAAACAGAAAGAACCCCGTACCGGAAGGTGCGGGGTTTTTTGCTTTGTGCGTTCTGAAAAGTCGGGTGGTGGCCCCACCTTACCCGCCCTACATGCTTTCCCTCCTTGAAACTTTCTCACCTTT
>NZ_JADDTS010000065.1:0-10540 GCF_015159675.1 Enterobacter cloacae complex sp. S2
CTTATTCGCACCTTCCCTAATATGCAGCGCTATAAAGTTCAGCCTGACTGGGATATTAAACTAACCGACGACTGGCGTTTTGGCGGCTGGTTTGCCATGTATCAGTTTGCCAACGATCTGAAAAAAACCGGCTATTCTGACAGCCGCGTCGAGACCGAAACCGGTTTTACCTGGACAATTAACGAAACGGTCTCGGCAAAAGTTAATTACTATTTAGAGCGCGGTTTTAATATGGACGGTTCACGTAATAACGGTGAATTCTCCACTCAGGAAATTCGCGCCTATCTGCCGATTTCATTGGGTCAGACGACGCTAACGCCTTATACCCGTCTGGGACTCGATCGCTGGTCAAACTGGGACTGGCAAGACGATCCTGAGCGTGAAGGACATGATTTCAACCGTTTGGGTATGCTGTACGCCTATGATTTTAACAATGGTTTATCCATGACGCTGGAATATGCCTACGAATGGGAAAACCATGACGAAGGGGAAAGTGACCGCTTCCACTATGCCGGTATCGGCGTGAATTACGCGTTTTGATAACACTTCACCAGGGGCGTTTGCCCCTGGTTTTTAGCGTAATGAAGCCGCATCTGAAAAATGCGTTTCAACCAATATCTTATGCGGGGCAGGTTTACCCGCTATGCACCTGAACAACACATCGCAGCTCTCTTCGCCCAGCTTTCTGGTGGGGATATCAAAGCCGCCAGGCGCAGGGGTTAAAATGAGAGATAGCATTGGGTCGCTGTATCCTGCCATTGCGACCTGTTCCGGGATCGTCAGGTTTAGCGCATCCGCGGCACGATAAAGACTCAGCAATTTCATACTGTCTGTCGCAAAAACCGCATCGGGCGGGTTGTCTGAAGAGAGTAGCTGACAGGCCGCCTGAAGCGCGCTTTCATGGGTATACCCGCCATCAATAACCCAGTCCGGGTTAATCGCAATACCCTGCTTCTCAAGGCTCGATTTATAGCCCGCCAGGCGATCGATAGAAACGTGATAATCGAGCGGGGCATGCAGGCAGGCAATTTTAGTGCGACCATGTTTGATAAATGAGTCGGTTAATATGGCGCTGTCGCGGAAATTATCCGTGTCGACAGAATAGATATTCTGGTAATTGCCTTCCACTTTACCAATAACGACCACGGGCACGCCATATTCGTCCAGCGTCGCGAAAAAAGACTCGTTCGCCGGCGAGCTTAGCATGATGATCCCCTTGATCATCTTCTGCTTTATTTTACCTACGCATTTTTGCAGATCATCTTCGCTGCTTTTGGACGTTTGTAAAATAACATCAAAACCCTCTTCTTCTGCTTTTGCCGTAATGGCATGTAGTACATCAGAGAAAAACGGATTGCCTGCGGTGGTTTTGGTTGAACGGGTCGAAATAACCATAATGGCGTCGAAGCCAGAAGAGGTGAGTGCGCGGGCAAGTTTATTCGGTTGATAATTTAATTCTTCTATCGCCTTCAACACCTTTTCGCGCGCTTCAGGAGAAATATTCGTTTGTTTATTCAGAACGCGCGACACGGTTGATTTCGAAACGCCAGCAACGCGGGCAATATCATAGATGGTGGGTGACATACACCTTACTCACTCCAGACGGACAGCAATTGCGCCCATCTTACTGGAGAGAAAACGGCAATAGCAATAATTAAGAATTGATAATCAACGATCTGCCCCAATTTACTGTATTCTGAAGTGACTTTTTTCAGGGTTCCAGGCAATGAAGGACGGCGATGAAGCGACTTAAAAACGAATTCAATTCTCTGGTGAACCGTGGCGTTGATCGCCATCTGCGTCTTGCCGTGACGGGGCTGAGCCGCAGCGGTAAGACAGCATTCATTACGGCGATGGTCAATCAGCTGTTGAACCTGCATGCAGGGGCGCGCCTGCCACTGCTTAGCGCAGTGCGCGAGGAGCGGTTGCTTGGGGTGAAACGCGTACCGCAACGTGATTTTGGCATACCCCGTTTCACCTATGATGAAGGTCTGGCGCAGTTATACGGGGAGCCTCCCGCCTGGCCCACCCCGACGCGTGGCGTGAGCGAAATCCGTCTTGCGCTTCGTTTCCGCTCGAATGAATCCCTGATGCGTCACTTCAAAGAAACGTCCACGCTCTATCTCGAAATTGTGGATTACCCGGGAGAATGGCTGCTCGATTTACCGTTGCTGGCGCAGGATTACCTGAGCTGGTCCCGACAGATGACCGGTCTGTTGCAGGGGCAGCGGGCAGAGTGGTCGACCAAATGGCGCCAGCTTTGCGAAGGACTGGATCCGCTGGCACCGGCGGATGAAAACCGTCTGGCCGTCATAGCCGAAGCCTGGACGGATTACCTGCATCAGTGCAAGCAGGAGGGGTTGCATTTTATTCAGCCGGGCCGATTTGTTCTGCCGGGTGATTTAGCCGGTGCTCCCGCGCTACAGTTTTTCCCGTGGCCGGACGTTGACAGCATCGGTGAATCGAAACTGGCGCAGGCGGACAAGACCACCAACGCCGGTATGCTCCGCGAGCGATACAATTATTACTGTGAGAAGGTGGTTAAGGGCTTTTATAAAAATCACTTTTTACGCTTTGACCGCCAGATCGTGCTGGTGGACTGCCTGCAACCGCTCAACAGCGGGCCGCAGGCGTTCAATGATATGCGGCTGGCGCTGACGCAGCTGATGCAAAGCTTTCATTATGGCCAGCGTACGCTGTTTCGCCGTTTGTTCTCGCCGGTCATCGACAAGCTGCTGTTTGCCGCCACAAAAGCTGACCATGTGACGGTCGATCAGCACGCCAACATGGTATCCCTGCTGCAACAGCTGGTGCAGGATGCCTGGCAGAATGCGGCCTTCGAAGGGATCAGTATGGATTGTCTGGGGCTGGCGTCCGTACAGGCTACGCAGAGTGGGTTGATTGACCTGAATGGCGAGAAAATTCCGGCCCTGCGGGGCAACCGTCTCAGCGACGGTGCGCCGCTCACGGTCTATCCGGGGGAAGTTCCGGCGCGTCTGCCGGGCCAGGCTTTCTGGCAAAGCCAGGGTTTTCAGTTCGAAGCCTTCCGTCCGCAGAGTATGAACGTTGACCAGCCATTGCCGCATATCCGTCTGGATGCCGCGCTGGAGTTTTTAATTGGAGATAAATTGCGATGACGGAACCGTTAAAACCACGCATTGATTTTACCGGCCAGCTTGAGCAGTCCCCGCATGAGGCGTTTAAAACGGCGCAAACCTTCAGCGGGCCGCAGGCCGACAACTTTGCTCCCGTGCTGGCAGACGAACCGATGGTTGAAGAGGGGCAGGCGGAAGCGGTTGTTGATGCGGCACTGCGCCCGAAACGCAGCCTGTGGCGCAAGATGGTGACCGCCGGGTTAGCCCTTTTTGGGGTGAGCGTAATCGGTCAGGGCGTGCAGTGGGGCGTCAATGCCTGGCAAACGCAGGACTGGGTGGCGCTGGGGGGATGCGCCGCCGGGGCGTTGATTGTTGGTGCGGGCGTTGGCTCAGTCGTCACCGAGTGGCGTCGCCTCTGGCGTTTGCGTCAGCGTGCCCACGAACGCGATGAAGCGCGGGATCTGCTGCACAGTCACGGCACAGGAAAAGGGCGTGCTTTTTGTGAAAAGCTTGCGGCTCAGGCCGGGATTGATCACTCTCACCCGGCGCTTCAGCGCTGGTATGCGGCGATCCACGAAACCCAGAATGACCAGGAAGTGGTCACGCTCTATGCCCACATTGTTCAGCCGGTGCTGGATGCGCAGGCTCGTCGTGAGATCAGCCGCTCGGCGGCGGAATCTACCCTGATGATCGCCGTCAGTCCGCTGGCGATGGTGGACATGGCCTTTATCGCCTGGCGCAACCTGCGCCTGATCAACCGCATCGCCAGACTGTATGGCATCGAGCTTGGCTATTACAGCCGGCTGCGCCTGTTCAAACTGGTATTGCTGAATATCGCCTTCGCCGGGGCAAGCGAACTGGTACGGGAGGTCGGGATGGACTGGATGTCGCAGGATCTTGCGGCGCGTCTCTCTGCCCGGGCGGCGCAGGGGATTGGTGCCGGTCTGCTGACGGCACGCCTGGGCATCAAAGCGATGGAGGTTTGTCGTCCACTCCCCTGGATCGATGGCGATAAGCCGCGGCTGGGGGATTTCCGTCGCGAATTGATTGGCCAGCTTAAAGAGACGCTCAATAAAAAACCTGCTCAGTGAGGTTCTGTTTACTAATCGTGCGGGCTGTCAATATTTGTTGACAGCCACCTTCCCGAATACCGTGATCTGACATATCATTTTACTGTTATTGGCTTAAACGGTGAATTTCCCATGCGTCTGGAAGTCTTTTGTGAGGACCGTCTCGGTCTGACCCGCGAGTTACTCGATCTTCTTGTTTTACGTAGCATTGATTTACGTGGCATAGAGATCGACCCTGTCGGGCGAATTTACCTCAATTTTGCCGAAATTGAATTTAATACCTTCAGTAGCCTGATGGCGGAAATCCGCCGTATCGATGGCGTTACGGATGTACGCACCATCCCCTGGATGCCGTCCGAGCGGGAACATCTTGCGCTGAGCGCGCTGCTGGAAGCAATGCCGGAGCCGTTTCTCTCTCTCGATCTGAAAAATAAAGTCGAGCGCGTTAACCAGGCCAGCTGCCAGCTGTTTGCGCAGACTCAGGAAAAACTTATCGGGCACCACGCCACGCAACTGATTACCGGTTTTAATTTCCAGCGCTGGCTGGACAGCAACCCGCAAAATACCCATAGCGAGCATGTCGTTATCAACGGACAGAATTTCCTGATGGAGATCACGCCGGTCTACCTGAAAGGGGAAAATGCCGCGCGGGTGCTCACCGGCGCGGTGATCATGCTGCGTTCCACGGTGCGCATGGGACGCCAGTTACAGAATCTTTCCAGCCAGGACGTCGGCGCATTCAGCCAGATTATTGCGGTGAGCCCGAAGATGCGTCATGTAATCGACCAGGCGCGCAAGCTGGCAAATCTTACGGCACCGCTGCTGATTACCGGGGATACCGGTACGGGGAAAGATCTGCTGGCGCATGCTGTGCACATGGCCAGCCCGCGTGCGGCAAAACCGTATCTGGCGCTGAACTGCGCGTCTATTCCTGAAGATGCGGTGGAAAGTGAGCTGTTCGGGCATGCGCCGGAAGGTAAAAAAGGCTTCTTTGAACAGGCGAACGGCGGCTCGGTGCTGCTGGACGAGATTGGCGAAATGTCGCCACGCATGCAGGCGAAACTGCTGCGTTTTCTCAATGACGGCACGTTCCGCCGTGTGGGGGAAGATCATGAAGTGCACGTGGACGTGCGCGTCATCTGCGCCACCCAGAAAAACCTGGTGGAGCTGGTGCAGAAAGGGGTATTCCGCGAAGATCTCTACTATCGTCTCAACGTTCTGACACTCAATATACCGCCGCTGCGCGATTGCCCGCAGGACATTATGCCGTTGACGGAACTGTTCGTGGCCCGTTTTGCCGACGAGCAGGGCGTGCCACGTCCGAAGCTCTCTGCCGACCTGGGCACCGTGCTGACGCGTTACGGCTGGCCGGGCAATATTCGTCAGCTTAAAAATGCGGTCTATCGCGCATTAACTCAGCTTGAAGGGTATGAACTGCGTCCTCAGGATATTCTGTTGCCGGATTACGATGCCGGGACGGTCTCGGTAGGCGAAGAGGCAATGGAAGGCTCGCTGGATGACATCACCAGCCGTTTCGAGCGTTCGGTGTTAACGCAGCTTTATCGCAGCTATCCGAGCACGCGCAAGCTGGCTAAACGTCTTGGGGTGTCTCATACCGCGATTGCGAATAAGCTGCGCGAGTATGGGTTAAATCAGAAGAAGGGTGACGAATAAATAAAAAAGCCTCTTTGCAGAGGCTTTTTTACGTTTAGGCTTTAAGCGCTTCAAGTGCAGCGGTGTAATCCGGTTCGGTAGTGATTTCGTTAACCAGCTCACTGAAAACAACGTTGTCGTTTTCGTCGATCACCAGTACCGCACGAGCAGCCAGACCTTTCAGCGCGCCTTCGGAAATGGCAACACCGTATTTTTCCAGGAAATCCGGGCTGCGCAGAGTGGAAAGGGTGATGACGTTGCTCAGGCCTTCAGCGCCGCAGAAGCGGGACTGGGCAAACGGCAGGTCAGCAGAAATGCACAGCACTACGGTGTTGTCCATTTCGGTCGCCAGCTGGTTGAATTTACGCACTGATGCAGCACAAACGCCAGTATCGATGCTTGGGAAAATGTTCAGGACTTTACGTTTGCCAGCAAACTGGCTCAGCGTGACGTCAGACAGATCTTTAGCCACCAGAGTAAAAGGCTGTGCTTTGCTGCCAGACTGTGGGATGGAACCTGCAACAGCAACCGGGTTGCCCTGGAAATGAACGAGTTGTGACATAGATATCTTCCTGTTTACAAATAGTTAACGTCGTGGCTAGTGTATGTCATCCGCAGTTAGCACGGCAAACCAATTTTCTGCCTTTCCGGCCTGCAAGGAGTTAGTGATGAGAAGCGTTAAGGTCTATGAAGAAGCCTGGTCATTGCACACCCCGTTTGTGATCTCGCGCGGCAGCCGTAATGAGGCCTGTGTGGTCGTGGTTGAATGTGAAGAGGACGGCGTAAAAGGCGTCGGGGAATGTACCCCTTATCCTCGCTACGGAGAAAGCCTGGCGTCAGTCATGGCGCAAATTATGACGGTGGTGCCCGAGTTGCAGGCGGGTCTGACGCGCGAGGCTCTTCAGCTTCGGTTGCCGGCCGGCGCGGCACGCAACGCGATTGACTGCGCACTCTGGAGTCTGGAAGCGGCGAAACAACAAAAACCGCTGCCTGCGCTGCTGGACGTTACGCTGCCGCAATCGATCGTCACCGCGCAAACGGTGGTCATCGGTGAACCAGAGCAAATGGCCGCCAGCGCTCAGGCGTTGTATGCCACCGGTGCAACATTATTAAAGGTGAAGATCGACGATCGTCTGATTAGCGAACGCATGGTCGCCATTCGTGCGGCGGTGCCTGATGCCACTCTTATCGTCGATGCGAACGAATCATGGCATAGCGAAGGGCTGGCAGCCCGTTGTCAGCTGCTTGCCGATCTGGGCGTTGCCATGCTGGAGCAACCCCTCCCGGCAGAAGACGATGCCGCGCTGGCGAATTTTATTCATCCGCTTCCCGTCTGTGCAGATGAAAGCTGTCATACCCGTGAGAGCCTGTCAGCTCTCGAGGGACGCTACGAAATGGTGAACATTAAGCTGGATAAAACAGGTGGATTAACCGAAGCCCTGGCACTGGCACAAGATGCGCAGGCGCAAGGCTTTGCTCTGATGCTGGGCTGCATGTTGTGCACGTCAAGAGCGATCGGCGCTGCGCTCCCGCTGGTGAACAGCGTGCGTTTTGCCGATCTTGACGGCCCAACCTGGCTGGCGGTTGACGTATCACCCGCCCTGAATTTTACCTCCGGTGTACTTCATCTTTGAGGCTGCCAGCGCAGGAGATCTGTCATCGCCCGCAGGTATTTTTCGCTCGCTTCATCCGAGGAGATGGGCGGAAACTCTGCGGTGATACAGTGAAGGCTAAGGTCCGCGCACCAGCTGCCAAACGACCCGGGTGTTTCATAGCCAACGCTGCTCACCAGAGGTAGAGCAAACGCATCCGCCAGCCACTGCCCGAGCGCCGTATTACGAGGATCTTCAATACAGGCGAGGGGATCGTGGAAAGAGACAACCCAGGCCGGGTGGATCTTATGAATAAGCTGGCACAATGCCTGAGTCTCCGGTTCGGAACCGGGTTTGTCTCCCGTGAGCAGGACAACATCTCGCTCCTGCGCTGAACTGTTCCAGCGATACACCGTTTCACCGGCGCGCCAGTTTGCCGCCGGGAAGTTCCTGTTCAGGTCAACGCCGCGTGCATTCGCCCGTAATCCAAGCTGACAACCGTCCGGGTTGACGGTCAAAATCACATGATGTCGTCGTAAATCGGGGGCCAGCGTACGTAGCGCGCACGAGAGCGTCACGACAGACGAGTTTTCATCGCCATGCGTGCCCGCAATGATTAAGCCGCTAGTGCGATCGGCCTCGGGTGCCGGAAACCAGATCAGCGGCGCGCCTAAAAACGAGCGTCCATAATGTTCAGTCCCGGGCGGGAAGGCGCCGCGTTCCGTTCTTGGTCGGGTAGTTGCCATAGTAAACCCTGATGATAAAGTCACTTCTGGCAGTGTTGTGCAAAAGCCGCGCTTAATCAAATAGTTTCCGTGTGTGTGGAAAATTGCCTGACATCAACTTTCCGGAGGAAGCATTTGCATTTCTCCGTTTCGAAACAAATAATTACGCATCTGTCTGTTACCTGACATCATTAAGGGGATCGTATGAAGCATCCTGTTTCGCTTCTTTGTACTGCGCTGTGGCTGTGCGGGCTTTCTTCACTTTCATATGCCGCGGAGGTTCCCGAAGGAACGGTTCTGGCGCAAAAGCAGGAGCTGGTTCGACATATTAAAGATGAGCCCGCTTCGCTCGATCCGGCAAAAGCGGTGGGGTTGCCCGAGATACAGGTGATCCGCGACCTCTATGAAGGGCTGGTAAATCAGAACGAAAAAGGGGAGTTAGTTCCCGGCGTGGCGACGCGCTGGCAGAGCAATGACAACCGCGTCTGGACGTTCACGTTGCGGGATAACGCTAAGTGGTCTGACGGAACCCCGGTGACGGCACAAGATTTTGTCTATAGCTGGCGTCGTCTGGTTGATCCTAAAACAACGTCACCTTTCGCCTGGTTTGCGGCGCTGGCGGGCATTAACAATGCCCAGGCCATTATCGACGGCAAAGCTGCTCCGGATACCCTCGGCGTGACGGCGGTGGATGCTAAAACGTTGCGCGTGCAGCTGGACAAACCGCTGCCCTGGTTCAGCAATCTGACGGCTAATTTCGCGTTTTATCCTGTTCAAAAGGCCAATGTGGAAAGCGGTAAGGAATGGACGCGCCCTGGCGCGCTCATTGGCAACGGTGCGTATGTGCTGAAAGATCGCGTGGTGAATGAAAAACTGGTGGTTGAGCCGAATTCTCATTACTGGGATAACGCCAGGACGGTGCTTAAAAAAGTCACCTTTGTGCCAATCAATCAGGAGTCCTCAGCGACCAAACGCTATCTGGCGGGCGATATCGATATTACAGAATCGTTTCCGAAAAACATGTACCAGAAGCTGCTTAAAGATATTCCGGGTCAGGTATATACACCGCCACAGCTTGGGACCTATTACTACGCGTTTAACACGCAAAAAGGCCCAACCGCGGATGCCCGCGTACGTCTCGCGCTCAGCATGACAATCGACAGACGTATTATGGCGGAGAAAGTCCTGGGGACCGGTGAGAAACCGGCCTGGCATTTTACTCCCGATGTCACTGCGGGTTTTACGCCGGAAGCCTCGCCATTTGAGCAGATGACGCAGCAGGAGCTGAATGCGCAGGCGAAAACGTTGTTGCAGGCGGCAGGCTATGGCCCTCAGCGGCCGCTAAAATTAACGCTGCTGTACAACACGTCTGAAAACCATCAGAAAATTGCGATTGCCGTCGCATCCATGTGGAAGAAAAATCTGGGTGTTGACGTTAAGTTGCAGAATCAGGAGTGGAAAACCTACATCGACAGCCGCAATACCGGGAATTTTGACGTCATCCGTGCATCGTGGGTAGGGGACTACAATGAGCCGTCAACATTCCTGTCGCTGCTGACATCCTCCCATAGCGGGAATATCTCACGATTCAACGATCCTGCTTACGATAAGATTATTCATCAGGCGACGCTCGAAACCACTGAAAAAGCGCGTAATGCCGACTACAACATGGCCGAGAAGATCCTCACCGAGAAAGCACCGATTGCCCCTATTTATCAATACACCAATGGCCGTCTCATCAAGCCATGGGTTAAAGGTTATCCGATAAATAACCCAGAGGATGTTGCGTACAGCCGTACAATGTATATTGAAAAGCACTAAAAAGAGCTCAGGGCGCTACGTGATTATGGTTAACATCCATTAACCCATAAGCGCCCGCTCTAAGGGTTGATAGTTTTACAGCATGGTTATTACCGAATATCCCCTTCATATCAGCCCATCACTCATTGTCATGATGAATATCTTCAAAGAGATTCTTTCTCCCGTTTATCGAAAAATGCGTAGTCATTTATTCGCCATTCCTGTAGCAGTATAGTCATTACTGTTTTTAAGATTGAATTTGTCCGATACAGGATTTTTCATATTCATGTCGTTTATTGAATTAAAACCTTATTTTTCTGCGCTGTTACGGGCCATGTTAATAAATACATTGATGTAAATCAATTATTCAACCTCATGTAACGATAAGTTCAATATTTCCAATCAAAGCAGTCATTCCTGCCAAATTAATGTGAATAAATAGTTAATTTTTGCTGTGTGTCATGTATCTATGGCATTTATGAGTACAATAATTTAGTGGAATATTCTTAAGAAAAGTCTAATGGTAGATCTTTGATCTGATAAGTTGATTTTAAATGAGCTTTTGCTCTAATATGGTTTTGTAAAGAAACGTCACTAACTTAACA
>NZ_JADDTS010000066.1:0-5758 GCF_015159675.1 Enterobacter cloacae complex sp. S2
CTTCTAATTTTCATGCCTTTTATTTTTCATAACGATTATTTATCCCCAATGCCAATTAGCTAATCATTTGTTAAACTAATAGGAGTCAGATGGCACAAGGAGAACATAATGAGTTTTATTAAAGAATTTCGCGAATTTGCGATGCGCGGGAATGAGGTGGATTTGGCTGTGGGAGTAATAATTGGTGCGGCGTTCGGTAAGATCGTTTCATCATTAGTCGCCGACATTATTATGCCGCCGTTAGGACTGTTGATTGGAGGCATTGATTTCAAACAATTCGCCTTCACCCTTCGGGAAGCTCAGGGCGATATCCCTGCGGTTGTAATGCACTACGGCGTATTCATTCAGAACGTATTTGATTTCGTGATCGTGGCATTTGCCATTTTCATGGCGATCAAACTTATCAACAGACTTAACCGTAAAAAAGAAGAACCGGCTGCTGCCCCGCCAGCACCAACTAAAGAAGAAGTCTTACTGACTGAAATTCGCGATCTGTTAAAAGAGCAGAATAACCGCGTTTAATCAGGCGAGAGAAACAGAAAGGCCAGTGGTAAAAAAGCGATTAGCTTGCTTGCCACTGGCCTCCCAGTTACCACGTTGTGCATGTTTACCTTTACGCAAATAACTCCCTTTTCCCTTCTTGTTCTTCTCAACACGCTGTCTAAAAAGCGGGTCGTGAAGCAATGCCTCAATGGCGTTATCCTTAATTTGTCCCTTAGTATGCTGATAGCGGCTCATCATTTCTCCTGAGCATAGTTAATGTCGGCGGGAGTCTAGTCCGTGGCTGATAAAAAATCAACAACCCTGAGTTTCACTACTGGCGCCCTGTTCAAGGGCTTCCAGTATTGAGCAATAAACACTGCTGTGAGCAGTACCGCAGCACGCGTCATTCAGCCTTTGTAGAGATCGTTGCATGGCCTGCAGCTCCTGAATTCGTCCTTCAACTTCATCCAGCCGGGCCTGAACGATGCTTTTAGATTCCTGACACGTATGATGTTCAGGATCGATACGGATCGACAGCAGTTCACGGATCGACTCCAGCGTGAAGCCGAGTTGCCGGGCATAGCGGATAAAACGAAGGCGTTGCAGGTCGTTATCCGTATAAAGGCGAAATCCACCTTCTGTTCTGACCTCATGATCGATCATCTGCTGCTTTTCGTAGTAGCGGATAGTATCCGGCGTTACGTTAGCAAGCTTCGCAAGTTCACCTATGCGGTACATGGCTACTCCTCGTTTATTTTTTGCATTAACCTTTCACTGTACTCACCATGCAAAAAGTCAGTATTCATTCCCGTCTGGCGCAGTTTTATTTCGATGAGCGCTAATCGACGGCTGATTTCGGAGTACCGCGGGTCATTCTTATGAATGCCTTTAAGCAGATCGGCAAGCTCGACGGCTTCATTGCGTTGCTGAAGTTCAGGGGGTAAACAACCTGCGTTTTTCAGTAAGCGATAACCGGCTCGTAATTCAGGGGGAATGTGTGAATCATCGTCCAGCACCAGTGGCTCACCGCTACCGGGGAGATTTTCAAACTCGCCTTTGTTTTGGGCATCGCTAATATGGCGTTCAGCCCACTGATCGAGCAACCACATAATGAACTCCAGGGGATGAGCAGAAAAGATACAGACATTGTAGATAAGTGGAGATTCTGCGGATATAAAAAAACCCGCCGAGGCGGGTTTTTTTACGTTACTACAGATTACTCTGCAGCAGCTTCTGCTTTCTCTGAACGATCAACCAGCTCGATGTATGCCATCGGCGCGTTGTCGCCTGCACGGAAGCCACACTTCAGAATGCGAGTGTAACCACCGGCACGGCTCGCGAAACGCGGGCCCAGTTCGTTAAACAGTTTTGCCACGATCTCGTTATCACGAGTACGGGCGAATGCCAGACGACGATTAGCAACGCTGTCAGTCTTGGCAAGAGTAATCAGCGGCTCAACTACGCGACGCAGCTCTTTCGCTTTAGGCAGGGTCGTCTTGATGATTTCATGACGAACCAGTGAACCTGCCATGTTGCGGAACATAGCCTGGCGATGGCTGCTGTTGCGGTTCAGTTGACGACCACTCTTACGATGGCGCATGACCTTATCCTTCTCAGTAAAACCTTAACCTGTGATCCGGTTACTCGTCAGCAATGCTTGCCGGTGGCCAGTTTTCCAGGCGCATGCCCAGAGACAGACCACGTGAAGCCAGCACGTCTTTAATCTCGGTAAGAGATTTTTTACCCAGGTTCGGCGTTTTCAGCAACTCAACCTCGGTACGCTGTACCAGATCACCGATATAGTGGATAGCTTCTGCCTTGAGGCAGTTAGCAGAGCGGACAGTCAATTCCAGATCGTCAACAGGGCGCAGCAGGATCGGATCGAATTCTGGTTTCTCTTCTTTCACTTCCGGCTGACGTACATCACGTAAGTCAACGAAAGCTTCCAGTTGTTCTGCCAGGATGGTTGCCGCACGACGAATCGCCTCTTCAGGATCGATTGTGCCATTGGTTTCCATTTCGATGACCAGCTTGTCCAGGTCGGTACGCTGTTCTACACGCGCTGCTTCAACATTGTAGGCAATACGCTCTACAGGGCTGTAGCATGCGTCGACCAGCAGACGGCCGATTGGGCGCTCATCTTCTTCCGAATGAATTCGGGCAGAAGCCGGCACATAACCACGACCGCGCTGAACTTTGATACGCATGCTAATAGCTGCGTTCTCATCGGTCAGGTGGCAGATCACGTGCTGCGGCTTGACGATTTCAACATCACCGTCGTGGGTGATGTCGGCTGCAGTCACAGGGCCAATGCCAGATTTATTCAGAGTAAGAATAACTTCATCTTTACCCTGAACTCTCACCGCCAGCCCTTTCAGGTTGAGCAGGATTTCAAGGATATCTTCCTGAACGCCTTCTTTGGTGCTGTACTCATGAAGTACACCATCAATCTCAACCTCGGTCACCGCGCAACCCGGCATCGATGAGAGCAGAATACGGCGCAGTGCGTTACCCAGAGTATGGCCAAAGCCACGCTCTAAAGGCTCAAGGGTCACCTTGGCGTGCGTCGAACTCACTTGCTCGATATCTACCAGGCGCGGTTTTAGAAACTCTGTCACAGAACCCTGCATTGTGTCCTCTCTTTGGTACTAAGCTTTACTTGGAGTAAAGCTCGACGATCAGGTGTTCGTTAATGTCCGCAGACAGATCAGAACGCTCAGGCTGACGCTTGAACGTACCTTCCATCTTGCCAGCATCAACTTCCAGCCAGGTTGGCTTTTCACGCTGCTCAGCCAGCTCCAGAGCGGCTTTCACGCGAGATTGCTTTTTCGCTTTCTCACGAATGCTAACAACGTCATTCGCTTTAACCTGATAAGAAGCGATGTTAACAACACGACCGTTTACCATGATTGCTTTATGGCTAACCAACTGGCGTGATTCAGCACGAGTCGCGCCGAAGCCCATACGGTATACAACGTTGTCCAGACGACCTTCCAGCAGAGCCAGCAGGTTTTCACCTGTGTTGCCTTTCAGACGTGCTGCTTCTTTATAGTAGTTACGGAACTGACGCTCCAGCACACCGTAGATACGGCGAACTTTTTGCTTTTCACGCAACTGCACACCATAGTCAGACAGACGCGGTTTACGCGCACCGTGCTGGCCAGGAGCTTGTTCAATTTTACACTTGGTATCGATCGCGCGAACGCCAGACTTAAGGAATAAGTCGGTGCCCTCACGACGGCTCAGCTTGAGCTTAGGACCCAAATATCTTGCCATTTTCTATCTCCAACTAACCTAAAAAACGAGCGTTATACGCGACGTTTTTTCGGCGGACGACAACCGTTATGAGGGATCGGAGTCACATCAGTAATATTCGTGATGCGGAAACCAGCGGCGTTCAGAGCGCGAACAGTAGATTCACGACCCGGACCCGGACCTTTAACCATAACTTCCAGATTCTTGATGCCGTATTCTTTTACGGCTTCAGCGCAACGCTCTGCTGCAACCTGAGCTGCGAACGGAGTGGATTTGCGAGAACCACGGAAACCGGAACCACCGGCTGTTGCCCAACCCAATGCGTTACCCTGACGATCAGTAATAGTAACGATGGTGTTGTTGAAAGAAGCATGGATATGAGCCACGCCGTCAGAGACTTGTTTTCTTACACGTTTACGTGCACGAACTGGTGCCTTTGCCATTATTCAATCACCCCGATTATTTCTTGATCGGTTTGCGCGGACCCTTACGGGTACGTGCGTTGGTCTTAGTACGCTGACCGCGCACTGGCAGACCACGACGATGACGCAAACCGCGATAGCAACCAAGATCCATCAGGCGCTTGATGCTCATGCTGATTTCACGGCGCAGATCACCTTCAACGACAAATTTGGCAACTTCGTCACGCAGCGTGTCGATTTGTTCTTCAGACAGCTCACTGATCTTAACATCTTCAGCGATACCCGCTGCAGCCAGAATGGCTTTGGAACGGGTCTTGCCGACGCCGTAGATCGAAGTTAATGCGATCACAGCATGTTTCTGATCAGGAATGTTAATGCCTGCTATACGGGCCACTATGCACTCCTACTATTTAATATGTACGCACCATGCTGAAAAGCCCGTTTTCAGGATACTCAAATGGAAACGTACAGACATACAAAAGATTGGCTGGCTAATCTAGCCAGCTCAACCCAACTTTGCAAGAAAAATATGCGAAATAATCAGCCTTGGCGCTGTTTATGCTTCGGCTCGGCACTGCAAATCACACGGATGACACCATCACGCTTAACGATTTTGCAGTTACGGCATAATTTCTTGACGGAAGCACGAACTTTCATTTTTACTCTCCGTAACTTCTCAGACGACCATTTAGCGGCCGTAGCCTTTCAGGTTCGCCTTCTTCAATGCAGACTCATACTGACTGGACATCATCAGAGTTTGCACTTGAGCCATAAAGTCCATAATCACGACAACAACGATAAGCAGTGAGGTCCCACCGAAGTAGAACGGTACTTTCATTGCATCACGCATGAACTCCGGGATCAGGCAGATAAAAGTAATATAAAGCGCACCAACCAAAGTCAGGCGAGTCATTACTTTATCGATATACTTCGCCGTTTGCTCTCCCGGACGAATTCCTGGTACAAATGCACCGGACTTCTTCAGGTTATCTGCTGTTTCACGCGGGTTGAAGACCAACGCCGTGTAGAAGAAACAGAAGAAGATGATCGCAGACGCATAGAGTAACACATAAAGTGGTTGCCCAGGCTGCAAATACAGCGAAATTGTTGTCAGCCAGTTCCAACCAGTACCGCCCCCGAACCATGACGCGATGGTTGCCGGGAACAGAATAATACTGGAAGCGAAGATAGCCGGGATAACCCCCGCCATATTCACTTTCAGCGGTAAATGTGTGCTCTGTGCAGCATAGACACGACGACCCTGCTGACGTTTAGCGTAGTTCACCACAATGCGGCGTTGACCACGTTCAACGAAGACAACAAAGAACGTCACTGCAAATACTAATACTGCAACCAACAGCAACAGGAGGAAGTGCAGGTCGCCTTGACGCGCTTGCTCGATAGTATGGGCGATGGCCGGCGGGAGACCCGCAACGATACCGGCGAAGATAATGATTGAGATACCGTTACCGATACCTCGTTCAGTAATCTGTTCGCCGAGCCACATCAGGAACATGGTCCCTGTGACCAGACTTACAACAGCGGTGAAATAGAATGCAAAGCCTGGGTTTAATACCAGGCCCTGCATACCAGGCATA
>NZ_JADDTS010000067.1:0-9633 GCF_015159675.1 Enterobacter cloacae complex sp. S2
TGATCCTACCCACGTAATGTGGACACGGCCCTAAGCGAGGTTCTGGTTTTCAAATTGTTCGGGACTGAGTCCGCCACAGGCACTGTGTCGGCGCCACCGATTGTAATCACACTCGATATAATTAAACACCGTCATCCGCATGATTTCCCGGCTGATAAGGCGTTCCCCGTGGATACATTCCACCTTCAGCGAGTGGAAGAAGCTTTCCGCGCAGGCATTGTCGTAACAACATCCTTTGGCACTCATGCTACCGTGCAGATTATGCCGCTTCAGTAACGCCAGATAGTCTGCCGAACAGTACTGCCCGCCTCTGTCCGTATGCACGATGACATTTTCCGGGCGCTTACGTCGCCAGAGTGCCATCTGTAGCGCATCGCAGGCCAGCTGCGCTGTCATCCGCGACGACATCGACCAGCCGATGACAGCACGGGACCACAGGTCAATGACCACCGCCAGGTACAACCAGCCTTCGTCCGTGCGCAAGTACGTGATGTCACCCGCCCACTTCTGATTCGGGCCACTCGCGTAAAAATCCTGTTTCAGCAGATTTTCAGACACCGGCAGGCCATGTTCGCGGTATCGGACCGGGCTGAACTTCCGGGCCGCTTTTGCGCGAAGCCCCTGACGCCGCAGGCTGGCGGCAATGGTTTTGACGTTGTACTCAGGCAGTTCGTCAGCGAGACGAGGCGCACCATAACGCTGTTTTGCCTCAGTGAATGCCTGACGGACAGCAGTATCACAGACGAGCCGGAACTGCTGACGTGGTGTTATCTGCTGACGACGCAGACGCCACGCATACCAGCCGCTACGGGCGACCCGCAGTACCCGGCATATGGCTTTGACGCTGAACTCAGCCCGATGTTTTTCAATAAAGACATACTTCATTTCAGGCGCTTCGCGAAGTATGTCGCGGCCTTTTGGAGAATGGCCAGCTCCTCTGCCTGTTCCGCCAGTTGGCGCTTAAGACGGGCAATTTCAACGGACATTTCCTGCTCACGTTCGGAAGAGCTGCGGGCATTGTTAATCTTACTGCGCCATGCGTAGAGCTGGGATTCGTACAGGCTGAGTTCCCGGGCAGCGGCAGCAACACCGATACGTTCCGCAAGCTTCAGGGCTTCGTTGCGGAATTCAGGCGTGTACTGTTTGCGGGGCTTCTTACTGGTTGATGCTGGTTTTGTCATGAGTCACCTCTGGTTAAGAGTTTACTCACTTAGTCGTGTGTCCACTATTCGTGGGTAAGATCATTGTTAGTAAAATATTGATTAAGGTCTGTTAGCACATAACGAAGCATCTGCACGGAAAGCAATGACAGTAAAATAAAAACGACGGTCAACCAGCTTAGCCTGCTGCTGACCCTCTTGTCGTATTCAACGATGTTACCCAGAGCCAGATTTTTATACTTATCCAACACATCCCGGGAGCCCGGACATTGTAGGCTGACCCCGTGGTGGATGACATCGATAAGCGCTTTTTTAGTTGAGCCATGATGGTAACGTTCTGCATCAAAGTTAATGAACGTAAAATCATCTTTAAGCTTTTTCTGCAGGAACTTCAATATTGTTGACTTACCTGAACCCAGCTCACCTTCCAGACCAATAATATTGACATCAGGTGTCCTGATGATCTGAGCCACATTCTCTGCAACTTTTTCATGACTGCTGCCTCTAAACATATCCTGGTCAGCGGGTGATTCCGTCTGCAATCGTAGAGTCATTCAGCAATTTCCTTCGTTATAACGTAAGATTCTTTCACTATTAGACACAGTACAGAGCCCACAGCAACCAAATGACTGCAGCCGGGGCAGTTTAGTTTTAAGCATGCATAAGCCGATTTCGATGGAATCCCTTTCACACAATAATATTGAATTGAAGCAATGAAAACATTAATGTGTTTGTTGTGACTAGCTGCAGGGGCCTGGAAGAAATTCCAAAGCCTGACAAACCGGAACAGGGCTTGCTCTGCTCCGGTTTTATCCAGTTCATCTTGAAGCCCTTGTTTTTGTTACATATCCCTGCTCACTCTTTCAGCCATTGTTAAGCTTCTTGTGTGTAATCTGCGAATAATACGGATGCAAAATTGATGCAATGGATTATACATACCTACAGCGCACGTTACGCTGAGCTGAATCGAATTTCAGAGAACGTTCTTCGCTATTACCCTGCCCAGCCAGTTGAACACATTTTATCATCCGGCCCCGAGAGTGACATGTTCTCTGCCTGGTACAGCCTTCATCAGAGTCAAACTAGACGTTATTTACAGGCAAAAGAAGACAGCTACAGAGTTTAAGTCTGACATTATTCGTGGCTGTGTCTGCCTTCGGAGTTTTCAGCTTATCCCGATAACAGCGGTTTTGAAAAATTGACGTTTTTTACACCGGTACATTGCCCGAACGCAATCTCCCCCGTAGCGAAATACCGCCCCGCAGAAAATCGTCCATGCTCGGCATGCCCCTGGAACATCAGCATCTTTTCAATAAAGGTTTTACAGCCTATAGTCTGTATAACACAAAATACACCTTACCTGCTGTATTACAGGGCGGTACTCCCTACTCAGTCTGCGAGGCAGGTCACTTATGAATAATCAGTTCCCGATAAAAACGCTGAACCAGCTCAGACCTGTGCTAATCGGGTTTCGCAAAATCAAGGGCTTCACGCAAAAAGATGTGTCTGAGAGGCTTGGCGTAACGCAGCAAACCTATGCCCGCCTGGAAGCAAACCCTGCTAGCGCCAGTATTGATCGTCTGTACAAGGTATTCAGTATTCTGGGCGTAGAAATAACGCTGTCATCTATTTCCCCTTCACCCTTCATTTCCCACACAGAGATGAGGGGGGCATTTGACAGCACTCCCGCCAGACGGGAGAAATGGTGACTATTAGAAGTTTGCTAGTTTTGTCGAATGACGCCAACTACATGTCCGCATCCATCGAGTAGTGGCTTCAAGCCACGATTGTCACTGCCTCCGCTGCCTTTTTCCAGTAACTCTCTCCTTTTAATTCTAATATTTAGGGGTGTCAACGCAAAGCAGAAACGGCACCTTCTTTGCGAGACAGAAATGACCTGTGATTGCCTGGCCGATTTATGGCAGCTAAGTGCGAGAAGCGGATATAGCGAATTCGCCATTGTACGGGATTAGCAGGTTTACTGAAGCAACCTGCGATGGCGTTATGGCAATAGTCAGTCCCCTGTCCAGTCGGCATAGGTGGCCACCTCGTCACCGCCGGGGATAAACTGATTGAAGCCTCCGCGCAAAATCACTTATTCTTTTCCGTTAATAAAATGCAGGAGCAAAGTCATGACTGGCGAAATTCGTGGGCGAGGCAGGCCACGAAAAACAGAGAGTACCTATACAGATACCCGTAATGACCTGATCCGAAGCGGGCTTGAACTGCTCACGCAGAATGGTTTTCTTTCAACGGGAGTCGATGCCATTGTCAAAAATGCCAGTGTTCCTAAAGGCTCATTTTATTACTATTTCAAGAGCAAAGAAGAGTATGCCCAGACTGTTCTGAGCGCCTATGACAGTTTCTTTGTGCATAAACTCCAAAAACATCTGTATGAATCATCCTTCACACCAATGATGCGTCTGGAAAATTTCATCGACGATGCCTGCGACGGCATTAAAAAGTACAATTTCACCCGGGGCTGTCTGGTTGGCAATATGATGCAGGAGAGTCCGGGTCTTCCACTGTCCTTTATCAAACAGCTCCACGAAATACTTGAGCGCTGGCAGGCGCTTGTGGCGTGCTGTCTGTCCGACGCGTTATCTTCGGGCGAAATCCGTTCCGATATGAATAATACGCAACTGGCGGCCATTTTCTGGAGCAGTTGGGAGGGTGCCGTAATGCGTGCCAAACTTTATTGCTCAACCCAGCCTGTGTACGACTTCTGGAGCTATTTCAAAAAGTCAGTACGCTATCAGCCCTCTAAGGACACGGCTGTTGAAAAGTAAAAAAGGGGCCGCAGCCCCTGATAATAATTATCAAACCCAGGCTGAGCCTGGCTTCCACTTCATTAGCTACACTGAATTACTGCCCGGCCACGAATTCCGCCACTCAGAAGTTTTTCGGCCACATTGATGGCATCACTCAGCGGATAAACGGTGGTCAGGCTATCCAGTCTGGACTCCGGTAAATACTGTACCGCCTGCTGCCAGATCGCCGCTCTTTTTTCCTTCGCGAACATGACACTGTCAATCCCTTTCAGCGTGACGCCACGCAGGATAAACGGAGCCACATTCCCCATTAGTTCCATCCCCTGTGCCATGCCGCAGGCTGCAACAATACTGCCATAACGCACCCCGGCGCATACATTGCAGAGCGTATGGCTACCGACTGTATCAATGGCGGCAGCCCAGCGTTCTTTCTGTAACGGTTTTCCGGGACAGGAGAGCTCGGAACGGTTAATAATCTCGTCCACACCGACCGTTTTATAGAGCCAGGCAGCCTCTTCCGGGCGTCCAGTAGACGCCGTAACGCGGTACCCCATTGATGCAAGGATCATGGCCGCAATGCTCCCGACGCCGCCGCTGGCACCGGTAACAAGTACCGGACCATCTTCAGGCTTAATACCATGATTCAGAAGTGCGTCTACGCACAGCATCGCGGTAAACCCAGCTGTTCCGATTGCCATTACGTGTTTGCCGTTAGCGCCAGCCGGGAGCGGCGTCAGCCAGTCTCCATTTACCCGTGCTTTTTCGGATAGTCCGCCCCAGTGTTTTTCCCCAACACCCCAGCCGGTCAGGAGAACCTTATCTCCGGCCTGATATTCGGGATGTGAACTGGCGGACACTGTACCGGTAAAATCAATGCCGGGCACCATGGGAAAGCGTCGGACGATTGGGCCCCGGCCCGTAATGGCCAGTGCGTCTTTGTAGTTGATGGATGAATAGTCAACATTGACCTCCACATCCCCCTGCGGTAGTTCACTTTCAGCGATTTCAGCAAGTTGCGCACTATAGCGTCCATCTGTTTTGTTGATTAATAAAGATTTAAACACGTTCACCTCGTTTGTCCGGGCGTTTACCGTTCAGTCATTAAGTCGTCAATAAATAATATTGACCGATCGTCTAATAATCAACACTACTATCCCAGTGCTTTGCCAGCATTCAAGAAACATTATTCATTTCATGCACTTAAAGCTGTCTTTTTTGACCGACATCAAACTGTATTCTGGTTTATCTGGTGCAGAGGGAAAATCAGCATCCCTGAAGATACATAGCTAATGCTTCAGAACACGGCTGATGATGCGATAAAACAACCAGGCTTTAATGAGTTAGTCTGAGCGGACCTTCGGCTCAGTAAATAGGTCCGCTCCGTGCCAAGAGCAGACGCTGGTAATTCGGGTAATGGTGCCAACTTACTGATTTAGTGTATGATGGTGTTTTTGAGGTGCTCCAGTGGCTTCTGTTTCTATCAGCTGTCCCTCCTGTTCAGCTACTGAAGGCGTGGTGCGTAACGGTAAAAGTACTGCCGGACATCAGCGCTATCTCTGCTCTCACTGCCGTAAAACATGGCAGCTACAGTTCACTTACACCGTCTCTCAGCCCGGTACACACCAGAAAATTATTGATATGGCCATGAATGGCGTCGGATGTCGCGCCAGTGCACGCATTATGGGCGTTGGCCTCAACACGATTTTACGACACTTAAAAAACTCAGGCCGCAGTCGGTAAACTCACGCATACAACCGGGCAGTGACGTCATTGTTTGCGCGGAAATGGACGAACAGTGGGGTTACGTCGGCGCTAAATCACGCCAGCGCTGGTTGTTTTACGCGTATGACAGGATACGGAGGACGGTTGTGGCGCACGTATTCGGTGAACGCACGTTGGTCACGCTGGAGCGTCTTCTGGGCCTGCTGTCGGCCTTTGAGGTCGTGGTATGGATGACGGATGGCTGGCCGCTTTATGAATCACGCCTGAAGGGAGAACTGCACGTTATCAGCAAGCGATATACGCAGCGCATTGAGCGGCATAACCTGAATCTGAGGCAGCATCTGGCAAGGCTGGGCAGGAAGTCACTGTCGTTCTCAAAATCGGTGGAGCTGCATGACAAAGTCATCGGGCATTATCTGAACATAAAACACTATCAGTAAGTTGGAGTCATTACCGGTGCTCTGATATATTTATTATACTATAGTGGGGTATGTGTTGATCTTAATGTAATACTCCCCTATAGTATAAGAAATACAGAGCAGTGAGGTAAGCAATGCCCAGTACTCCTGAAGAGAAAAAAAAGGTCCTAACCCGGGTTCGCCGTATCCGGGGTCAGATTGATGCTCTGGAAAGAGCACTTGAAAGTGGCGCTGAATGCCGTTCCGTTCTCCAGCAAATCGCCGCCGTCCGGGGCGCCGCTAACGGACTGATGGCAGAGGTGCTGGAGAGCCACATACGGGAAACCTTTGACCAGAATGACAGCTACAGTCATGAAGTCAGTAAATCAGTTGACGATACGATTGAGCTGGTTCGTGCCTATCTTAAATAGGTGAGGCCATTATTACATTGAGGATATATTACGTATGAAATCACGTGCCGCTGTTGCATTTGCACCAGGGAAGCCCCTGGAGATTGTTGAAATTGATGTTGCTCCGCCTAAAAAAGGCGAGGTGCTGATTAAAAACACCCACACAGGTGTCTGCCATACCGATGCCTTTACCCTCTCAGGGAATGACCCTGAGGGCGTTTTCCCGGTGGTTCTCGGCCACGAGGGAGCCGGTATCGTCGTTGAAGTTGGTGAAGGCGTCACCAGTGTGAAGCCGGGTGACCATGTTATTCCGCTCTACACCGCTGAATGCGGGGAGTGTGAATTCTGCCAGTCCGGTAAAACGAACCTCTGTGTATCGGTTCGCGAGACTCAGGGCAAAGGACTGATGCCTGACGGGACCACTCGCTTTTCATACAACGGTCAGCCTCTTTACCACTACATGGGATGTTCCACATTCAGTGAATACACCGTTGTGGCCGAGGTTTCTCTGGCAAAAATTAACCCGGAGGCGAACCATGAACACGTCTGCCTGTTGGGTTGTGGCGTGACTACCGGTATTGGCGCCGTCCATAACACGGCTAAAGTGCAGCCGGGCGATTCAGTTGCCATTTTTGGTCTGGGGGCAATTGGTCTGGCTGCGGTACAGGGGGCCCGTCAGGCAAAAGCGGGACGTATTATCGCTATCGATACTAATCCGACAAAATTTGACCTGGCCCGTCAGTTCGGGGCCACTGACTGCATTAACCCGAATGATTATGACAAACCGATTAAAGATGTTCTGCTGGATATCAACAAGTGGGGTATTGACCATACCTTTGAATGTATCGGTAACGTTAACGTCATGCGTGCAGCGCTGGAAAGTGCTCACCGTGGGTGGGGGCAGTCCGTTGTCATTGGTGTCGCAGGGGCCGGACAGGAGATTTCCACCCGTCCTTTCCAGCTGGTCACCGGGCGCGTATGGAAAGGTTCCGCGTTTGGCGGAGTAAAAGGCCGCACTCAGCTCCCCGGTATGGTCGAGGATGCCATGAAGGGGGATATTGACCTTGAGCCATTTGTAACCCATACGATGACACTGGATGAAATCAATGACGCCTTCGAGCTTATGCATGAAGGCAAATCTATCCGGACAGTGATTCATTACTGATCCCATCAGAATTTTAATCAACTCAAACTGAAGGAAGTGGAAAATGACAACTCCGGTAATTTCTGGTGACGGCATCTTTTCTCATGTGTTCATTGGCGCAGCCGATGTCGAGAAATCCTCCGCATTTTACGATGTCGTCCTGGGCACGCTTGGTATCAATAACCTCGGCCCGTTTGGCAACGGCTGGGTACTCTATGGCCGCGAAAAGCCGGCATTTATCATTGCCCGTCCGGGCAACGGTGAAGCACCTTCCGCTAACGGGGTGACTGTCGGCTTCGCTGCTGCCACCCCGGAAGAGGTTGATGCTTTCCATGCTGCCGGCCTTGCCGCCGGTGGAGCTGATGAAGGTCAACCTGGCCCGCGTGGTCACCTTCCCGGGGCCTATGCTGCCTACCTGCGGGATCCGGCGGGTAACAAAATCACGGCGTATACGTTTATCTGACGTCCGGATTTAAAGATACTTCCCCTGGCTTCGGTCAGGGGAAATAACCATGAGATAACGGCTGATGGAACTCATTGAGCAGCATGCCAGCTCTGGCGGCTGGCAAAACGTGTACCGGCATTATTCACAATCCCTTAATTGTGAAATGAATTTCGGTGTGTATCTTCCTCCCAAAGCAGTAACAGAAAAACTGCCGGTACTATACTGGTTGTCGGGCCTGACCTGTACTGAGCAGAATTTCATCACCAAATCAGGTATGCAGCATTATGCAGCCCGGCATAACGTCATCGTTGTTGTCCCGGATACCAGTCCCCGGGGTAATAATGTCCCGGATGCCGACAGTTACGATCTTGGCCAGGGGGCCGGTTTTTATCTGAACGCGACGGAACAGCCGTGGAATGTTCATTACAGGATGTATGACTATATTCTCAGAGAGCTTCCGGATGTCGTCATGAATCATTTTCCTGCAACGGCAAGAAAATCTATATCCGGTCATTCTATGGGAGGGCTGGGTGCTCTGGTGCTGGCTCTGCGAAATCCTGGTGAATATGTGAGCGTATCAGCATTTTCCCCGATAGTATCGCCTTCTCAGGTGCCATGGGGGCAACAGGCATTTAGCGCTTACCTGGGTGAAAACAGAAAAACGTGGGAAGCCTACGATCCAGTCAGCCTCATTTTACAGGGTGAAAAATTACCAGAAATCTTCATTGATCAGGGGCTGAGTGACGCCTTTTATGAAGAGCAACTGCGCACCAAAATCCTTGAGAGAGTATGCAATGAGATGAACCTCAATGCGTCGTTCCGATATCATACTGGATACGACCACAGCTATTATTTCATTTCCAGCTTTATTGGTGAGCACATTGCTTACCATGCCAACAGGCTCAGGCTGTCAGCATGAGTTGATTTCCAGCCTCAGAAAATGTGCTTAATTTTCAGGCCTGAACAGGGCCTGAACCCTGCAGACCTGAGATGTACTGTAACTGAATCGCCACGGATAATCTAGACACTTCCGAGCCGTTGATGGACTGACCCCGCCCCGGTAGACGATCCTGCCCTATAGTTTGGACTGACCCCACGCCTGTAGACAAATCCTGTCCTCACGACGAGGCCTGTTCGAAGGCCTCCGGACTGACGTCGCCGAGGTGGCTGTGGCGCCGGGACCGGTTATAGAAGACTTCAATGTAATCGAAGATCCGCCCGGGCCAGATCCCTGGTTTTATATATGCGTTTTCTGATCCGTTCTTTTTTCAGCGAACTGAAGAACGATTCGGCCACCGCATTATCCCAGCAGTTGCCACGCCGGCTCATGCTCGGCGCCAGGTTATTGGCCCGGTAGAAGCGCTGCCAGTCGTCACTGCCGTACTGGCTGCCCTGATCGCTATGTACGATAACCTCGCTGTCTGGTTTTCGGCGCCAGACCGCCATCATCAGCGCGTCGAGCGCCAGTTCGCGTGAGAGAGTGGGTTTCATCGACCAGCCGACCACATTACGGGCGAAGAGATCGATAACCACCGCCAGATACAGCCAGCCCTGCCAGGTGCGGAGTAGAGTAAGAGGCAGGG
>NZ_JADDTS010000068.1:0-13259 GCF_015159675.1 Enterobacter cloacae complex sp. S2
CCCTGCCTCTTACTCTACTCTGGACGGGTAAGCGCTGGGCGTACCTCGCCGTTGTTCTCGACCTGTTCGCAAGAAAACCAGTGGGCTGGGCCATGTCGTTCTCGCCGGACAGCAGGCTCACCATGAAAGCACTGGAAATGGCATGGGGAACCCGTGGTAAGCCCGTCGGGGTTATGTTCCACAGCGATAGTAATAATGCCGATGTCAGTCTTTACCACCACTTAGTTTGCCGTTTAACCAGATTGGTGTGATTACTGATGCAGTGAAGACCTTCCCGCATCCTGACTCACACAGCGATCGACCTTTTGTGTCCTGCCCTGGACCCGTCGGTTGCCGGAAGCGCCTTCATGCGAGGCATCTCCTCACCGATGCGCGTGACTCAAGAAGGGCCTGACGGCTTGTCTCGTTACTGTCCTGTCCGGGTTATCTGTCTGGAGATTCAACTCTGTTTCCTCACAGGAGCTCTGTCATGGTTGATAAAGTTACCGAAGCTGCCGTTGTGGGTGGCGTGGATACACATAAAGATTTGCACGTTGCCGCTGTCGTAGATCAGAACAATAAAGTCCTTGGGACTCAGTATTTCTCCACAACACGACAAGGTTACCGGCAGATGCTGGCATGGATGACCTCGTTTGGGACATTAAAGCGAATTGGTGTTGAGTGCACAGGTACCTATGGTTCCGGTTTGCTTCGTTACCAGTCATAAAACCAACCGGCGTCTTTTCAGAAGTTTGCACTTCATCACATAGCGGTGGTTAAATTCGCTACATAAGCCCAAAAAGAGCAGGGGACTAACGTTTCAGGCTGGCCCTGAATTCCGCTGGGTTTGCCAGCACCGGATTGATAGCTCTTACTTGTTCCTTCACCCGGGCCTGTGCCCGCCTTTTAGGCATCTTCTTGCTACGGTCCCGTTTCCCGTCCCGCTCCAGTTCGTCCATCTTGTCCTGAGCGAGTTTCAGAACAGCCCCAAGACGCTTGTTATCAACGATTTGCCCCTGTTCGACACATTCCAGTTTGTCGAACACCTGATATTTGAGTGAACGGTAACCGTATTTGAATGCCAGCGTGCCGTCCGGATAGTCGAAGACTGTTATTTTTTCGCCAGCGATGCGAGTATTTTCTTCACTAGGTTCAACCAGATATATCATTTTGTCATAGCGGAATGTCAGCGTTTTAGACAGCTTACGCAGTTCCTGCCAGGCAAAGATATCATCCAGCTCTTCGTTGCTTTCAGCCACGGTTCGGTGCAGATCTTTGGGGTATTTTGCTGGTCTTGCGAAGCGACGATTGAAGTCGGCAATGAAGGTATCCAGCCAGGCGTTGGCTGCTTCAATACTGCTGATTCCCTCGAGACACATATCCTTGATAAGCCGATCCTGAAGTGTCTGATTTGCTCGCTCTACGCGGCCTTTAGCCTGCGGACTATTGGCACAAATCAGTTCGATCCCCAGTTCAGAAAGCACGCGGCCAAACTGGGTAACACCGGTTGTGGTTGAACCACCATTATTGACCCTGAAAATGCCGTGCTTGTCGCTGTAGAACGCAAGGGGCTTGCCGTGTTGCTCGAGATACTCGCGGGTGGCCATCATGTAATCAAAGGCTGATTCAGTCTCACCAAAGCGAAGGTGCATCAGGCGACCAGTCGCGTCATCAATAAAGACGAGCAGGCAGCATTTGGGGGCACGTCCTTCAAACCAGTCATGCGGGGAACCATCGATCTGAACAAGTTCTCCGAGGCAGTCACGCCGGTATCTGGGTTGATGAACACGTGGCCTGCGACGTGAGTATGGGACCCAGAGTCCTCAGCCGTCATCCATTTTCTGAGCGTTTCAACAGACACCGTGATGTTATGGCGTTCGCGCAATTTTCCTGCGGCAAGCGTTGGTCCAAAGTCGCTGTAGTTATCGTGAAGTAAAGAAAGTACACGCAGCTTCAGTGACTCAGGAAGCCTGTGATTACCGGGGTGTCCACGCCGAAGGTTTGCCAGACCTGCGGCACCAGACTCACGAAAACGGTTCATTAACCGCTGTGTCTGACGTTCGGTCAGAGCAAGCTGATGAGCAGCATCACGACGGCGCATGCGTTTATCAACAACTGACTGAATGACGTTGATCCGGCTGAGTTCTTTATCTGACATGGTCACAAGCATCCTGATGTCTCCATGGCCTGAGGATTGGATCCTTTATGCCAGAAAAAGTGACATCACTAAATGGGTTAAAAGTGACATCAGAATATTGCAGTTACAAAGCCGGTTCGCATAACAAAGATTATGTTAAATTCAATGGTAAAATCATTATAAATCAATATCTTAAATATCGAACAAGCCCCTTTCTTCCTCAAACCTCACTGTGGTAACTTTAAAAACAATGTCCGTTCCTGAGTTTGTGATGCCTTAAAGCCATGGTGAAGATAAAAGTTTTTGGCTTCTTCAGTCAGTGCATGAACCATAATCGCACGGACTCCAATATTCTCAGCTACACGGTAACAGCGCAGAACTGCATCATGCAGTAAATCGGCCCCGAGCCCTTGGCCACGGTATGAAACATCAACTGCCAGGCGAGCAAGTATGATTACGGGAATTGGATCTGGCATATTGCGCCTGAGGCTTCCCATTGCTTCCACGTGGTTAACGCTGCCGGTGGCCAGAGAGTAAAAACCGACAACCTGTTTAGTGTCTCTTTTACAAACGACGAACGTTCGTGCTGCACCAAGAGCTTGGTTTTTTAATCCCCTCTGTTTAAGCCAGTCATCAAGTACTGCCTCACCACTGACGAACTCTGCTAGTTGATGGGAGCTGGATAATGGTTCTGGTGCTGTTACACGTCCCACTGAGGTTTCCTTGCCAGAAGTTTATCAATAGCCGCCTCATCCGAAACCGGTGCATCGAGCATATCGATAAACTCTGCATACTGCTCATCGTTAAAATTAAATACGCGACGATCGAGGATCACATTCTCCGCAGCCTGACATGCCATTTCCAGGATGAAGTCCGTGCGTGATTTATGGAGAATCTCTGCTGCAGCATCAATAAGTGCTCTTTGAGATTCTTTAGCTCTAAGGTTGAGCTGAACATCTGATTTCATGAGTGCGCTCCTTGTATAGCGATTGCTTTACAAGCATATCATATGGATTCTGTATAGCAAAAGCTATACGGTTTTTTAAGTGCAGTGAACATACGAAAGAGTCAACTTGCAACTATTAGGTAAAGCTCTTCCTCTAAATTATTTTCCTTGCTCTGGCCTACCAAATCAAACCCAACGCCCTGAATTTACTGCGTGCGATGCTTGCTAGCAGTCTCATCCGGACAATTAGCATGAAAACTATGGATTGTTATCTGGTCTAACATCTGGAAAAGTTACTGATGAGAAGGTAGTATTCGGATCGTCAGCGATCGTCTTGTGGTGGGACAGATTGTTGATTCAGATTACTTTTGTGTCCTAACTCAAACTGACGGTTTGACTGCTTTGTGGTGAGGCAGGCGGGTGGCAAAAGATGGTTTTACGGAAGAAATGCGGACTTCCGGAAACAGACAGGGACAGGACGTGTCCAGTAAAACGTTCAGGAGCAGGTAACGGGATTTCCCGGAGCCTGAATGCACAAACCCCCCGACATCTGTCATCATCTTGGCGGAAGACACAGATATCAGGGGGTCCAAAAGCAGGCGCGTGGCCTGTGAAGGATTATAACGCATGCACCACATAACACAACACCCGGCCGCCATAAGAACAGGCCGCCGTGAATGACAATCAGATTTCTGTTCACTGGTCAGATCTACCGAAAGATGAGCTAACCTGTTTCTGCCAGGATGTCGATGCCGGCACTCAGGGTAATTTCCTCATTGCACCGGTCAAAAAATTGACCCGCCGCAAACGCGGTGAGCATTCCACAAAAGCCAAATGTGAGAACCCGGCCTGGTATCGCCCGGAGCATTATAAAAAGCTCTCCGGACAGCTCGGTCATGCCTACAATCGCCTGGTGAAAAAAGACAAAGAAACCGGGCAGGTCAGCCTGCGCATGCATGTTTCTCGTCACCCTCTCTATGTCGCCGGCCGCCGTAAGGCGGGACGTAAATATGGCTTCCGTCCGGAACGTCAGCGCCTGCTCGATGCGCTCTGGCCAGTACTCATCAGCTTCTGTGATGCCGGCAAGCATACCGTCGGCATGTGTATCTCCCGTCTTGCAAAAGAACTCAGTGCAAAGGACGCAAAAGGCAATGTCATTCCTGAAACGGAGGTGACGGTGTCACGCCTTTCACGGCTTATTGAGGAACAGGTACGGTTTGGCGTTCTGGGCCTCGCAGAAGAACGCGCCTGGGATCGTGAATCCCGCACCTGGTTGCCAACGTATGTCTATATAACCCCCGTGGGATTCCAGATGCTGGGCGTCGATATGGACAAGCTGTTTAAAGAGCAGGAGAAGAAGCTCCGTCAGAGCGCCGAGCGTGAGCAGCTGATCCGGGAAGGAGTGATGAGCGAACATGATGATGTTCAGGCCCACTCTGCGCGGAAATGCTGGTCTGGCCGTAAGCGTCAGGAGGCACTCGTTTACCGCCGCAAAAAAGGCGCGGAGCGTAAACGTGCCAACAATCTGATTAAGCTGCCGGCAGATGAACGACTCCATGCAATGTCTGAATGGATTTATCGCACCCTGCCGCCTGATGAAGCGTACTGGTGCACATCTGAGCGCCTGAAGGCGCTGGCCATCCAGCATCTTTACCAGCTGGATCTGGCGCTTTCTCCACCGGACTAGCCACAGACGACACAACAGTCTTCCTGTTTAAAGGCCCCTCACCGGGGCTTTTCGTGCTGGATTTTTTCGGCCACTCTGCTCATTTTTCAACCTTCACTCCGTTCTCCTTCCGGTCACCATGACGTACTGCGTGTCGTTATGGCCCGCAGTGGCCACTGTCTCGTTTTTTTACACAGAAATCCGCAAACGAGTAAGTGAAGTAACCCGGAAACGAATAAAAGACATTCCGCAAAACAGTCTTACTTCACCGTTTTTATCTCTCTGTTCATTTCATTCCAGAGTAGATCTTTGTCTGCAGTCACTCTGTGGATAACGAAAAATGCCTTCGCATGCAGCGGCCTCACGGCCGCGCGCTCAGAAGGAAATAAAAAGTACCTCCCGTCGCAAGCGCCGGGCACCGTTCTCGCCAGAACCGGGCGCCGCATACATACCTGACCCCTGCTAAACCGACGCCGCCCCGGCCCAAAGGGCCGGAACACCCTCGCTTTAAGAGGGATGTTGTAACTAGTATCAAGAGTAGCTGTAGTTAAGTCGCGGTAATCACTTCATACACGCTCGTAAGCGCCTGACGGCGCTAACGCGGAGATACAGCCCGTCAGCGGCCATCGGCCTTGACGGACTCACTCCGACCGCGCACATTAGCAATCGGAAAGCTTTAAGCGGGTATAGCTTTGCAGGGAAAGGGATGGGATTGGCAGAACCTATCAATCCGTAACGGCTGATGCCGGTTACGACGCCCCTCACCAGAATCACCCGGTTCAGCTCCGGCTGGCGTCTCCATGCCGCTTCGCGGCATACATGTTCCATGAACCCTGGACTACACAGGCTGGCCATCATGGGCGAAGGTTTACTGACAGCATCAGACTATTATTTTACCCTTTAAAGCAGGGTTGCCTAAATCCGGGAGCGCGATAAGCTTTAACGGGTGATTTTCAATCAGGATGAGTAAAATGGATATAATTCTTCCGGGAAACAAAAGCCAGGCACGACTCTGGGCAGAAACCATGATTAATCTGGAGGCCCGCAAACTCGTCAATACCGCTAATATTGTTGGCGCCCGACATCTGGGGGATGGATTGACGCGTCTCAAATTCATCGATGAAATTAAATCTGTCATTAATGGCGAATTTGAGCGTGCCCGGCGGGCAAAGTCTGACGAAGAGTGCATGACCTGCCTGCGTAACCTGCAGGCAGAAAACAGCAGTCTGCTTGAGCAGAGCCGGCAGCTCCAGACCGGTTATGCGAAACTATATGCCCAGATCAAATACGTCAGGGATGAAGACCGGATGGTCGGTTATGTCATCTCAGGAATTAAAGTGGTGCTGGCAGGTATGCAGGGCGTATTTGGCTTCGTGCTGACTTCCTCAATGACCCCCGTAGGCGTTCTTGCCGGGGCTATTCTGATTGTCGACTCGGCCAACACGATAACCCGTGAAGTTGGTCGTCAGTTCCTGAATGAACCTGACACGCAGGGTATGTTTGGTGATGGTGCCATGAACATCGCTAAATTCATGGGATTTGAACGATCAACAGGGTTAGGGATATACAACGGGATCGCGCTTGCAGGCAATATCTACAGTGTCTATGGATTAATGGCCAGACCTGGGACATGGCGTCTGTTTAACTATATCAGCACCGATTTTTACCGGAAAATCGACACCATGTCCCGGGGTAAACTGACAATGAAAATTGTGGGATGGGGGGTAAAGGCTAAGGTTGTTTTCGATCTGATCACTTCTGATGACTCCGGGAAATGAGATTTTTCCGGCGGTAATGCCATGATTTATAGGCCAGCTTCAAAGGCATGGTAATCGTAAACAGAGTGCCAAGAACAAGAATAGCCACGCCGAAGGAAATGGTATGCATCCTCGAGCCAGCCAAAAGTGTGGCCACAAAAATCAGTAACATGACTGACAACACCCATATCAGGGCCTTAAAACGGTTTGCCAGATCGTTCAGCAGGGTATCCATCTCCGTACCCGTCTTAGCTGAACTGGCCCGCAGCCGGACAATGTCCTCTTCACTGAAGCCGTGGTTCATCAGATCACTTTCATGGTTCATGCTTCTCTCCTTTTCCCTGCGGGAAGTTTAACATGCCCTGCGCCAATAACCAGTTAAGCCCGACCGATAATCTGTCAGGTGGTTACGGGCTATCACTTTGCTGAAACCTGCCCCGGGCATTCTTCTGCAGGCGGAATGCTTTCCAGCCAAGAGCCGGTGGAAAGGTCAACCAGGCAATGGTCAGGACAACGAGGGAACTCATGCCGCCAGACAGGATATGTGTCCGGCTGCCGGCGATGAGAATGACCAGCATAATCAGAGCGAGCGCGACCGTGATCCATACCGATACCCGGAAGCGTCGTGAAAGTGCTGCAATGAAGCCCTGCATAGTGCCACCGGTTGCTGAAAGCCGCTCCAGTAAAGTATCCACATCACGGTTACTGAAACCTGCCTCAAGAAGCTCTTTCTCACTGATAGCCATCACGTCATCCTAAGTCAGCCAAAAGTAGTCTGTACCAGACCAATGATCCCCAGGTGGCCGGCGTAAGCATAATAAAAGAAATTACGCGGCATGAAACGCCTACGGCCCTCCGGACATATTTGCCTGCAGAATGAAACCACTGCCAGGGGGAATGCCAGAGTAGGCAGCGTGGCCAGTAATAATGTTTCTGCGGGCATATCCAGGAGATGCGATAACCCGTTTAAACAAATCAGTGACAGCACGGCAGTGATGGCTGCCAGCCGCTGCACTCCGGGTGTATCGCTGCCAGAAACCGTTGCCATACTGATGGCCAGCGTTATTCCTGCCAGTCCGTAACTTGCCGGCTGCAGGGGCCAAATCATAAGGGCCAGGAGCAGATACCCGGCAAGCATTCCTTTCCGGCCGTGCCGGTACTGCAGGGCAAGCAGCTGCGTGACGCCTGCAAACACGAACAGAATGTTCAGGGCCCACCAGGGCTGTTGATTCTGGAAGGCCAGGCTGAACACCGGCTGCGTTATGACTGCCCAGATCCACAGACGATTGGCTCTCTTCTGCAGTCGCTCCGGGGTGCGCTGTACGTTCATCGCCCATATAAGCGTGAACAGGGGGAAGGCCATCCGGCCAAGCGCATACATCACCGGCAAGGCTGACGACAGAAACACCGTATTGGTGTGGTCGATAATCATGGCCAGAAGTGCGAGAAGTTTGACCATATCGAGTGCAGCGGGACTGAGCTGGCTGGCGTTCCGGATAGTGGGAAGAACGTCGGGTAATGAATGATTCATGCTGTATATTCCCCTGGCGACACGCGGTTAACAGCCAGCCCTGAACATAATGCCAGAATGCCCTGCCGGTTTGCGTTGTGATCCTGACTCTGAGTTTCTCCAGAATCTTGCGCACCGCAAATTCTGATTTATCACGCAGCACGCGCATTGCGCCTGCCACATCCTTATTCTGAATACAGATACTTAAAATATGAAAATCGTTCATGACACTCCCTTACTTACTATATATATCGGCAAAAATATTGATATATTTAGATTAAGGAGTGTAATTGTTTATTATTTTACCATAGTTTGCAGGAGCAGTTTTTTATAATTATAAAACATGCTGCTGCAAAATAACTTCATATACATCTCAACCTAAACCTATTATTCCTGGCTGATATCCGAAGAGGGAGCAGGATGAAGCTTTGCATAATCTTCTCGAAGCGATTTTGCCGCGGGTTTCCAGGCTTTCGCCCACTCATCATCCATTCTACCTACACCAACAATCTTCAGTGCGACAGCATAGGGAGTGCGCCCTTGCTGTTTTGAAAGCCACAGGATGTGATCATCAATTCTGTCATCAGGTATATCGTCGATAATGGAATGGATAACATCGAGGTCCTCTGATAGCCACGGCTTTCCAGTACGGGGAAACACCAGGTCCGGTTCGCGCGGTTTCTTTACCTTCTCGTTTTTGGCGATCTGTCTGGCTTCTTTCTCCGCAGAAATGAGTCGTAGTCGCTCCTTAAGCCCACCCAATGTGGCAACCGTTTTAATTAAATTTTCTCGCTGTTCGCGAGTAATACTTTGCTCATCACAGATCAGGTCGTTCAGGGTATCGATGAGTGTATCCACCCGATTTTCTGTTAATTTCATTTCCAGTTCTCGCTTAAGGCTACAACTCAGCATTCTATTAGATATCTATCTGATTTCGCATCCCTGTTGATCTCATAAATGCAGCCCATAGTCTCGATCACTGACCATGGAAGCCTGATGCTAAAATGATATACTTATGTAAGAACAAATCTTACATAATGAAACGGAGGGGTTATGGCCCGTACAATGACGGTGGACGTGGGTGATGAGCTGCGTGAATTTATCGATTCCCTGGTTAAGGCCGGTGATTACCGAACCCAGAGCGAAGTCATGCGTGACGCGCTGCGGCTGCTGCGCGAGAAGCAAGCTGAATCACGCCTTCAGGAACTGCGCGATCTGCTGGCCGAAGGCATCAGCAGCGGCGAGGCGAAACCATGGAACAAGGATGCATTCCTGAATAATGTCAGGGCCAGGATGGCAAATGAAAGAGATTGAGCTGACACCAAAAGCAGAAGAAGATCTGGAGGCTATCTGGGACTACAGCTTCAGACAGTTCGGGGTTGTTCAGGCGGATGCGTATATCGGGCGTATAGCCGCAGTGTTTGATGTGCTGGCCATGCATGACATCGGCACGCATCGCGCAGAGCTGGGAGAAGATATCTGCTCGCTGCCGGTGGAACAGCACATGATCTATTTTGTGTCATCACATTCGGTGGTTACGATCATACGTATTCTCAGTCAGTCTCAGGATACGGCGCGGCATGAACCATGGATATAACTGAATGTGTAAAATAACAATCAAATTAAATACTTAGTTCGCGCAATCTATCTTATGTTAAATTTAGTCCGTCGTTTATTTAGTTCATAACAGGCCGCAGACTACGATTAATCATACACAGACATAATCTTTCATTTGGTTTAAAAAAACGCTCCCGATTGGGAGCGTAAGCCAGTGACTTCGGCGTTAAATGAGGGTCTGACAAGTGGAGCTGCGGGTTAATTCTGCGTGATCTGGCTGCGATGCTTTTCAGCCTGCTGCTGATGAATAACGGAAGATTGACCATTATTCGCCTTCTCATGCATAACAGCGGCTTTCTCATGCTCGTTCATTTCGGAAAATGATTTTGCTGTTTCGTTAGAAGCTGCTGGCTTGGATTTCATCATTTTGTTATGCATTTCAGCCATGTCCTGATGGGCAGCAGAATTGCCGTTTTGCATCATGTCATGGGACATTGCGGCCTGATCGTGACTGCTCATATCCATCATTGTCATGCTGTCTCCCTGAACTGCGCTTTTTTCAGCAGATGACTGCATCTGATGGGCAGGAGCCTGTGCATTATTTACCTGGTCATGCATGTTCATTGTCTCTGCAGCCATGGCGGATGAAGCGACAGCCATAATGGCAACAAATGATACGAGAATCTTTTTCATGGTTGGGTCTCCGGTGTTTTCATACCCGAACAATCAATGCTTATAACAGAGAAAGCATTTGATCTCAGGGCTGGTTGATCATCACGCCAGGAACCGGGCGATTGAATTATCACGCTGTCCTGATTTATGGCTGATTATAAAAAACCGCCTCTGTTTATCGCGTGACTGAACGATGACATTTTTGTCACCTTCCGGGTTTCTCCTGAATAACGGTATTAATCCATTAACAGACGCACACTGAACACAATTTCCCGCCCCTGCTGTTCTGCTGACAGCTCGCCGCCGTGAGCATGAATGATCGACCTTGTAATTGATAATCCCAGCCCCGCGCCTTCCGTGTTGTAGAACCTTGATGAGTCTGCGCGATAGAACCGGTCAAACAAACGTTCCAGATTAGCGGGAACCTGGCCGGACATCGTATTCGTAATCATCACGTTCACACAGTCACTGTCACGCTCAAGGTGTATCGCTGTACAGGTGTTATCGGGAGAATACTTGATTGCATTGGAAAGCAGGTTACTGAAAGCACGTCGGAGCATATCGCTGTCTCCGGCAACAACGCCCTCTCCTTCAACCGTGATTGTCTTTCCTGTTTCGTCTGCCAGGGGCTCGAACAACTCACGTAATTCATTCAGTTCGGCTGCCAGATCCACATCATGTTTATCCAGCCGCAGCAGACCATGCTCTGAACGTGCCAGAAAAAGCATGTCACTGGTCATTCGTGACAACCTTTTCAGTTCTTCCAGGTTAGCGAATAAAATTTCGCGGTAATGCGAAACATCCCTTTCCTTAGCCAGTGCAAACTGCGTCTGCATCATCAGATTACTGACTGGTGTGCGCAGCTCATGCGCGATGTCAGACGAGAAATCTGACAGTTTCCGGAATGCCCCCTCCAGGCGATCAAACATATTATTGAACTCCTGCATGGTCTCAGAGATTTCCGGCGGAGCCAGATCGGGATTTAGACGCTGATCCAGGCTGTGTACAGTCATGGAGGAAGCCAGACTGGTCATTTCCCGTAACGGTTTCAGACCAATACGTGTGGTCAGCCAGCCCAGAAAAACAGAAATAAAGACCAGACCGATATTGAACCAGAACAGCCAGGTACTGAGTTTGTCCATAAACAGGGTGTGATACCCAGTATCCGTGGCAACCGTAATGATGACATGTTTGCTTTTACCCTGTTCCGGCGTCATGGCAACCCGCCGCGAGATACTGCGGTACACGGTGTTATTTTCTTCCGTCTGGATCATATAGTCGAGAATATCACCCGACTTATTAAGCAGGACCGCTGGAACAACAGAATTTTTGGCATAGAGTTCAACAATTTTTTCATTTTCCATGTTTTTTATAGAAATGAATAAACCATTGTGCCCTACCATCGCATCGTTTATTTTTTCTGATAATGACTTAATATCCGTTTTGTTCCGGAACGTCTCTGTTTTAAGAAACTCTTCGGTGAGCTGAAGTTTACCTGTCAGAAAATCGCGGTCCTGATTATCGAAATAGCCATTAAGGGTGCTAATCAGGATAAAACTTGATAACCACCATACCGTAAGCATCACCGCAGAAAAAATCAGGCTCAGGCGTGTGGTCAGGGAAATTTTGAACCTCACTCTTCTCTGATCTCCAGGACATATCCGGCACCGCGAACGGTATGGATCAGTTTTGGCTCAAAGTCATCATCAATTTTACTTCTCAGACGTCTCACGGCGACATCAATCACATTCGTATCACTGTCAAAATTCATGTTCCAGACCAGGGACGAGATAAGACTCCTGGGTAACACTTCTCCGGTGCGTTGCAGCAGCAACTCAAGCAGAACGTATTCTTTACCGGTGAGATGGATCTTCTTCCCCGAACGGATCACGGTCCGGCGCACCATATCAACGGTCATATCGGCGATGGTGCAGACTGTTGCGGCCTGCGAGCGTGCCCGGCGCAGCAGGGTTCTTACACGTGCAACCAGCTCCGTAAAATCAAAGGGCTTAATCAGGTAGTCATCTGCGCCAAGCTCCAGTCCTTTCACTTTGTCCCGCACGTTGTCCTTTGCGGTTAAAAACAGGACCGGTTCTTCGTGCCCGGACTCCCTCAGTGCGCTGATGATTTGCCACCCGTCGAGGAAAGGCAGCATCACGTCCAGTATTATCAAATCATACTGTCCCTTCGACGCGGCCCCGAGACCATCGCGGCCATTATTAAAGAGATCGGCCTGATAGCCTTCCTCAACCAGTCCCTGCTGCAGGTAACGACCTGTTTTTTGTTCGTCTTCAACGATTAAAATACGCTGCATGGTCAACTCGCTGATATGAAAGTAAAAATCTCACGCATGAGCTTTGGATGTCCCCTAGCTGACCTGAGACGGAGCAAGCATTCCGAGCCACGCTACGGCGCCCAGAATGATAATCGCAACAACGAATTCTGTCAGGATGCTGTTTCGCATCAGGGCAACGCTGCGATCATAATTCCCTTCCCTGACCATAACTTCAAGCCGGGGACCCAGGTGAAACCGGTTTGCTGCAGCCAGAAGAAGCATCAGAACAAACAGAGCCGTCTTGGCAAGCAATATCCTCCCCCAGGAACTGTTGAATAAGGGAGTTAAGTTACCCTCAGCAATATACAGATAGTTGACCAGCGCACTCAGGATCAGGGCTACAACAATCACCGTTCCTGCCGTGGCAAATTTTGCCAGGGAGTCAGATATCACAATGACGCTCTGTGCATTATGCTCGTTTCTGCGCATCAGCAGGATAGCAAATGCAACCAGAGCACCTGTCCAGGCACCTGCAGCGCCGAGATGGGTCAGATCGCTCAGTAAATGGAGATAGTAATGCAGACCGTCATGCATAACGGCGTGTCCTCCCCAGGCAAGTGTAGCCAGCGCCACGCCCCCACTCATCGTCATCAGCAGGCAGGACAATACTCTCTTATTAGTGTAAAGGAACAAAGCACCGAGTGTGGTAAACAGGGCACAGAGCCTGACAATCCAGCTAAGGAAGGTGCGAATAAGCAGG
>NZ_JADDTS010000007.1:0-390 GCF_015159675.1 Enterobacter cloacae complex sp. S2
GCTTGAGGACCGGGCGCCAGCACCAGACATTTTAGCCGCTAAACTCCGCTGCGGGCTGTGCCCTCACTCTGGCCTTCTCCCACAGGGCTGAGGGTTCCCCAGTAATTTTTATGCAGAAGCAATAAAGTTGCTTTCTAAATGACTGAGGGCTGTCAGCGATGCCCTGGTCCGGCTGTAAATCGCTGAGGCGTTTGCCTTCCGGCCGGGGCGAGGCGCAGGGATGCGCCGAGAGGGCGGCTTTACAGGGACGTTGCCTCCGCCCGTACCCGATAAGCCGGAAGGAATAAGCCGAGGGCACCGCGAAGCGGCGATTTACAGCCGGGAGCCAGGGTCGCCAGGCTGGTGGCGACTGACCCACCCTGGCACGTTCACCGGTCAAGTCGTTACAGA
>NZ_JADDTS010000069.1:0-6147 GCF_015159675.1 Enterobacter cloacae complex sp. S2
TCAGCCCACAGGGAGAGGGAGAAAACATGATGCCCTTACCCTGCGGGAGAGGGAGAAAAGCGGATGCAAAACCGCTGCTTGCGGCGGTAAGCGTAGACATCTTCCACGTGCCCGTTTTTAATCCGCGTTTGCAGCCCGCGCCAGTAGCTGGCGCGGAACAGATCGGCATGCATCTCTTCAAATAACGGCCCGATGCGTGGGTCCGCACACAGCCAGTGGCGAAACTCCTCCGGAAACACATCGCCCGGCGAGACGCTGTACCAAGGCTCGCTGGACAGTTCATCTTCCGGGTAGCGCGGCGGCGGGATATCGCGGAAGTTCACCTCGGTCATGTAGCAAATTTCATCGTAATCGTAGAACACCACCCGCCCGTGACGGGTGACGCCGAAGTTTTTAAACAGCATATCCCCGGGGAAAATATTGGCAGCGGCGAGCTGGCGGATGGCGTTGCCGTACTCTTCGATGGCATCACGTAAAGTCTGGCCCTCTGACTGTTCCAGCCAGATATTTAGCGGCACCATACGGCGCTCAATGTAGAGATGGCTGATCGCAATCTTATCGCCAAGATCGGTAATTTTCGACGGCGCTTCCTGCATGAGTAGCGTCATTAGCGCCGGATCGATCTGCTGCTTATCCAGCACAAAGTTTTCAAACTCCTGGGTATCGGCCATTCGCCCGACGCGATCGTGCTCTTTTACCAGCTGATAGCAGGCACGGACGTGGGCTGCGTTCATCTCTTTCTGCGGGGCGAATTTATCCTTAATCACCTTAAACACCCGGTCGAATCCCGGCAGTGTGAAAACCAGCATCACCATGCCGCGGATACCCGGCGCTTCGATAAACTGCTCATCAGCCGTGGTGACATAACGCAGGTATTCCCGATAACTCTCCGTTTTGGCATGCTTCTGACAGCCAATCGCCATATACAGCTCGGCGGTGGTTTTGCCCGGCAGGATCTCGCGCAGCCACTCCACCAGGGCGGCGGGCAGCGGGGCGTAGACCATGAAATAGGAGCGGGCGAAGCCAAATACGATACTCGCCTCAGCGCTGGTAGTCAGGCAGGTATCGACAAACAGTTCGCCGTCGTCGGTACGGTGAATGGGCAGCAGAAACGGCACGATGGCTGTCAGCGTAACCAGTTTACCCACCAGCCAGGCGGCCTTATTCCGGTAGAAAAGCTCGTTGGCAACCTGCAAATGGCTGCGGCTGAGCACCGCCTCGCCGAAGTTTTCACTGAGATACGCGTGGATATAGCCGATATCCCGGGGTTTATTCTGCCACGGCAGGCGCAGCGGCAAATCCGTTAAGACGCGGTGCAGGAGCTTTTCCCAGCCGCGATCGGGAAAGAAATCTTTCGCCAGCGGACGCGGAATGGTTCGGAAGCGTCGCTCGGGCTGGGAGCTGAAGATAAATAACCGCTCAGGAGATAATGAGCGGTGGTCAAATAACCGGCAATAGACGGAGTTAAAAAAGCTCTCCGCAATCTCGAAGCGCGGGTAGTCGGGTAACAGATGGGTGTAGTGCTCTTTCACGCGCAGTAAAAATTCCGCATCCGGGCTTTTACCGTCGGTAATACAGCGCAGTTGTTCCACCACCAGACCTACGTGGTGATCATAGAGATGGATACGCTGCTTCATGGCCTGCTGAACCGCATGCCAGTCGGCGTGCTCAAAACGCTGTTGCGCGCCGGATGTGACTTCCAGAAAGCGGCCATACTGGGCATCGAAGCCCTGCAAAATAGTTTGGGCTATCAGTAATTCCAGACCACGCGACATATATTCCCCTCACCCCAACCCTCTCCCCGAGGGGGGAGAGGGGGAAAGATCAGAACTGTGCTTCTTCCGTTGAACCCGTTAATGCCGTGACGGAGGAAGTCCCGCCCTGAATAATCGTGGTCACATTATCGAAGTAGCCGGTTCCCACCTCCTGCTGGTGCGAAACGAAGGTGTAACCCTCTTTGCCCGCCGCAAATTCTGGCTGCTGTACCTTCTCAACATAGTGCTTCATGCCTTCGCCCTGTGCGTAGGCATGCGCCAGGTCGAACATGTTGAACCACATGCTGTGGATACCCGCCAGGGTGATGAACTGGTACTTGTAGCCCATATCCGACAGCTGCTGCTGGAAGCTGGCGATGGTCGTGTCGTCCAGATTTTTTTGCCAGTTGAAGGACGGTGAACAGTTATAGGCCAGCAGCTTGCCCGGATACTTCGCATGAATCGCATCGGCAAAGCGCTTCGCCAGCGCCAGATCCGGCGTGGAGGTTTCACACCAGACCAGGTCGGCGTAAGGGGCATACGCCAGGCCGCGGCTGATCGCCTGTTCAATACCGGCATGCGTGCGATAGAACCCTTCGCTGGTGCGTTCGCCGGTGATGAATTCGCTGTCGTACGGGTCGCAGTCAGAGGTGATCAGGTCCGCTGCGTCCGCATCGGTACGAGCAATGACCAGCGTCGGCACGCCGAGCACGTCAGCAGCCAGACGCGCGGCAACCAGCTTCTGGATCGCTTCCTGAGTTGGCACCAGCACTTTCCCGCCCATATGCCCACACTTCTTCACCGACGCCAGCTGATCTTCAAAGTGTACGGCCGCTGCACCGGCCTCAATCATCGATTTCATCAGCTCAAAGGCGTTCAGCACACCGCCGAAACCGGCTTCCGCATCGGCGACGATCGGCAGGAAATAATCAGTAAAGCGCGGATCGTGGGGCTCGATGCCCGCCGCCCACTGGATCTGATCCGCACGGCGGAAGGTATTGTTGATCCGATCTACCACTGACGGCACCGAGTTCGCCGGATAAAGAGATTGATCCGGATACATGCTGGAGGCCAGGTTAGCATCCGCCGCGACCTGCCAGCCGGAAAGATAGATAGCTTCAATGCCGGCCTTCGCCTGCTGCAATGCCTGACCGCCAGTCAGTGCGCCGAGGCTGTTGATATAACCTTTTTTAGACCCCCCGTGCAGCAGATCCCACATTTTCGCCGCGCCGTTCTGCGCCAGCGTACACTCCGGGTTAACCGAGCCGCGTAACTTCACCACTTCCTCTGCGCTGTACGGACGGCGAATGCCTTCCCAGCGCGGTTGGGTCCATTCTTTTTGTAACTCTTCGATCTGTTGGGTACGGGTTTTCATGTGCAGATGCTCCATATTGTTATGTGGTGAATTACGCCAGGAAGCGGTAGCCCGGCAGGGTCAGGAAGTCGATTAAGTCATCAGAGGTGGTGATTTGCTCCATCAGGCGCGCAGCGTCATTAAAACGCCCGCTGCTGAAGCGGTGCTCGCCCAGTTCGTCCTGGATGACCCGCATCTCTTCGGCCAGCATCTGACGGAACAGGGCTTTGGTGACCGGTTTGCCGTTGCTGAGCGTTTTTTGATGATGGATCCACTGCCAGATGGAGGTACGTGAAATTTCCGCCGTGGCGGCATCTTCCATCAGGCCGTAGATCGGCACGCAGCCGTTGCCGGAGATCCATGCCTCGATGTACTGCACGGCGACGCGAATATTGGCGCGCATGCCCTCTTCCGTACGCTCGCCCGCACACGGCGAGAGCAACTGTTCTTCTGCGATTGGCGCATCGTCTTCACGGGTGACAAACAGCTGGTTTTTGTTATCGCCGAGTACGCGGTTGAAGACCTCCATCGCCGTGTCGGCCAGACCGGGGTGGGCAATCCACGTCCCGTCGTGGCCGTTACGGGCTTCCAGCTCTTTATCGGCTTTCACCTTGTTGAGCACCTGGTTGTTACGCTCTGCGTCTTTGCTCGGGATAAACGCCGCCATGCCGCCCATCGCAAAGGCGCCGCGTTTGTGGCAGGTCTTAATCAGCAGGCGCGAGTAGGCGCTGAGGAACGGTTTATCCATGGTCACAACCTGACGATCCGGCAATACCCGGTCGGCATGGTTTTTCAGGGTTTTGATGTAGCTGAAGATGTAATCCCAGCGGCCGCAGTTCAGGCCCACAATATGGTCACGCAGCGCATGGAGGATCTCATGCATCTGGAATACGGCTGGCAGGGTTTCAATCAGCAGCGTGGCCTTAATGGTGCCGCGCGGCAGGCTGAAACGGTCTTCTGCGTAGCTGAAGACTTCACTCCACCACGCCGCTTCCTGCCAGGACTGGGTTTTCGGCAGATAGAAATAGGGGCCGCTGCCTTTCGCCAGCAGGTTCTTATGGTTGTGGAAGAAGTACAGCGCAAAGTCGAACAGGCTGCCCGGAATCGCTTCTCCGCGCCACGTAACGTGTTTTTCTGGCAAATGCAGACCGCGTACGCGGCAGATCAGCACCGCCGGATTCGGTTTGAGCTGGTAAATTTTACCGGCTTCGTTGGTATAGCTGATGGTGCCGTTGACGGCGTCGCGCAGGTTGATCTGCCCGTCGATAACTTTCTGCCAGTCCGGCGCGAGGGAATCTTCGAAGTCCGCCATAAATACTTTGACGTTGGCATTCATGGCGTTAATCACCATTTTGCGCTCTACCGGGCCGGTGATCTCTACGCGACGATCCTGTAAATCTTCAGGGATTCCGCGAATTTTCCATTCACCATGACGAATGGAAGCGGTTTCCGAAATAAACCCTGGCAACTTGCCGTTATCGATCTCCTGCTGTTGATGAATGCGTGCCGCCAGCAGTTTATTACGCTGTGGCGTAAAGCGAGTCACCAGTTCAGTCAGAAACTCTACCGCTTCTGCCGTCAAAACTTGCTGTTCTTGCTCGCCATTCGGCTGGGTAAAGGTCAGTTCATCGACCGTTGTTGCCTGTTGAGTCATCGTTCTGCTCCTCATCAAAGATCCAAAATCACGCCCCCGATGCGAGCGAAAGATCGTTGTGTAGTTTTCGCTCAGCAGAATTAAGACTATCTATAATTTTTCCAAAATCAAAAACAATTTCCATTTTAATTCATATCCAATCACAACTGTATGATTAATATGGGATTAAAGTTTTTCACGATGTTGAGTTGGTTTTCGGAAATAAAAAAGGCACCCGAAGGTGCCTGATGTGAATAGCTGAAACGCTTTAGGATCGTTTAATGCAGACGATTACTCCAGCGTCGGATTCATGTGGCGCAGATCGTACGGCGTAATCTGGTAGACGTAATAGTTGAGCCAGTTAGTGAACAGCAGATTTCCGTGACTACGCCAGGTTGCCCGAGGCGTGTTTTGCGGATCGTTTTTCGGGAAATAGTTGTACGGGACATCCGGATTCAGACCCGCTTCAACGTCACGAAAATACTCTGACGCGAGGGTATGCGGATCGTACTCAGGATGGCCGGTAACGAACGCGATGCGTTTGTCTTTACTGGCGAACAGGTAGGCATCGCCGTCTTCCGTTTCGGCCAGGATTTCCAGGTCGGTATAATCGCGGATCAGCTGTGCCGGAAAATCGGCGTAGCGAGAATGCGGAGCCAGGAAAGTGTCATCGAAACCACGCGTCAGCAGCGCATGCGGGTGAAGAATGTGGTGTTCGTATACGCCAGAAAGTTTGTCGCTGCGGGTTTGCTTGGGAATACCATACAGGATATTCAATGCGGCCTGTACCGCCCAACAGACAAATAAGGTGGACGTGACGTGATCTTTTGCCCACTCCAGCACCTGCCTGATTTGTGGCCAGTAGGCAACGTCATTAAATTCCACCAGACCCAGCGGTGCGCCGGTGACGATCAGTCCATCGAAATTCTCATCGCGAATATCTTCAAAATTACAGTAGAAGTTATTCAGATGCTCAGCAGGCGTGTTGCGTGACTCACGGGCGTCAATGCGCAGCAGCTGGATATCAACCTGAAGCGGAGAGTTGGAGAGCAAACGCAGGAACTGGTTCTCCGTTTCGATCTTTTTTGGCATCAGATTGAGAATAAGCACCTTCAGCGGGCGAATTTCCTGACCTGTCGCACGCGAAGCCGTCATGACGAAGACATTCTCTTCACGCAAGAAATTGACGGCTGGTAGCTCGTCCTGCACCCGAATCGGCATAACCTTAAATCCTCACAACATACGTATAAACGTTTAGACATCCAGACAGCTAACGATACCCAGAAACAGGCTTAATGTCGAGTCTGCAAGCGAAAGGTGAGAAAGTTTCAAGGAGGGAAAGCATGTAGGGCGGGTAAGGTGGGGCCACCACCCGACTTTTCAGAACGCACAAAGCAAAAAACCCC
>NZ_JADDTS010000070.1:0-222 GCF_015159675.1 Enterobacter cloacae complex sp. S2
CCAGATTTTTAAAGAGCAAATATCTCAAACATGACTCGCAAGTCAGTTTTGAGATATGACGGCAGGTGACTTTCACTCACGAACCAGCAAGTGGCGTCCCCTAGGGGATTCGAACCCCTGTTACCGCCGTGAAAGGGCGGTGTCCTGGGCCTCTAGACGAAGGGGACGTACAGTCTCAATCGCAAGACGCCTTGCTATTTACTTTTCATCAGACAATCTGTG
>NZ_JADDTS010000071.1:0-1702 GCF_015159675.1 Enterobacter cloacae complex sp. S2
GACGAAAAATGAATACCAAGTCTCTGAGTGAACATACGTAATTCATTACGAAGTTTAATTCACGAGCATCAAACTTAAATTGAAGAGTTTGATCATGGCTCAGATTGAACGCTGGCGGCAGGCCTAACACATGCAAGTCGAACGGTAACAGGAAGCAGCTTGCTGCTTTGCTGACGAGTGGCGGACGGGTGAGTAATGTCTGGGAAACTGCCTGATGGAGGGGGATAACTACTGGAAACGGTAGCTAATACCGCATAACGTCGCAAGACCAAAGAGGGGGACCTTCGGGCCTCTTGCCATCGGATGTGCCCAGATGGGATTAGCTAGTAGGTGGGGTAACGGCTCACCTAGGCGACGATCCCTAGCTGGTCTGAGAGGATGACCAGCCACACTGGAACTGAGACACGGTCCAGACTCCTACGGGAGGCAGCAGTGGGGAATATTGCACAATGGGCGCAAGCCTGATGCAGCCATGCCGCGTGTATGAAGAAGGCCTTCGGGTTGTAAAGTACTTTCAGCGGGGAGGAAGGCGACAGGGTTAATAACCCTGTCGATTGACGTTACCCGCAGAAGAAGCACCGGCTAACTCCGTGCCAGCAGCCGCGGTAATACGGAGGGTGCAAGCGTTAATCGGAATTACTGGGCGTAAAGCGCACGCAGGCGGTCTGTCAAGTCGGATGTGAAATCCCCGGGCTCAACCTGGGAACTGCATTCGAAACTGGCAGGCTAGAGTCTTGTAGAGGGGGGTAGAATTCCAGGTGTAGCGGTGAAATGCGTAGAGATCTGGAGGAATACCGGTGGCGAAGGCGGCCCCCTGGACAAAGACTGACGCTCAGGTGCGAAAGCGTGGGGAGCAAACAGGATTAGATACCCTGGTAGTCCACGCCGTAAACGATGTCGACTTGGAGGTTGTGCCCTTGAGGCGTGGCTTCCGGAGCTAACGCGTTAAGTCGACCGCCTGGGGAGTACGGCCGCAAGGTTAAAACTCAAATGAATTGACGGGGGCCCGCACAAGCGGTGGAGCATGTGGTTTAATTCGATGCAACGCGAAGAACCTTACCTACTCTTGACATCCAGAGAACTTTCCAGAGATGGATTGGTGCCTTCGGGAACTCTGAGACAGGTGCTGCATGGCTGTCGTCAGCTCGTGTTGTGAAATGTTGGGTTAAGTCCCGCAACGAGCGCAACCCTTATCCTTTGTTGCCAGCGGTTAGGCCGGGAACTCAAAGGAGACTGCCAGTGATAAACTGGAGGAAGGTGGGGATGACGTCAAGTCATCATGGCCCTTACGAGTAGGGCTACACACGTGCTACAATGGCGCATACAAAGAGAAGCGACCTCGCGAGAGCAAGCGGACCTCATAAAGTGCGTCGTAGTCCGGATTGGAGTCTGCAACTCGACTCCATGAAGTCGGAATCGCTAGTAATCGTGGATCAGAATGCCACGGTGAATACGTTCCCGGGCCTTGTACACACCGCCCGTCACACCATGGGAGTGGGTTGCAAAAGAAGTAGGTAGCTTAACCTTCGGGAGGGCGCTTACCACTTTGTGATTCATGACTGGGGTGAAGTCGTAACAAGGTAACCGTAGGGGAACCTGCGGTTGGATCACCTCCTTACCTTAAAGAACCTGCCTTTGCAGTGCTCACACAGATTGTCTGATGAATGATGAACTTCTGAATGTACTTTTGAGTGCATTAAGA
>NZ_JADDTS010000072.1:0-2139 GCF_015159675.1 Enterobacter cloacae complex sp. S2
CTTCTTATTCTATAACATTTCTGTTAATTTGTCAATACCAAAATCGACATTTTATTCACTTTCTTTGCATTTTTATTCAAATTCACTTACTGCGTATTTCTCGGCAATGGCTCCTGCCAGTTCCGCAAGTTCGGCGGTGATGTATTGCAGGGAGCAAGCAAGCTCTTCAAGGTCATTCGCAATGCGCCACGCCTGATCCACGGTGACGGTATCCCCGTTCATCTGCACCAGGTGCTCTACAGCAGCGCTCCAGTGTTCAAGGGCGGTGATTGCCTGCTCGGTGTATTGCAGCGCTTCCAGGAGCGCGGAGGGCGTTCTCTCACGCCACGCCTTATTAACAAGCCGCAGGGCTGGTAGATGCCAGATATCGTGGAAAGAGTTAATAAGGGTGTTCACGATGTTCACGGTGTCCATAGTGTTAAGAGTCATAATGTTCCTTGGTATCAAATAGGGTGTCAAAGTCGCGGGTTAAATTGTTAAGGTGATTAACCGAAAGCCAGCCGCAATAATGTTCGTATGAGGAGAAATTAAGAATTTGCCATTTGTGAAGATTTGAAGAATCCACATTAAAGATTTTCATCTTCCTGGGTTTCCAGAATGCACCAGGGCAGCTATTGAGAATATCCTGTAATGCGCCCATCTCGTCAGGAGACATTGCAGGGCTATTCTCTTCAATTATTGTAGTTTGCCATTCACCAGGAACAGAATTGTATTCCTTCGAAAGGCGAGATAGATTTTGAAAATCAGATGTTCGTAATAATGATTGTGCGTTTCGTTCAAATTTTGTAACTACGTTACGTTTTCTTTTTCCCATTCATTCCTCGTAGAGGGAAACTTCCGTGTTTTCTCGTTAATGTCCATACTGCGTAAAATGCAAATAACCAATACATAGCGATGATCATAAAAGTTTCCCTATTGTGAGTTTTAGAAATTAGAGTAGATAAATTCTACATTGTCTCGTTCGATGTGTTTCAGCGTGAATGATAAATAGCTACTTTCATCATCTATCTCAATCACACCAATGTTGCGCAGCGCACGAAGCCAGAACCTGATCCCGTGATCACTTACACCGGATTTATCAGATAGCTCTCCGTAAGAAATGCGAGTCCTACGTCCTTTCCAGAACCAAACCAAGGCATGGTAAACGCCCTTCCCGCTATCGTTGATCTGTATCTGGTTTGTGTTGTTCAGTTTTATGTATTGTATCAATTAGTCCTCCTGATTAGTTCCAGTGGCGTTGTATTGTGGCGATCCCTTTCTTCATTAGTTCAGCCGTTTGTCTTTGGGTCAATCCTTTGGATTTGTGTTCCTGTACTTCTTTACGGGTGTTGTTACCTTTAACTTTCTTTCTCACTTTCCCAAATTTCAGACATTCAATCTTTGCTCCAGGGAAATAATGCTCTTTGATGTATTCAGCAGTTGCCAGATCAGGTACTACGAACACCAGAGGGTGATCAGTGTCAGCATTACGGATAGATGTACGACTAATAAACTGGTAGCACCGTTCATAATTCATCGCGGAGCGTTGCTTATGTTCAAATTCTTCAACATTCCAGCCGTTAAGCTCCGCATACTGCCGCCATTTACCTTGGAAATCTTTATCAAGATTACTGCAACCAAGAAACGCTGCATTGTGTATGTGCTGGTAATGGTTCAGGCCATAGGAAGCCATTGAAACACGGATACCACGGGAAGCATCGGTAAGAATTTCATCCCCTATCGTAGTAAACTGACACAGGGATTTATCTCTGTTGGTAGCGAAGATAAATTCACCAGGCACGCGCTGGATGATTTCCTGGAGATGTTCGTGAAACACTTCCTGTAATGCTGACAAGGTGCATCTGTTTTCACATACGGCGACCAGGGAGATCGGTACACGCTTATGTTTACGTCTTTCAAGTGGCGGGGGGGGTCGGGGGGACGCGGGCGGGGAGAGGGAGGTTGTGTGGGGTGTGGGGGGGGCGGGGGCCGGGCGGGGGGGGGGGGGGGGGGGGGGGGGGGGGGGGGGGGGGGGGGGGGGGGGGGGGGGGGGGGGGGGGGGGGGGGGGGGGGGGGGGGGGGGGGGGGGGGGGGGGGGGGGGGGGGGGGGGGGGGGGGGGGGGGGGGGGGGGGGGGGGGGGGGGGGGGGGGGGGGGGGGG
>NZ_JADDTS010000073.1:0-1389 GCF_015159675.1 Enterobacter cloacae complex sp. S2
GGTGAATAGCAGCGCATCAAAAAAATAATTTGACATTAGTTATAAATTTATGCGTGGGGAGCTTGCTCCTCTTTGTTTAATTCTGGGAAAGTGATCTCTGGATAGGCCACCATTTCCACATAGTCGGATAGCTCTTTCATGGAACACCCCGCGCTGTAGGTTTTGAATGCTTCTGTGGCAGCGGCTTGGGAAGAGTGTCCCGTGATGTAGCCGATCCGTTGTTCGGGTACTCCGGCACGGTCGAGACACGTGATAAAATGCCCCCTCAAACTGTGAAAGCATTGACGGTCTGTAGCCATAGGCACTACGCGACGCCGTAAGCGGGTGAATGCTTGGGAATAGAATGGTCCTTTCTTACCGTCTTTGCGTTCAATCTTGTTAGCCTGTGGTAACAGGTAATCTCCAGTGTTCAAACTCAGATAATAATCCACCATGCCGATCAGAAAAGCATGGATAGGAATGTGTCTAATCCCTGCCTTCGTCTTGGATTTGCTAATGTAGAATGTCCGTATCCCTTCCACCATAACGATCTCTTCTTTCTTCAAGCTGGCTATTTCGTCCAGCCTTGCACCAGAGAACAAACCGATCAGAATAACTGCTCGTAGCTCTTCGTCTGCTTCGTTGAGTAGTGTAGATAGCTGATGCCATTCAAACGGCTGATAGCTTTCAATTGTGCGCCGCGCTTCAAGGTTGTGACCATGAAACGGATTTAGGGGGGCTATAGCGGCGTTTGGCGAACTCGTAGAGGCTACCTAACGATGTAAGCCAGTTTTGCACGGTCTGGGGCGCTACATCGCGTTTCTGCTGCTCTTCTATGAAGTCTGTAACTAATCGGCGTCCAATCTGATCCAGGCTGATATCAACTTTCCCAATACTCTGGAGAAACACCTCAACGGCTCGCGCCGATTTGCTCAGTGTGGAGAATGATCTCCGATCCTGGTAGGCAGTAGCGTATTCATCTCGTAAGAAGCACAGGTGAGGAATCGAACTGGCTCGCTCTTCAATCAATGGTTTATTCTTGTTCTTCCTGATTTGAGAGTGCAGGGAAGTGATCGCAAGCTGAATACGCTTATCCTCAGTATCAGGCTTGAACTGTTCTTTAAGGTTGTTCCACTCTACCAGCATGTGGTTACGGAAGTGACGCGCCTTGTAGATATCTCTTGTCCCTGTACTTTTCCGATACAGGCGCTTCCCGCCGAACATGTGACGCATATAAGACGGGATGTAGATTTGAAACTGCCATACACCGTCCGGTGAAAGATAAAGATACTCCTGGCCCTTGATTGTCATGAGACTGATCCTCTAAAATCTCGCAATCAAGTATCAATAATAGTTACTATGTTGATTCGATGATCGTCGCGTTGCGGAAATTATGAAACAGAGTTTCGA
>NZ_JADDTS010000074.1:0-2272 GCF_015159675.1 Enterobacter cloacae complex sp. S2
GAGTAGAGTAAGAGGCAGGGCGTAGTCGGACTATTTCCCTGCCTCTCCTCCCCGAACCGGACGTGCACCTTTCAGCGCATCCGGCTCTCCATTTAAATGCTGGCGAACGCCATTGCCACTTCTGTAAAGCGCGATGTATACGTGTTTCTGGTCTCCGTCCTCAGATAGGGATTACCTTCGGGTAGCCGCCAGCGGAACAGCTTCTTGCCTTGCCCCACCAACCGGTACAGTATTTCGCCGCTGAGCTTGCCGTGATTGGTTTTACCAAATAAAACCCACGTTTTGCTCTGACCCGGTTTCGGTGATTTACACCACCACCTCATCAGGGAAGCGATACCTGTACGGTATTTGCGGGCCAGCCAGTGAGCCAGCTTCCAGAACACGACACGGTCGATATAACTGAAGACTTTGGCCTTAAAATCAACGAACTGATAGAACATGGCCCAGCCTTTCAGTTTTCGGTTGAGTTGTTCAGCCATATCGACTTTGCTTTCACTGTAGTTGCCTGATAACAGTGCTGTCAGCGATGCGGCGAAGTTTCTGGCTTTCTCCTGCGGGATCGTTGAGACCACTCGCATCTCGCCATAACGACTGCGTTTGCGAATGATCCTGTGCCCCAGAAAGATAAAGCCGTCATTAACATGGGTGATTTTAGTCTTATCCATGTTCAGCCTGAGTTTCAGACTGCCTTCGAGCACACCCCGACACTCCTCCCTGATGGCTTCCGCCTGTGCTTTGGTGCCTTTGACGATGAGGACAAAATCATCGGCATAGCGGCAGTACGCCACCGCGGGTTTCCACTGCCAGTTTTCTCTGACCGCCGTACTTCGGCCCCGTTGGATACTGTTATTCCAGTACCACCGATCTTTTCTGGCTTTCCCGCTCAGGTAGCGCTCATGCAGGTATTGATCGAACTCATTCAGCATGATGTTCGATAATAGCGGCGATATAACACCGCCCTGTGGTACACCTTCACTGGCCGCCCGAAAGAGACCGACATCGATATGTCCCGCCTTGATGGTTTTCCACAGCAGAGTCATGAAACGTGCGTCACTGATCCTGCGGCGTACAGCCTTCATCAGCAGTCGATGATGTACGGTGTCGAAGTAACTGGACAGGTCGCCTTCAATCACCCAGCGTCCCCGGGTTTCACCACAGTCTGTGAGCTGTAATTTCACCGTGCGGATCGCGTGGTGGACACTGCGCTCAGGCCGGAAGCCATATGAGAGCGTATGAAAATCACTCTCCCATATCGGCTCCATCGCCATCAGCATGGCCCGCTGAACAATACGATCCCGCAACGCGGGGATACCCAGTGGTCGCAGTTTGCCGTTGCTTTTAGGGATGTAAACCCGTCTGGCGGGCAAGGGCTGGTAGTGGCCTGAGAGTAATTCATCCCTGAGGATTTGCAGCTCAACAGCCAGTCTGGCCTGTAGCATTGTTTTGTTCACGCCATCAACGCCGGGGGTATGGGCCCCCTTTGATGAAAGCGTGATCCGCGCCGCTTCAGCCAGCCATTCTGGTTGTGTTATCAGACGCAGCAGCCGTTGAATCCGTAGGGACGGATCGGTGGCTGCCCATGTGGCAAGCTTGCGTTGCATTTCGCTGATTATCAAAGGTCTTCACCTCGTTAGGTCAGTTAATTCACGTCGCAAACACATTCAAACTGCTTCCCTTCGCCATGTAATGGGCTTTCCCCATCGCGGACTACTACGGAAGCTCCGCCAGCCAGCGCGTCATCGGAGCCATGCCCCCTTAACATCCGTCGCTGACCTTCCCCGGTTTACCTGCCTGGACTCAGGCATACTGAGGAGGCTGCCCGTCGCACTCTTTATCCTTGCTTGCCGCAAGTTGGCAGAAGTCAGCAACGCAAGCGTGATAGACGCTGCTGCCCCGGTGTTTCGCATACATGTCAAAACACCTTCGACCGGCAGTGCTTACGTATCACTGCCAGTTCCTCCTGCACGGCCTGTCAGATCACGTAGGCCGTGGTGACGTTTTCAACCCACAGAGGCGGATTAACGGGTTCATGTTCTTCAGCCTTTCAGTACTTAACCTTGAGGATCATCTCGGCTTAGTGATCTCGCCTCAATCCCCGTTGTCAGCGGGTTACATCACCCTGCGGGCATGCCGCAGGTCACTGCCGCTCAGGTTCTCCACCGTCACACCCGGTGGGATTGTTGGGTTTCTCATCGTGAGTTACCGGTTCAATATTCCAGACAGACTCGCGGTTCATTTAAGCATCCATGCCCGCCCTGAACTCCGGGCACAC
>NZ_JADDTS010000075.1:0-3823 GCF_015159675.1 Enterobacter cloacae complex sp. S2
AGGATCCACTATGTCAGCACTTTTTAACTCTTTAGGTTCAAGGCTGTTTAATGTTACTTTAAGACCAAAGTCATACTCATAGGAAACATCGCGTAGATTGTGATAAATGTGCCCAAAAGTTAGTGCGAAACATCGATCTCTTACTGGAAGAAAAATTAACGCTCCCTTACTTTCTTGTTCTAAATTCCCGCCAATTGAGAAGTAATTCACCCACCAAGGAGTTGTTTTAAATCTGTCAGAAATAAATAAACTTGCACCCTGTGGGAGGTTTTGAGCCTGAAAGTCATCGAGAAGTTGATGATCTGGCTTGAGGGAGTTCTGTGCGTTGTAGCCTGCTTTAAGCAAAAAAATAGAAAAAGACCTTGTTTTCATATCATTTCAGCCCTTTGAGAGGTAAGCAGTTATGAAGTTACTTGTATTTGAGAAAAGTTTACATTTTTACTCATACTAATCGTGATATAGGTCAAACATACCGCCTACTGGTGACTATGCTAACCCACTGAGTCATAGAGGCGGTCACTAACTGAAGTATTGTTTCAAGAGCACCAGGATGCTCTCTGCGCGGTTTTTCTTTAAAAGTAGTGTATTTCATAGTGCCAAATTTGGAGACGCTCAAAACGCGTCTGGTGAAGCTATGTAACCTATGATTGCAACCGCAGACCTTCCACGCTTTCTGATGGTAGATTCATCACTGTTTTAATGCTGGTTTCGATGCTGCGAATAATGTCTTCGCGTGGGCCGCTGCGCCAGTCATCACTTGCATAAAAAGCATTGAGCACCGCAGCCATTTTTTCAGCGCTGTCAAAGGTGCGAATGAGGTAGTAGTAATCCGGGTCATGAAGCGAGTTGCCAAACGAAACAACATCGATCCCGTGGCGTTGGTGAAGGGGAACGCTGATTTCCTGCATGATGGCGTGAAAAGTGGCACCGCTGCCTTTGCGTAAGGTGTATTGCAGTATTTCGACGGTTCTCAAGCGTTATCTCCGTGTCGCCCTTGGGCGTATCTTAGTTGATAACAATAAAGTAAACCGGACTGGGCCATGAAGCTACCGCTAATCAGACAGCCATCCGTGAGCAGAAGCCGCGATATGCGGTTCAAACGCGCTGTAAGGCTCACTGGCGAGTTTTTTATCAAGGGTAGTGGAAATCATGGTGCGGAATTCGCAGCTCTTTCGTAGCTCGACTGGTGCAGCTAGATGAATCAGATGTAACCTTCAACAAGTAGCCACCTTCGGAACATTTTAACAACCTGAGGAGCACGGACGTTTATGGCGACTTACCGGCAGATTGCCGATGATGTTAAATCCCGAACGGGGAGAACAGTCAAAACATGTTGGATAGCGCATGTAAAGTCATTGCATGGGCTAACCCGCCGCGTATCTCCAAACCGCATTGACACCGAAAGCCGGGTTTATCCTTGCCCTGAGCAGTGGGTAGCGGAGATCGAGCAATCAATGAGAAATCTGGGTGAGCTTTAGCTTTACCGCGCCGCTTAACTTTGGAGGGTGTTTGCCTCTATAAGGAAAAGCCTGCAACCGCCGAAGTTTTTGGACGCAATGCCTGAAAGGGGGGCTGGCAAACCTAGGAGATCCACTTTTCGGCGCGATAATTTTTCCGGTAGCTTTTGTCGTGTGGGTTGGGGGATCTGGTGAGTTCTAAGCTAAAACTTCAAGACAACAAGAACGTGGTTCTTGAGTTGTTTTTCTTCTTAACTTCTTGTTTTGTTTTTATATGTTTTATAAACCTCTTTTCTGGGGAGCAAAACTAGCCCTAAGGGCCAATGCGATGAGTTGCAGTGAGGCACTTGGCTAATCAGGCTTCCAGAGTTTTAACCTCTTCTCCGGGTCCCTGCTTGGATCGGCGATGTGAGCTACTCTGCTTTAAAAAGGGCTCACGACGTAAACCCTTTGCAAAACATGATAACTCACTATTCTTATTGGCTGTGCAAGTCCAAGACTCAGCACCTTACACAACCTCACGCACCCTGGCATACGCCGCCTTTCGGAACCAGACCAGTGGGTAACGGTGCGCCCGCTTTAAACCCCGGCTCCGCTAGTTGTAGAGCCTTGTTGATACGCCATTTTGGGTAAGCGTCTGTATACCAAAACCCCAAAATGTATACTGATAGTAACATTTTGAGGCTTCAGTGCAAGAGCGTTATCTTGTTTAGAGTTGTTCAATAAAGCGTTTAAAGGGGGCCGCTGCTCGTTCTCCATGATGTTCTTCCACCCAAAAGGCAAGCGGCTCAAGATTTGAAGCTGTCAGTAATTTTTGTGCAAGCGGTATGATCTCTTGGGCCATGTTAATTTTTGCTTGAATGTTGCTTGCTTCTTTGGACAATTGTGCAAGTTCACGAGACTTCAAATTATCGACATCACAATCTATTAATTGCCTTAGTGTTTGTGTAACGCTACGGATCAGTAGTTCTTTGAGATCATTGTCTTTAGACATTGCTTCGAGGTGGTTAATCGAGCCTGTAACGATAGTAATGTAATAAGGTTGGCCACGAAATTTATCCTCCAAAGACGGATTCATGGAAAAATCCCGCTCTCTTTCTTCTTTCGATGCAAGACGAGAAGAGAGTAGCTCTTTACGTCTCTCCTTAAGCATTTTACGAATTTCGTTAGCCGCTGCCTCACCAATTACACCGCGATTACGGAGTCTCTCAATACGAGAGTAGATCCAATCAGCCCCTTTAGGCTGTTTCCGTAATCCCTCGACATGCTCAAGGAGTTGTGATGCAGTTTCTTTTGCCTTGCGGACGTTGTCGCGTTGTAGTGAGGTTTTAACATCTCGATCAAACCGCGTCTTCATTTCGACGAAATCTACGGAAAAGTAGTTTTTGCCACAATCTTTTCCGATGTTGGTTTCGTAACCTTCTTTTGTCACTACGATATAACCACGTTTATGCGGTTGATGACATGTTGTGAGTCCACACGGAACATCTTCTGGAAATTGGTAGCTACCGATGATCTCTTTAAGGTCAACGTTTGTAGGGTTGATGTTTGAGCGAAAATGCGGGCGCTCAACGATATCACGCCAACTGCTGATCTCAATGATTCCCTTGACTGTGTTGAGAGCAATCATTTTTGTTCCTTTTTTGGCCCAGAGAATTTCATGTTATGCCATCCGGTTTTCCGCGGCAACGCTCTGCTGTATGTATAAACAGATCCGGAGTGCCAACAAACGACCGTTTTCTGGCACCTCTTCGCAGGTATCTTCCGGGATGTTGAAAAATTAGCCTTGGCAATTGCTGGCAGGCGTCCTATTGTTGACACCGTTTTCTGACAGGTATTGAGAGGTGTTGAGAATGGCGATTTTTGGCTACGGGCGTGTTTCGACATCGCAGCAGGATACTGAGAACCAGCGTCTGGAACTTGAACAAGCTGGGTGGACGTTCGACTTTTGGTTTACTGATGTTGTTAGCGGGAAGGTTCCGGCGGTGCAACGTAAAGAGTTTTCTGAAATGCTCAGCAAGATCCGCGATGGTGAAACGTTGGTAGTTGCGAAACTAGACCGTCTGGGACGTGATGCGATTGACGTTCTGCAAACTGTCAGGACGTTGGCTGACCGAAATATTAAGGTTATTGTCCACCAGCTTGGCACGACTGAGCTCACCTCCGCTGCGGGTAAGCTTCTGCTGTCAATGCTGGCAGCGGTTGCAGAGATGGAGCGCGATCTTTTGATTGAACGAACTCAAGCGGGGCTGTCACGAGCAAAAGCTGAAGGCAAGAAGTTGGGCAGACCTTCTAAAATCGCACCAGAAGCCCGTAGGGCGATTATAGAGAAAAAGAATAGCGGAACTAGTATCAGTGCGTTAGCG
>NZ_JADDTS010000076.1:0-3199 GCF_015159675.1 Enterobacter cloacae complex sp. S2
GCTATGGACGCTTTCGATCAAATTCAGAAGAAAGCTAAAGGCATTAAAGATCCCACGTTGAATATGAAAAAATTCAGCCAAAGGGCTTAAATCTGCTGAAAGAGAATTAGACAAGCTGAATAAGAAAGCGTCAAAGCCTCGTAATAGCGATGAACGAGAAAAGGCAAGGGCAGCTAAGGCGCAAGCCCGTGTAGAGGCTCAGGCAGCGAAAGAGGCCGCAAGAAACGCACAGCGCCGTGAACGGGCTGAATTGAAGCTATTGGACACTGCCAGCAGCTTTAGAAGTATGCAACACCTTACCAACGTCGAATTAACCCAGGCGGCATTACAGGCCAGCAGGATCACTAAGGCTTATGCAGCAGGTACTATCTCATTACAACGCCAAAACAGCGAGATCAAACGACTCCAGCAGAGCTACAGACGCATTAACGCTGAGCGTAGGGCTGCGGCGAAAGCGGGAGGGGCTAACGCTCTTGGTGGCGGTGGTAAGGCTACAGGGGCTATCTCTGGCTCTCTGATGGGCTTAGGCACTGGTGCGCTTGCTGGCGCTGGTATTGGTGCGGCGGCTTACGGTGCTTATTCATGGGGGAAAGAGGCTGTTACAGCACAGGAAGAGCGTAGCGAAATTGTGCAACGTGCCAGATTGGGCGGTGTAGATTATAACTTTTTACAATCGTTAGGCCAATTTGCACAGGCTAATGGTATCGATAGCGGGATGGGAACCCAGGGAGCCAGAAAAAACCTCGATGTAGCAAAAGATGTTTCTGAAAAGCTCGCAGATGGTGCGTTGAATGCGAAACGTAATAAACAAGGTGAATGGACAGGAGCACCAACAGGTATTAACACCGCTTTGAATATGGGGTACACGCCTGAACAGCTTAAAGAATGGGCTAAAAATCCGTTTGGTTTTGTCTCTTCATATACCAACACAATGCAATCTAAAGGATTGAGCGAACAAGAAATTTTGCACAATCTTGAAGACCTCGGGGACGATCTCGGACTTTACGCCAAAGCCTTTATGAATGGCGGGAAGGCTCTTACTTATCAGGTGGACGTGCTCAAGCGTAACGGGCAGTGGCTGGATGAAGCACAGCAGGATCAGCTTGTGGCCTACCGTAAGTTTAATCAGGAGCTTAGCATTCTCTCCGATAGCCAGTAGCTGGCATTCTTCGAAGGGTTTATGTCAGAGATTGACCCTGAAACCATGCGAGAGTTTAAGGACGCTATGCAGGAGGCGTTACCCTTCTTTCAGGGTGTCGGACGGGCTGCGGGCGATGTGGTGGATGGTCTGATGAAGCTAACCAACTGGATCACAGGTAAGCTCAACCTACTCAATGGGGATAACACCTCTAAAGAAGCTGTTAGCCAGCATTACGGCACTACGTCAGCACCTGTACAGGCTGGAAGTAATCCAGTGGCTAACGCCTATGGAGCCAGCCAGCCGAAAGCGGATGGTCATGAGCATAATGTATTCGACACAGTGCGCGAATGGTGGAACGGGACAAGCGACGCTAAGGACGTGAGCAGCTACGTGCAGAGCACCAATGGAGATTACTCTCCTGTTTCGATGTTGAAACAGAGTGCAGCAGCGCCCGCTAAGCCAGCCAGTGCGCCGATCATGCAGCCTGTAGTATTGCAGAATCAGCTACCGGAAGGGCTTATCCATCTAACTATTTCTCCTGATCCGACATTCGGAAACATGCTTAATGCTACCGTTGATCAGCGTATCAATGATAACAATCAGCGTATGGTGCTGGCTGTTTCATCTGGACAAGGGACGGGGGGCTAAATGGCAACACCAGGTAGTTTAACTATCGGGGGCAGCGATGCCTCCCGTATCAATTCAACTCAGAACAGTAATAACAGCAGTGCTACCCGCACCAAAGGTGAAAACGGATTCACCATCCTTGCATCTGTATATAATTCGTCCTCAGATAGCTATATTCAGAACTATCAGGCGATAGTGTTTGATGCCGTGACGGATACGGGAATACGCAGACAGGCTGATATTACCAGCTATCCCGTTGAGAGCGGGGCAGAGGTGAGCGATCACGTTCAGATTAAGAATAATACATTCAAGCTATCGGGGATTATTTCCGAAACTCCGGTGAGGCTGGAAAAGGATTTGTTATACAGCGCTGGTGTGAATGGCACTCGTATCAGTCAAGCTATCGAATACCTCGATAAGATGTTTGAAAGTCGCCAGCCCATCACATTAGTGACAGAGCACAAAGTGTACGATAATGTTATTCTCTCCGGTATTTCCTACGATTATAAATCTGAATACGCGATGCAATTCGATCTTGAATTTGAACAGATCAGGCTTGTCAGTAAAGCTACAGTTAATGTGATTGCAACTAAAACGCAGGGAAATAAATCTGTAGGCGGTACGGTGAAACAGAAGGTGGTGAACAATGCACCTAAGAAAACTGAATCTGACACTGTTACGACGGAGTTTAAAAAATGAGGGGCTTATGCCCCTTTTTTGATGGTTTCAACACTAAAGCAATGAATCCACATTTTTAAAAGGGACAGATTTAAAAAGATAGCCCTGTAATCCCCAAATTCCCACCTCACGCAGTAACCCCATATGATCTCTATTCTCAATCCCTTCAATAATAATTTTGTCGCAGTGTTTTTTGATTGATGCAATCAACAGGTTGAAGGTTGGTTTCTGCACCTGTTCATTAAAGAAGCAGCGATCTATCTTTACAACCTCAAAGTATCCTTCGATCAAACTAACTACATTCGCGTTTCCTGCGCCAAGGTCATCGAGCCATAGCCCATTTACACCCTGGCTCAGCGATTTTAATAAGGGACTTTTCAATCCCTTATCCAAACCAGGGAAATGCTCAGAAAGTTCAAGTTTGACGAATGGCATAGATTCAAATGCTTTTATCAATGTTTGATCGTGCCGAACGAGAAAAGCCATTTGTTGATCAATGTTTAGTGTGCAAAAAAGTTTATTTCGTTCGAACCACTTTTGTTTGCTGGAAATGATACCGCATTGTTCGTATAGAAAGAGCCGCTTCCTATCTAAATCCCAAGATGAAATAACAAAGTCAGGATGACAAGGACGGCCATCATTGGAAATGAAACGAGTTAAAAGTTCAACGCCCATTAATCTCTCGTCAACATTCATTATTGGGTCTGCAATATAAATGTGTTCCAAACTAATTGCTGTCACTTATACACAACT
>NZ_JADDTS010000077.1:0-243 GCF_015159675.1 Enterobacter cloacae complex sp. S2
AAGTTTGATGCTCAATGAATTAAACTTCGTAATGAATTACGTGTTCACTCGTTGAGACTTGGTATTCATTTAGTGTCCGAGGACATTAAGAATCCATGTCACTTTGAGTGCCCACACAGATTGTCTGATAAATTGTTAAAGAGCAGTGCCGCTACGTTTTCGCTGCGGCGCGGGGTGTGCATATTACGCTTTCCCGCTTCAGAGTCAAGCGTTTATTTTGCTTTTCTCTGCTGACCCGGCGGC
>NZ_JADDTS010000078.1:0-5199 GCF_015159675.1 Enterobacter cloacae complex sp. S2
GCCCTGAACTCCGGGCACACCGTAAGTAAAATCAGCCACCCACAGCTGGTCAGGACGTTCTGCCACGAACTGACGGTTTACGCGGTCGCCTGCGGCAACGGCTTTCCGGCTGATGGTCGTACGGACCTTTTTACCCCGGAGAACACCGGCAAGTCCCATAACCGCCATGTGACGTGCCACAGTGCATCTGGCCACTCTGATACCTTCCCGTAACAACTGACGCCAGACTTTACGCACACCGTATACCTTGTGATTTTCATCGTATACGCGCTGTATCTCTTTCTTCAGCCAGTCATTGCGCTGCGCACGGGCACTGTGTTTATCCGGATGATGTCGCTGTTGCTGACAGTGGTAATACGTTGACGGGGCAATATGCAGTTCGCTGCATAGCGGTCCGACCCCGTACTGCTCACGCAACTTATCCAGCAGCGGCATCATTTTTTCCAGAGGCGGTCGAATTCCGCCTTCGCAAAATAAGCGGAAGCCTGGCGAAGGATATCGTTACTGCGGCGCAGTTCACGATTTTCACGTTCCAGCTCTTTCAGACGCTGACGTTCAGCGGTGGTGAGCCCGCCATCACCGCCTCCGGTATCTCGCTCATGCTGGCGTACCCAGACACGCAGAGTCTCCGGTGTATAGCCAATCTTTGGGCAATGGAACAAATTGCCGCCCACTGTGAGTCATATTCGCCCTGACTTTCCAGAAGCATACGAATCGCCCTCTGACGGACTTCGGGGGAAAAACGAGTATTTTTAGTCATCCTGTTTACCTCTTTCTCAGGGAGTTTAGTCTCCAGGATTCCCGGGGCGGTTCAACAACGGTTGTTAGGATTAAGTTTTCTGACACATGCGGGTGAAAATGTCTGTTGTACAATTGCCGGGTTGGTGCTCTTCGGTAAACATCCACGCCAGTATTTACGTCAATCAGGTATCCGAGTCTTTGCGTTTGCCAGCGAGGATAAGGAGTACCAACCGTTACTCGATGATATTCTGGATGGTCCAATGGTTGGGCGTTTTGATACTGAGGAAGCCGGAAAGGCTTTGATCGATGGTGGATTGATTGAGCGTTTGATGTCGACTATCATGCCCTTTATCACTTCAGAGGCCTCTCTACCCGATACGCATCTACGTCGGGAAACAACCTGGTATTATCCACTGGAAGCTATTCGCGAAACTGTTGTAAATGCACTGGCTCATCGTGACTGGACACGCTTTGTTGAGATAGAGATTGGCTTGTATAGCAATCGATTTGAAGTTATTAGCCCTGAGGCGCTGAATAATTCGATGTCGGTTGAAAAGATGGTTGCAGGTCAGCGTTCACCACGTAATACGATTATCATGGAAGTCTTACGTGATTATGGTTACGTTGATTTCAGGGGGATGGGAGTCAGGACAAAGATTATTCCACTAACACAGGCCATGAGTGGCCAACTCCCTGAGTTTACTGCAACAGATGATTACTTGAAAACAATACTTTATCGCTCACCATCGTCTTGATATATAAGGTCTGGCCTTTCCATCCATAAGAAAGGCCATTTCTGTAAAAAAATAAATTACCCGCGACTGCAGCCGAAGCTACGGTCGCCATCTCCGTATACTTTTGTATCAAGTTTAGCCAGGTAGTCAAGACGATTCAGTAATTTATTGTATTCTCCTTCAAAGTTAAAATCATTGCTATCTAGAATATAGCGACAGTTTTCAGGGTAGTGAACCAATCCCAGATAATCCTCCAACTCTAAACCTAAAGCACTGTACCATGCCCTTATAATCATCATCCGTAGGTTGCTTTCAATCTTATAATCACCTAAATGATAATAGGCATCTTTATTAAAAAAAAGACCAAGATGAAAGTGGCATTTTCCTTCTTCAGAAAACTCCCGCACCCAAACATGACGAACTCGGTTTGGATATATTCTTTTGCCGTTAGCTGCTCTGGCTTTCTCATTGGCCTCCAGTATAGCATTTAATGAGTTACGGAAGCGGGATATCACTCCTGGCTCCAGATTAGGGAAGCAACATACAGTATCACCTCTATCTAGAATAGGTGGATAATGAACATCAACACGTAATGCCATAGTCCTTGGAAATTCGTTGATAGCATTATTAATTACTTGTTCAATATGCTTTCTATAGGCGAGTACATGCTCACCATGAGAACCGTTGTATAATTCCATAAATTATTCCTATGTCTTACTTTAATGTCTGTTCGTATAAATATATTTCTATCGCAGCTGTGATTTAGCTAGTATCGAATTACACTGTTAAAGTGTGTTTATAGTTGTATATTGGAATGGAATTGATAGTATATTGGCATGTTATATATTACCAATTCCAACATAAAAACACTTGTTGGTGAACTGGAAAACCAAGCACCACAACTACTCATGATAAAAACATCACTCTGCAATTAATTTGCTAATGTACTGGCTGGATATAAATAGTTTTACCCTCTCTTGTTACCATTATTTTTCGTTGAGTGAATAAGGTGCCAAGTAATTCATTCATTTTAAGCTTATTTCTGAACCGATGAGGGCCATATTGAAGAATCATCGTTTTACTTATATGTGATGGAAAAGTACTCGCACAATAATTTTTTATCCATGAATATAGCTCGTCACTTTCTTTATCGACAAGAGTGAATTCCTGGGACTTAAAGAACAAACGTTTGTACTCACCTACATACCAGCCGCTTATCTGCGCTGCAGCTTCGACAGCCTGAATAGATACATCCCCATCATAGCCTTCAAAATAATGGAGCAGTGCAGCAATCCTCGCCATATTCTCTGCCATTTTTGAGGCATAATCTTTCATGTTAGATAAATAGCCAAGCTCACTCATTTCCGATTCTGTTTTGTTATAAAATGAGATCCATTCTTGTTCTGCCTGAGGAGAGAAACGCAGGCTGAGTCGTTCGCCTTTGCCATTTATAGCAATGCTATCGTTTACTATATCTATAAGCCGACTGTGGAACACTGGCAGATATTCGCTGGAGATTACCGGATTAGTAATCTGTCGGTATCCTTGCTTTGAATCTGGCTGGCAAATCAAGCAACGAGCAAAAAAACCAATTCCTTTTGCTATATCACCTTTTCGTTCAATATACTTCTGAAATACTGCAGGCTGTACCATCAAAGATAATGTCATTCTGGCATCATGGATTAAAAGTTCAGGCGAATTTCTCCTATCGACAGAATAAGTTGAACCATCCCACATCTTATTGATGAAAGGCAGCTCATTCAATGTATGTCCGTTGAATATTGTGCCTGCTTCATCTGACATGATACCCACTGACCTCCAGTCTCTACAGAGATAATTTTTTATCGCAGATGGTGTTGCGTCATTAAGCATTAACCTATATCTAACAGGTTCTGCGGGTTTGGTTTGCAGTAACGCTTTCAATCGTTCATTCGTTGCGCCATAATCTTTATTGCGACACATATCGGCTTTCAATTTTGATGCCAATGCTTTTTTTTCTATATTAAAAGCAACCTCGCCGTTCAACCAAGCTTTTAGATCTTGGTTGTATTGCTCAAACCACTTTTCCTCAAGCTGATACAACGGTCTCATTAAAACCTTATCAACCGTACTTTTCCGTTCTCCAGATTCAGCCAGTGTGAGTAAAAAGAGCGATACTGGGCTACGCAAGTTGTTCAACCTACAGACATCAATTCCGTTTTGGCATACTAATGAAATGGCACCAAGCGCTGACGCCGCTATTAATGATAGCGGTGCTTGCGTATGTTGTTCTGCTTCATAAATCGCATTTCTAATTATTGATGGAAAAACATCCACAGGGAAAGAGCGACCAAACGACATAAACTACCTTTGTTCAATTATCATGGTAAATAATTCCGCTAATGCTGCTATTTAGCTATTCTTAGCGGAAATAGCAAAATGCAAAGGCCATTAGGTATAAAAAGAATGTCTTTATTTCCTGAGTTTAGCGCTCGTTGATCCAGCAAAGCAGGTCACTAAGCAACCATCCGCAAGACTTCAACCCAATGGATTTACGCAAGGGAAAATGGCCGACTTGTTCTAGCTTCCAAGCCGTGGAACGAGATATCGATGTGATGTACTGACGTTCTTTTTCACGCACTAAGCGATCATGTGGTTCTCCATAGTTACGTAGAACCTGCAGGCGTTGTTCTGGTGTTGGATAGTTGAATGTTGTTTTCATATTGCCTCCTTCGTTTCAGTGGAGACAGCATGTCTCAGTTTATAAGGATGTGAAAGGAATACACTCCTTGTTAAGGCCTTAATAAGGGCTTTGCAAACCATCACTGGTGAGCAAACGCCAAGGGTAGAATGCATAAGTGACACAAGCTCTGGGTTTATATTGGACATCACTAGCAACACTGGCCCAACGCAAATGAATCTTGAGACAGCCTGTTCTTGCAGAAGTGAGCTTGGGCCGTAGACAATGCAATCTTAAATAGTTGCATTGTCTAATTAAAAATCATTTAAGTTTCGATTCTATTAACCAATTTCTAATAGTTTCTTCATCGAACTCCCAATCTTTACCATAGTCATTATTTGCTATAACAGTTAGAATATTTGCCATTGATGAAGCGTTAGATTGTAGATTTTTCTTTTTGCATATCTCATGCAACAAAATATAGAGGGCCCTTCGTTCTTGTTTAGATGTTCGTGGTTTTATTACTTTTCCCAAATTGATATTCATATCAACAGAGCAACCAGCTTTTATCATTTCAATATCACTTGAACTTATATATAGTTCAAGCCCATCTATTTCAATTTCATTATTAAATATTAAGTAATCAAATTCATCCATTCCATAGACATTCAAAAAGGCAGAGGTATCGCAATCAGACATTAATGGGTTTGTATTTGCAATTTTATACTTCCCTGTTACAAAACGTGTTGAAGGCCCGGCTTTAACCCGCCAATAACCATATGCAAATCCGTTGTAGAACAACTGCTCACGTCCAATTTTAATATATGAAACCTCGGAACCTCTTTCGTGACGAAACTGTCTTTCCGTGAACTGGCAGCTCAATTCACTTTGATATATATCATTACCATGAATCACATCTAGCTTGCTATTTTCAATAATAAGTTTTTGTGGATCAATACTATCCAATGGATTTTCACCAAATAAAAAATCACGATACCTATAAATGCTTCTCTTTTCATCTTTTAAGAACAGATCATTATCATCACGAATAACACATGATAATTT
>NZ_JADDTS010000008.1:0-3049 GCF_015159675.1 Enterobacter cloacae complex sp. S2
TATTTTCAAAGAACTGTCAATTTAAGTCATTCGCTGATTAATATTAAATTATTTTACTTTAAAAAGAATATCTAATAGATATAAGCACCAATTTATATTTATAATCTGGTTTTATATTCTTATTCGAACTCCTTATTCGGTAGCTTTAACCAAATTTCTATGTAAAACATAGCGTTAACATCAGGTCTAAACGATACATACATGTTTTTGATGACTGATTAATGCTAATTCAATATTCACCTTATTAAACTGTTTTGGACAACATCCCCCTCCTGTTACGATTCCCTTTCCTGTAAAATGCTGTAAACTGCATAGTATTGCGACATTTTGCAGGATGCTGCACCCATGCATAAAACCGCCAGACAAAAATATGTACTTGAAATTATTACTGAACAAGGCCAGGCCAGCATCACTGAGCTGGCAGAAAAGTTGCAGGTTTCGGCGGATACCATCCGTCGCGATCTGACCGATCTGGAAAAACAGGGACTGGCGCAAAAAAACCATGGCGGCGCCATCGCGCTGAATCTCTCGACGATGAACCGAGTTAGCAGGAATACCTTACTGCCTGAAATCAAGCAGCGGCTGGGTAAACAGGTTGCGCAGTGCGTACCTGCGGGCTCGACGCTTTTTCTGGACGCCGGAAGCACACTTCTGGCCGTTGCCTCTTTCCTGCAGGGACCGCTGACCATCATCACCCCTTCTCTTGATATCGCCCAGCAGGTTAGCGATCGGGAAGATATCGATCTGATCCTGCTTGGTGGAAAGTGGGATCAGAAACAGCGCCTGTTTGCCGGAAGCGCCACCCTTTCGCTGCTCTCTCGCTACCGGGCGGATATCGCCATCCTTGGCGCATGCGCCATTCATGCCGAGCTCGGATTGAGCGCCAGTCAGGAGGCGGATGCCGAGGTGAAGCGTGCCATGCTGGCCGCAAGCCAGGCGCACTGGGTAGTCGCCGATCATCTGAAACTCAACCAGTGCGAACCTTATCTGGTTTCAGGGTTATCCCAGATTCATCAACTGTTTTTAGATCGTCCCTGGGCAGAGCTCGGGGACCATAGCGCCGTGCAGGTTACCGTTTGCGCGCATTAACGTGGAGAAGGTCATGAATAAAGTGAAGACAATGAATATTGCGCTGATCGGGTATGGTTTTGTGGGTAAGACGTTTCATGCCCCGCTGATCCAGTCCGTCGACGGCCTGAAGCTGGCGGTGGTCTCATCCCGGGATGAAGAAAAGGTCAAACGCGATCTGCCGGACGTCCTCGTTGTTGCCACCCCTGAAGAGGCTATTCAGCACCCGGATATCGACCTGGTGGTTATCGCCTCCCCTAACGCGACCCATGCGCCGCTGGCCACCCTGGCGCTCAACGCCGGCAAGCACGTAGTGGTGGATAAGCCATTTACGCTGGATATGCAGGAAGCGCGAGATCTGATTGCGCTTGCGCAAGAAAAACAACGCCTGCTCTCTGTCTTCCATAACCGCCGCTGGGACAGCGATTTTCTCGGCATTAAGCAGGTGATTGAGCAAGGCAGTATCGGCAAGGTAAAACACTTTGAATCGCATATCGATCGTTTCCGCCCGGAGGTTCGCGTGCGCTGGAGAGAGCAAAATGTTCCCGGCAGTGGCCTGTGGTTCGACTTAGGCCCGCACATGATTGACCAGACGCTACAGCTTTTTGGTCTGCCGCTGTCGGTACAGGGCAACATCGCCACCCTGCGTGACGGTGCGGAAATTAACGACTGGGCGCACGTGGTGCTGAACTATCCTGAACACAAAGTGGTCCTCCATTGCAGCATGCTAGTGGCAGGCGGCGTTGCCCGCTTTACCGTCCACGGCGATAAGGCCAGCGTGGTGAAAGCGCGCATCGATCAGCAGGAAGCCCAGCTTCTGGCAGGCGTCATTCCGGGTAGCGAAAGCTGGGGTGAGGACAGCGACGCTATGGTGCTGTTTAATGCCCAGGGTGAAGCCAGCGCTATCCCTGCGCCAAAAGGCGACCAGCGGCAGTACTATATAAACGTGCGCGATGCCCTGAACGGCAAGATTGACAATCCGGTCCATCCGGTGGAAGCCCTGGCGGTGATGGCGGTGCTGGAAGCGGCGGTAAAATCTTCAGAAACGGGTACAACTCAGGAACTGGATTTAACGGCGCAGGAGCGCGCGCAACTGCAATAAGCCGCAAAAAAAATGCCCTGCGGGTTGGCAGGGCATTATCGGTCACTGACGCTTTTTCGGCATCATGCGCAGCAGCGTATTGTCTTTCCAGAAATAGTGATGCATCAGCGCGGCAAAGGCGTGCAAACCAATCACAAAATACCCCAGATTCGCCAGCGTTACGTGCCACGCTTTTAGCGTATCCACCAGGTCAAAATTCCCCTCCGCCGCATGCGGCATCGTCAGGCCAAACGCAAACCAGTCATTTCCCCGGTTATACATCATCACCATGCCGATCAGCGGCAGCGCAATAAACAGCAGGTAGATAACCAGATGCCCCAGATGGGACAGCCCGGTGATCATCGCTTTTGGTTTCGGTTGAATGGGCGGAGCCGGGAATTTCAGGCGGATAAGCAGGCGCGCCACCATCAGCACCAGGATGCTGATCCCGCAGGAAACGTGGATCATATTAATAAGCGGACGATCGGTTCGCGGGAACCAACCTCTGAATTCCATGGCGCAATAGGCCATAATCACTAACAGAAAAACCAGCCAGTGAATGCTGATTTGCAGACCCGTATATTTTGTGCGCATGTTGTTTCCCGATAAATAACAGTTATCGCGCCAACATAACCACCTTTCCTGAAAATGTGAACCCCCTTTTACGGAGGGCCGAGTATTCCCAGTTATTTGAAATCAGAAGCATTAACGTGCCTTCAGAATAACGGAGGGATTACAGAGATGCCCAGGTCCGGCTGTAAATCGCTGAGGCGTTTGCCTTCCGGCCGGGGCGAGGCGCAGGGATGCGCCGAGAGGGCGGGCTTTACAGGGATGTTACCTCCGCCCGTCCCCGATAAGCCGGAAGGAATAAGCTGAAGGGACCGCGAAGCGGCGATTTAC
>NZ_JADDTS010000079.1:0-928 GCF_015159675.1 Enterobacter cloacae complex sp. S2
ACACCGGCCTGCGTGACGTGCAGCGTCTGGCCGAGGCCAACGACTTCCCGCCGGTGAATGAAGCCACACGCGGCAGCTATAAGCAGATTAACCTGCAAAAAGAGTACATCGACCACCTGCTGGGCTACATCAACGTGGCGAACCTCAAACCGCTGAAGCTGGTGATTAACTCCGGCAACGGCGCGGCAGGCCCGGTTGTCGATGCACTTGAAGCCCGCTTTAAGGCGCTGAACGTGCCGGTGACCTTCGTCAAAGTGCACAACACGCCAGACGGCAACTTCCCGAACGGTATTCCTAACCCGCTGCTGCCGGAGTGCCGCGACGACACCCGCAACGCGGTGATTGAGCACGGCGCCGATATGGGTATCGCCTTTGACGGCGATTTCGACCGCTGCTTCCTGTTCGACGAGAAAGGGCAGTTTATCGAAGGCTACTACATCGTTGGCCTGCTGGCGGAAGCGTTCCTCGAGAAAAACCCGGGGGCGAAAATCATTCACGATCCGCGTCTTTCCTGGAACACCGTCGACGTGGTGAAGGCCGCGGGCGGCGAGCCGGTGATGTCCAAAACCGGCCACGCGTTTATCAAAGAGCGTATGCGTGAGGAAGACGCCATCTACGGCGGCGAGATGAGCGCCCACCACTATTTCCGTGATTTTGCCTACTGCGACAGCGGGATGATCCCGTGGCTGCTGGTGACTGAGCTGCTGTGCCTGAAAGGGCAGAGCCTGGGTGAACTGGTGCGTGACCGCATGGCGGCGTTCCCGGCGAGCGGGGAGATCAACAGCAAACTGGCGCAGCCCGCTGAGGCCATTGCCCGCGTAGAACACCACTTTGCCATTCATGCGCTGGAGATTGATCGTACCGACGGTATCAGCATGGCGTTCCCGCAGTGGCGCTTCAACCTGCGCTCCTCCAACACCGAGCCGGT
>NZ_JADDTS010000080.1:0-260 GCF_015159675.1 Enterobacter cloacae complex sp. S2
AACCTGCTGAAGCCGGATGCAAAAGGCCAGGTGGGTGCAGGCCTTGGCACCACCACCTCTGCGGGTACTGTCACCCTCATCCCGCCGACCGACTACATTACCCATACCGGTCAGGAAGAAGTGATCGACGGTTTGACCTACGACTTTATGATGGCGCCGGGTTCAGAAGCTCCGTCGGAGATGCTGTGGTACGTCAAAGAGAAGAAAATGATCGAGGCCGCAGAGGACGTGACCCATACTCTGCACAACACCTACTCCCT
>NZ_JADDTS010000081.1:0-1002 GCF_015159675.1 Enterobacter cloacae complex sp. S2
CTTATTCGCACCTTCCCTAAAGATAAGCAAAACTGGCCGTTAACAACTCATCTGAAAAATCATCGCCAATATTGGATTGAAAATCGTAAAGACGTTGAAAGTGCTTAACGTTACTACTGTCTGCATCTCGCTCACAGCGGAACTTTATCTCTTAAGTCGGTCCGTTTTGAGCCAGAAGCGGACGTGGGAATTTTTGCCGACTTGTAAGTTGGACTGACCCCGCCCCGGTAGACGATCCTGCCCTATAGTTGGACTGACCCCGCCCCGGTAGACGATCCTGCCCTATAGTTTGAGCATAGGAGGAGCGTATGGGCACACCACGATTTACACCTGAATTTAAGGAAGAAGCCGTCCGTCAGATAACAGAACGCGGTTATTCCGTTGCCGAAGTATCCGACCGTCTGGGCGTTTCTGCACACAGCCTCTACAAGTGGCTACGGGCTATCAAACCTGATAACAGCGAACAGCATGCCCGGGATTTACTGGAAGCCAAAAGCGAGATCCTGAAACTCCGGGCGCAGCTAAAACGCACCGAAGAAGAACGGGATATCCTGAAAAAGGCCGCGCGGTACTTTGCAAGGGAGCCCGACTGAAGTACCGCTTTATCAATGAACACCGCACTGTATGGGGTGTGATGGCGATGTGTCGGGTACTGAATGTCGCCCGGGCCGGGTTCTATGCGTGGCTGCACAACCCGGTCTCGGCGCGTGATAAAGATAACCAGCGTCTGCTGATGCTTATCCGCGACTCATATTCACTGAGCGGAGGCGTATACGGTTACCGGCGGGTTCATGGCGACCTGAACGAAATCGGGGAAACCTGCGGCAAAAACCGGGTGGGTCGTATTATGCAACAAAACCGGATCAAAGCCGTACGCGGCTATAAAGCGCCGCGTCGTATCGCCGGCCGGCCTTCAGTGGTTGCCCCTAATCGCGTGCAACGGCAGTTTACTGTTGTCCGGGCCAATCAGGTCTGGGTCACAGATATTACTTATAGTGTGCC
>NZ_JADDTS010000082.1:0-632 GCF_015159675.1 Enterobacter cloacae complex sp. S2
CACTTTCTGCTTGTAAAAATATACCCTCACCGCTTATTTCAGAATCCTCTTTATATAACCTAGATATATCCTCTCTAGTAGTCTCAGATACACTTATGGTTATATCGGAATTCCTTATGCTTTGTTTTACAATAATACGATAATAGAACTTCCCAATAAGATTTTTTAATTTAGTATTGAAAAAATTGGGCACTAGTTCAAACATAAGATCATGCACTGTTATTACAGACCTGACATTTTTTAAAGGGTATGCTAGACCAGAATAATGAAAACTAATCACCCATGAATAATTAGTTTTCTTAAGCCATAACGGAAACATCAGCCAATGGCCTATGTTGAATGGCTTTAGGCTGGTAACAATCTGTTTACAGATTATTTTATCGCTTTTTTTGTTTACTAACGCATGGATTTTATCCATTCCATATTTATCAATGTAATATTCCAACATTTTTTCTGAATACCGCGAAATTCCAGTTGGACGATCACTGATTAACCTACAATCAAGGAGTATATTCATTAGTTACTTTCTACTATTAATTAGCATCATAAATTTTTTTGAATTTTCAATCGGATCGAAAATCTGATTAAATTTTCTTTGTACCACTGGAAGTAAATCTTCAAATACCTGTGGT
>NZ_JADDTS010000083.1:0-6299 GCF_015159675.1 Enterobacter cloacae complex sp. S2
ATGGAGGCGCATTATAGGGATCCCAGTTTTTAGCACAAGTATTTTTTAGATCTTTTTTTCCAACTGATGATTTTCCGTGCTTTTCGCTGAAAACCCACCCGATCCGCTTAAAAATTGACGCATTTTGCCTTGCCTCGCTCCAGGAATACGATCAAAGTCTTCTTTAATAACGCTCATCTGTATCGAGGTAGATATGTTTGCAGTATTACTTCCTTATAAAGATTTGTTCCCCCAAAAAGGCGATCGCGTGATGATCGATGCCAGCAGCGTGGTCATTGGTGATGTTCGCATGGCCGATGATGTCAGCATCTGGCCACTTGTCGCGATCCGGGGCGATGTTAACGACGTTGCAATCGGTGCACGCACCAATATTCAGGACGGCAGCGTGTTGCATGTGACTCATAAGTCATCTTATAACCCTGAGGGCAACCCGCTCATTATTGGGGAAGATGTTACCGTCGGCCATAAAGTGATGCTCCACGGCTGCACGATCGGTAACAGGGTTCTCGTTGGGATGGGATCGATTTTGCTGGATGGCGTCATTGTAGAAGATGACGTAATGATTGGCGCAGGGAGTCTTGTTCCGCAAAACAAGCGTCTTGAAAGTGGGTATCTCTATTTAGGCAGCCCGGTTAAACAGATCCGCCCCCTAAAAGAGACGGAGATCGAAGGATTGAAATACTCAGCGAACAATTACGTTAAATGGAAAAATGACTATCTGGATCAGGATAACCAGATCCAACCCTGATCGTCTTCCTGCTGATCGCGGATCAAATCGCTGGCATCCTCTTCCAGGTCCCAGCGATTTTCGCAAAAGACCGCTAACGGATCTGCCCCCCCAAAGCGCTGAAGCAACGTTTCCCCTTTAATCGCACAGGTGAGCTGCATTCCATGCACCAGCACCGGGAAACAAACCGCTTGCTTGTTTTCATCCCAGATTTCTCTGTCGGGAAAATGAATCGCCTGATTCACGCCGTCATTTCCTGTTTGAGCTTTTCAATCACCGGTTCTACAGCGGGTAACACGCCATGCCAGAGTAGCACCGCATGAGCCGCCTGCCCCACCAGCATTCCCAGACCATCAGCCACGTGTTTTGCCCCCTGTTGTTCGCACCAGGTCAGAAAGGGCGTTTTCCCTTTTTGATAAAACATGTCATAGGCGTAGATGTGGGAATGAATCAGGGATGCAGGAATCGCCGGGATCTCTCCATTAATACCGCTTGAGGTGGCATTAATCACAAGATCAAATTCGTGACGCGCGAGATCGTCAGGTGCTACCGCAGCTACGCTGCCTGTGTGTGCGAACAACGCCGCCAGCTCTTCTGCTCTGGAGAAAGTACGGTTGGTGATTGTCACCGCACAATCCAGCGAAAGAAGAGGAAGCAATACGCCGCGCGAGGCGCCACCCGCGCCGATCAGCAGGATCCGAAAGCCTGGTTTAATAAACGACAATCGCTCCAGATCGCTGAGTAAACCAATCCCATCGGTGTTATCGCCCAGAAGACGACCATCTTCAAGCCGCTTAAGAGTATTGACGGCGCCAGCGAGCGACGCACGTTCGGTCAGTTCATCCGCGCGCCCGAAAGCCTCTTCTTTAAAAGGCACCGTGACGTTCGCACCTTTACCACCCGCATCAAAAAAGCTATTCAGCGTCGGTATAAATGCATCAACAGGCGCAAGAACCCGACCATATGGGTGATCTATATGCAATTGCTCCGCAAACAGCCGATGGATCAGAGGCGACTTGCTGTGCGCGATCGGGTTACCAAAAACAGCATAGGTTTCCATCACATTATCCCTGGCGAAAACGTTCGCCGGTCAAGGCATCGCGAATTTCTGACGGGTTAAGACGACCACCGGTTTCACCCACGGCAACAGGGAAATCATTCCCGAACTGCGCCAGAACTTCTTCGGTTGTCCGACAAGGGGGAAGCCCGGTCAGGTTGGCGCTGGTTGAAACCAGAGGTTTACCAAATGCCTGGCATAACTCCACCACCAGCGGATGGTCGGTGACACGTACCGCGAGTGAATCGAAACGCCCGGTTAACCAGCGCGGCGTTGTCGGCTGTGCAGGAAAAACAAACGTCACGGGACCAGGCCACGCAGAGAAAATGGTTTCCCGCTGTGCAGGTGTCAGCATGGAATCATCAATATAAGGCTTAAGCTGCTCGTAGTTCGCAGCGATCAAAATCAATCCTTTTTCGACAGGCCGCTGTTTTAGCGCCAGCAGACGGTTAACGGCGACTTCGCTGTCAGGATCACACCCGACCCCGAAAACGGCTTCTGTTGGATAGGCGATGACTTCTTCTTTTTTCAGGATTTCCACCGCCTGCGCGATGGAGCCTGATGGCAGGTTATTATTCACTGATTTGATCCGCCGAAACCGGCTTTCCACATTGTTTACTGGCGCAAAAGCGTTTCAAGCCTTGCGCGGTTTTCTTCTCTATAAGTAACGGATAATCGCAATGAGAGCAGACGCCCGCTACTGGTTTGAAATTGATAACGAACTGGCATTCAGGATAGCGATCGCACGAATGGAAGGTCTTGCCATAACGAGAGCGCCGCTGCACCAATTGGCCACGCTGGCACTGAGGGCAGGCAATTGCCGTTTCATCTGGCTTATCAATTTGTTCCGTATGTTCACACTCCGGGTAGCGGCTGCATCCGATAAACATCCCGAACCGCCCCTGCCGCAGCGCCAGTTCACCGCCACAGAGAGGACAAAGCTGTCCCTCAAGAATTTTGACGATATGTCCATCCGCCTGGCTTTTCAGGGGACGGACATAATCACATTCCGGATAGTGTGAACAACCGAGAAACGGACCGTGTTTCCCGGACCGAATAACAAGTTCTGCCCCGCACTGTGGGCAGGGCTCGTTTTTATGCACCGTGAAGAGTGCTGATTTGGCCATAACAACTCTTGTTGCTGCACATAGAATTAATGCAGCATACCTTCATTCACTTCAAAGAGTAATTCTTCCATTTGCTGATAGGCATTTTCACAGCCTGGAATGTTGAACAGAACCATCAGGATCACCCATTTCAGATCTTCCAGTTCAAACTCAGCAGTATCCAGCGCCATGACGCGCTCTATCACCATCTCTCTCGTTTCGAGGTTTAGCACCTGAATCTGCTCGAGGAATAAAATGAATCCCCGGCAGCTGGCATCCAGCCTTTCACACTCTTCAGCTGTATAGATGCGCACAGACAATGGGTCAGAAGCAAGCTGCATCGGTTCGGCGAGGCCGTCCTGATAATCAGCCAACTTATCCAGCCACATCAACGCATTATATATATCTTCCCGCTCAAAACCTGCGTCGGTCAGATCCCGTGTTAATTTGTCCTGATCCACCTGCATTTCTGCTTCGTTGTGGATGTAAGTCTCAAACAAATACATCAGTACGTCGAACATGGCATGCCCTCCTTAATCGGACATAGCCGCCGGGTACAGCTGCGATCCACCCTGCTAACTCCAGTTCGAGTAGCTGTGCTACCGTTACTGGCACAGGTTGGCCGGCACGTTCAGCGACAACGTCAACAGGTGTTACCTCATCTCCTACGTTAGCCAGGAGCTTGGGAAATGGCAATGCTACTGCCTCCTGATCCGATGAAATATGTCGCTTTTGGAGATCATCCTGCAACCAATGCAGTCCATACTGCAAATTTTCAAGGATATCTTCTTTGCAGGTCACCAGCGTCGCCCCCTGTTTTATCAGCCAGTGAGGGCCTTCGCAGCCGGGGTTCCCCAACGGGCCGGGCAGCGCAAAAACTTCACGCCCCTGCTCCAGTGCGCACCTTGCAGTAACCAGCGATCCACTCCGAATCGCAGCTTCGACCACCAGCACACCCTGGCTTAACCCACTGATGATCCGGTTACGCCGTGGAAAGTTACCCGGTCTGGGCGGTGTTGAGAGTGAAAACTCAGACACTATTGTCCCCTCTGAAGCGATAAGTTGCTCAGCCAGAATGTGATGACGACGCGGATAGAGACTAAAAAGACCATTGCCAAGCACGGCGACACTTCGCCCTTTTGCAGACAACGCCGCATGATGTGCTACACCGTCGATGCCGCAAGCCAGACCACTGGTGATCGTAAAGCCACATTGGGACAGCTGTTCACTCAGCATTTTCCCCCAACGCTCGCCGTACCACGAGGGCGCACGGCTGCCCACAACCGCAAGCTGCATGCTATTAAGCACGTCAACGCGGCCTCGCACAAATAGCGCCCCGGGAAAATCAGGGATAGAACGCAACAATGGCGGGAAGCGAGGATCATCCGCCGTGAGAAGGTGGTTGTCGGCGTGTTCCAGCCATTCCAGACTACGTTCAAGCTCACTCTCGCTGAACGAAAAAAACTTTACGGCATGTTTGGGCGAAAGCCCTGACGCGTTGACAGCTTCAGCATCGACGGTTGCCTGGCGAAGCAGCCTCTGCGCAATCTCCAGCATCGCATCACCGTATAACGACCCGATGTTTATAAGCCGTAACCATACCTCTGTGGACGTCATCCTTTTCCCTGCCATAAGCAGCCTCAGCAATCTTTGCGATTGGTCACTGATGCTGTCAATCGACCGGGGATTTGTCTAGAATAGAAGTAATATTCTTATCAACTCCTGAACACGACTCTGGAAATTTATGGCAGTTTTGCAAGTGTTACATATTCCTGACGAGCGCCTTCGCATCGTCGCGGAACCGGTTAAAGAAGTGAATGCAGAAATTCAGCGTACCGTCGATGATATGTTCGATACCATGTACGCTGAAGAAGGCATTGGCCTTGCCGCGACCCAGGTAGACATTCACAAACGTATTATTGTGATCGACGTTTCTGAAAATCGTGATGAGCGCCTGGTGCTGATCAACCCTGAGCTGCTGGAAAAAAGCGGCGAAACAGGTATTGAGGAAGGCTGTCTGTCTATCCCTGAACAGCGCGCTTTGGTGCCACGTGCCGAAAAAGTTAAAATCCGCGCACTGGATCGTGACGGCAATCCGTTTGAGCTGGAAGCCGACGATCTGCTGGCGATTTGCATTCAGCATGAGATGGATCACCTGGTCGGTAAACTGTTTATCGATTACCTCTCACCTCTGAAGCAACAGCGTATTCGTCAGAAAGTTGAGAAACTGGATCGTTTGCGTTCTCGCGCTTAACGCCCCCGGATACAAGGAATAACGTGTCTACATCACTACGTATAATCTTCGCGGGTACCCCTGATTTTGCAGCGCGTCATCTCGACGCGCTGTTAACGTCTGGCCATCAGATTGTTGGCGTATTTACTCAGCCGGACCGTCCGGCTGGCCGCGGTAAAAAACTGATGCCTGGCCCGGTTAAGGTACTGGCAGAAACACATGGTTTACCGGTTTTCCAGCCTGCGTCATTACGACCTGAGGAAAACCAGAAGTTAGTGGCAGACCTGAACGCGGACGTGATGGTAGTTGTGGCTTACGGCCTCATTCTGCCGAAAGCGGTACTTGATATGCCCCGCCTGGGCTGTGTTAACGTTCATGGTTCTTTGCTCCCACGCTGGCGTGGTGCAGCCCCTATTCAGCGCGCTCTGTGGGCAGGCGATGCTGAAACTGGCGTGACAATCATGAAGATGGACGTAGGTTTAGACACGGGCGACATGCTGTATAAACTGGCGTGTCCCATCACCGCAGAAGATACCAGCGCCACGCTGTATGACAAGCTGGCGGATCTCGGCCCGCAGGGGCTGATTGAGACGCTGCAACAGCTTGCTGACAATACAGCGACACCTGAAGTGCAGGATGAGGCACAGGTGACCTATGCTGAGAAACTGAGTAAAGAAGAAGCCCGGATCGACTGGTCCCTGTCAGCAGCTCAACTCGAACGCTGCATCCGCGCCTTTAATCCATGGCCGATGAGCTGGTTGATGATTGATGAGCAGCCAGTGAAAGTCTGGAAAGCTTCAGTTATTAACGGCAATGCATCGGCAGAGCCCGGTACGATTATCGACGCCAGCAAAAACGGTATCCAGGTTGCGACCGGAGAAGGGATACTGAATCTTGAATCGCTGCAACCGGCCGGTAAAAAGGCAATGAGCGCGCAGGATCTATTAAATTCTCGTCGTGAATGGTTCATCCCTGGCAATCGCCTTGCCTGAACAAATTTATTCTTAAGGCCCGGTGTTTCCGGGCATTTTTATTTTTACGGTTATGAAAAGACAAAATCTACGCACTATGGCGGATCAGGCGGGTGGGCCGGGGGGGGGGGGGGGGGGGCCGGGGCCCCGGGGGGGGGCCCCGGGGGGTGGGGGGGGGCCGGGGGGGGGGGGCCCCGGCCGCCGG
>NZ_JADDTS010000084.1:0-678 GCF_015159675.1 Enterobacter cloacae complex sp. S2
AGCGGCCATTCATGCCATCCACTTCCCATCTCACACCTCCTTCGGGTTTGCCAGGTAGCCGGTGGTGTCACCCGTCGGACGGCTGTTGGCGTTAGGTTTAATCACAATACTCGGCTTCGTGAAGTGCGCAGACGGCAGCGGCGCGACCGCAGCAAGCTGGCCGTGTTTTTTACGCAGCTCTTCAATCGGGCCAAAGTCCAGCGCGCGCAGCGGGCAGGACTCGACGCAGATGGGCTTTTTGCCGTCCGCCACGCGGTTGTGGCAGCCGTCGCACTTGGTCATGTGGCCTTTAGCCGCGTTATACTGCGGCGCACCATACGGGCAGGCCATGTGGCAGTAGCGACAGCCGATGCAGACATCCTCGTCCACCACCACAAAACCGTCGTCGCGCTTGTGCATTGCCCCGCTCGGGCAGACCTTGGTGCAGGCCGGATCTTCGCAGTGGTTGCAGGCAATCGACAGGTAATAGGCGAAGACGTTCTGATGCCAGACGCCGTTATCCTCCTGCCAGTCGCCGCCCGCGTATTCATAAATACGACGGAAGCTGACGTCCGGGGTCAGATCTTTGTAATCCTTGCAGGCCAGCTCGCAGGTTTTACACCCGGTGCAGCGGCTGGAATCAATAAAAAATCCATACTGGGTTGTCATCGGTTACTCCTTACGCCTTTTCAACCTGAA
>NZ_JADDTS010000085.1:0-2025 GCF_015159675.1 Enterobacter cloacae complex sp. S2
TTTGTGAGGATATTGATATATGTTATCGTTCTCATCTATATAATGTACCTGTAAGATACTATCCCGAAGTTAAAGCTATCCATTTTGCAAAACATGCCAACAGAAGCATTTTTTCTAAGCATTTCTGGTGGCATGTAAGCAGTATTTTGAAATTCTTATGCTTTAAATATAATAATAGGATAAAAAGATGATTATACCAGTAATTATGGCTGGGGGTAGCGGTACCCGCCTTTGGCCTCTGTCTCGCTCGCTTTTTCCAAAGCAATTTCTAGATCTGTTGTCTAAGGGAAGCTTACTACAGAATACACTTAATCGCTTAACTGATATAGATTACGGAACTCCGATAATTATAACAAATAATGAGTATCGTTTTTTGGTCAAGGAGCAAATTAAAAAAACTAAACATCCTGATTCGCAAATAATCCTTGAGCCAGCCGCAAGGAATACTGCCCCAGCAATAGCGATTTCTGCATTCAGTTCTATTAAAAATGGAGCTGATCCTCTTTTGCTAGTAATGCCCTCGGATCACCTCATTAAAGATGAGATGCAATTCTCAGAAAGCATAAAAAAAGCGCGTGAATATGCAGAAAAGGGCTTTTTAGTAACATTCGGTATTAAGCCTACCTCGCCCGAAACTGGATATGGCTATATTAAGGCAAGTGGTAAGATCGGTGAAGGAATATACGATATAGAACGCTTCGTTGAGAAACCTAGCCTAACTAAAGCTATTGAGTATATTTCAGATGATAAGTATAGCTGGAATAGTGGTATCTTTCTTTTTAAAGCTTCAACTTTTCTTCAGGAAATAAATGCTTTTCGACCAGAAATTTATGAGTCCTGCTTGAAGTCTGTTAATAATGCAATTACTGATCTTGGTTTCTTAAGAGTAGAGCCTACTAGTTTCGCTCATTGCCCCTCTGATTCAATTGACTTTGCCGTGATGGAATTGACAAAGAAAGGTGTTGTTGTGCCTGTAGATATTGGTTGGAGCGATGTTGGTTCCTGGAGTGCACTATGGGAAGTTAGTAATAAAGATGACAATAATAACGTCTCTAACGGTGATGTCTATTTGAATGAAACTTCCAATAGTTATATCTATTCTAAAGACAGATTCGTTGCATGCGTTGGTGTCGATGACATTATTGTTGTAGACACGAGTGACGCGTTACTCGTAGTTTCTAAAAACAATGTGCAAAAGGTCAAGGATGTAGTTAATCATCTTCAGGTAAAAAATAGACCAGAATATCAGAATCACAATGAACAATTCCGCCCTTGGGGTAGTCATGAAGTTGTGAGTTCTGGTAGTAAATACAACATCAAGCGTGTTGTTATAAAACCTGGCCATAGTAGTTCAGAGCAAATTCATTATAATAGAACAGAGCATTGGATTGTTCTTTCAGGCACAGCTTTGGTTATGTGTGGTGATGAAATAAAAACAGTTAAAGAGAATGAATCCACTTTTATTCCGGCTGGAGTAAAACATAATTTTTCAAATCCGGGAAAAATTGATTTGGAAATTATTGAAGTGCAAACGGGGCCATACCTAGCAGAAGACGATATTTATAGAGAATAAAATTATCATGCAGAAATTAACCTGTTTTAAAGCCTACGATATTCGCGGCAAGCTGGGCGAAGAGCTGAACGAAGACATTGCGTGGCGCATCGGTCGCGCGTACGGCGAATACCTGAAACCACAAACTATCGTGCTGGGCGGCGACGTGCGTCTGACAAGCGAATCCCTGAAGCTGGCGCTGGCGAAAGGGCTACAGGACGCGGGCGTCGACGTGCTGGACATTGGTCTTTCCGGTACCGAAGAGATCTATTTTGCCACCTTCCACCTGGGCGTGGACGGCGGTATCGAAGTGACGGCCAGTCATAATCCGATGGACTACAACGGCATGAAGCTGGTGCGCAAGGGCGCGCGTCCTATCAGCGGCGACACCGGCCTGCGCGACGTGCAGCGTCTGGCCGAGGCCAACGACTTCCCGCCGGTGAATGAAGCCAGACGCGGCAGCTATAAGCAGA
>NZ_JADDTS010000086.1:0-5897 GCF_015159675.1 Enterobacter cloacae complex sp. S2
ATATAGAAAATTAACAGCCTCGTTAATTCCATTTCTGTTTAATTTTAAACTTCCCCTAGAATGATTCAGGTAAGTGTCTGACTTCAAGCAAATACCCACCGCGCTTAAAGGAAATATATTCTCCCTGTTTAAGGGCGGATAATACATTGAGTATACTACTGCGAGAAAGCAGCGTACGATCCTGAATATATTCCAGTATCGTGGTACGCAAACGCGTCTCCTCCGGGAGCAAAATCATTTCCTGAAGGTGGTTACGAATAACGGAATAGGTACGCTGCTGGAGTACCTGCGCATCACGGAATATCAAATAGGCCGTATGGTATGAGAGCAGCGCTGCGACATCCTCCCAGACGCCCTCGGCACGGAATAACTCGGCCGCCTTGTCCGCATCGAGACGTAAAATGGTCGACTCCCTTTCCGCACGGAGAAAATGGCCTTGCGTAGGCTGGATCATCTCAGCAATACCAAACAAATGCGGCTCGTAAACGGTCACGACCACCAGTCCATCTGATGTCCGCAGCAGGGACAGCTCCCCTTCCAGAAAGAGGTACATCTGCTGTTTCCCCTTCCGTAACCAGGTGAGTCGCTTACGTGGAACAACGTGCACTTTCTCCGCTATCGGCTCAAGGATAGCGGTCAGTCGTTCGATGGATTTTTCGGGTCGAACAGGCGGTAAAATATGCATGGTACAACCTTCTGACATTCAGTATCTGCCATTATAGACCATATATTTTAAGCGGTTAGCCGATCAAAACTGATAGCTGTAGTTGACGCTGGCAAACCAAAGATAAGGATGGTCGTAACTTCCGGCAAACGCCACCGGCGATTTCACATGCGACGACTGCATATGAAGATACGACACGGCAATACCAATATTGCTGGCCGGGGTGATTTGATACTGGGCTCCCGTACCAAATCGCCACTCATCGCCGGTAGGTAAGGTTAAGGCCACATCGCTCTGGCTTTCATACGGCGAGCTATCGAACGCCACACCGGCATTCAGTCGCCACTGAGGCGTTGGACGATACTGCACGCCCGCCGCACCGTGCCACGTGTCCTTCAGGCGGCTGACGTTGTTAAGCTGCTGGTCCCCGACGACGATTTGCGGCGCGCCGAACTGGCTCCAGTCCTGCCAGCCGAGATCGCCCATAACCGACCACTGCGGGTTAATGTCATGCACAAGGCTGAGCATAATTTGCTGCGGCGCGCTGATTTGTGCTGACACCGGCAGGTCGTAGGTGCCGTTCTGTAGACGCGCGTTGCCGTCAATATTGAAGCTGTAGTCCGTTTCGCTGTTCCAGGTAATACCGGCTCGGGTCTGGTCAGTTAGCTGCATCAGCAGCCCAAGCCGATAGCTCATGGCCAGGTCTTCATCGCGTCGCCGGTAGTCATCATCGTTAACGCTGCGAGTCAGCGAGAAGTAACCGTAGTTAACGTTGGCGGACGCGCCAATCGAAAGACGGTCGTTAAGCTTATAGGCCAGCGAGGGGCTGAGCGTCATGGCTACCATGGTACTCTTTTTAATCAGCCTGTCGCCCGCCCAGCTGCCGTAGTCGATCCCCAGGCCGTAATTACCGTAAAGCCCGACCCCGGCATAAAGATTATCGGTCACCTTCTGGCTATAAAAGGCGCTGGCATTCGGGATGGTTTTCATCACATCGCCGGGGCTTTGATGGGCATCGTTATCCAGCTGGTTGTCGATGGAGCCATCCATAACCTGTAACCCACCAGTGACCATATGATCCGGTAAGCGTGTCATGCCAGCCGGGTTGGTCATAATTGTAGAGGCATCCTGCGCACGAGCCGCCTGCCCTGCTCCGGCAAGCGCGGTATCTTCGGTGCCAGCTTCATAAAAATAGAGGGCGCTGGCATGGGCACTGGAGGCAGCTAATAAGCCAGCGCACAGGAGGAGTCGTGTTTTCATCTGCGATCCGGGAAATAAAAAATTTGCCGACAGATATAACAGGGGCGATTGATTACGTAAAAAGAAAGAGGGTTTAATTTTAAATTATGCGCGCGCGTAATTATATTTATGACACTCCAGCGACAGCCGGAACAAAGGCACCGTGATTCTGCATGCACCAGGAGAAGAATTTCTTACAATGCCGTTTGTACTCGTTCGGCTTAAGACAAGCGTTACTCACTACTGGGATCGCTCTTATCCTCTCGCATGGATTCGATAAACTCCCGTTGCTCCGGTGTGAGTTCAAGCTCATCCAGCAGGCGATCTAACTCTTCTTCAGGCGATTCCTTTTGATTCTTTCTCTTCCCGCTAGCCATACTCACCCTTGAGTTATTAGGATTAATCTCAGGGTATCCAGGGTACAGGAAATGTGCAACTTAGCGTGTTATGCCATGAGTGATTCGTTGTTTAGCAAAAGCAGACTAAAAGCATATAAAATCACCCTTTACGCATAAAAATTCAGTGTTAGCATGGAGGTACATAATTTTTTTCTGGAGATGGCTATGCTGGACATAACCCATTTTGGGCTTTTCGCCCTATCTGTATTTCTCCTTTCCGTTACACCTGGGCCTGATATAGCCTACGTGGTAGGTCAAAGCGTGGTTAATGGAAGACGCGCGGGAATTATCTCTGCCGCTGGTGTAGCATTAGGTAGTTGCACACATGCAATTGCAAGCGCTGTGGGATTAACCGCGTTGATAACAGCATCTCCGATGATGTTCACCATCATTAAGTCTCTCGGTGCGGCTTATCTGGTGTATCTCGGTAGTAAGATGATTTGGGGAACGCTGACAAAGCAAACCACGAATCACAACGAAGCTGAACGCGTTAAGGCAAAAGCGACTCTGACGAGTCTACTTACTAAAGGTTTCATAACTACCTTAACCAACCCGAAGGTACTGTTATTCTTCATCTCCTTTTTCCCTCAATTCGTTGCGCCTGGAAGCGAGCACCAGACAGCTTCTTTCCTACTCCTGGGAATGACCTACGCATTGATCGCTTTTATGACTGATTTAACGTTCGCCGTACTTGCAGGTAGTGCAGCCGGAACCGTTTCGCAAAACAGAAGGTTGCAGAAAATACTGGATAGAATTGTTGGTGTAACATTCATTGGATTAGGGCTCAGATTGGCGTTTACACGCCGTTAAGAATATGGGGCGTTCAGCCCCTTATTCTTTGGGATAAGAAAATACAGCAGTGACTAAATGTGACCCTGATTTATCAGATTGGACGTCATAGGCGAAGTTATACCGCTCTCCAGGTGTAAACTTAAATCCGAACACAGGAAGACACCCGCCCTTTTGAACATACACGGGCTTGTCATCAAAAATCTTGTGAAGAGAGTCGCTATTATCACTGTTGATTTGGATAGCAGTGATCCGTTCCTGTGGCTCCAGTGGTGACAACACACAAACTTGATTATCTTTGATTAATGCCGTTGAAGATTCACGATCTACCATTCGATCACCAGGCCCAGGGCATCCCGTTAAGATGAACACAACACCCAGCAACATTTTGTATTTCATGTTTAACGCCCCTGTACATCCCCATGCGCCCAGGCCTTTGATAATAAGACCACTTACTAATCCCATAAACCAGCAGTAACCAGTAATCAGCTAAAATAGAGGCTTGCTGTTCAAGAGAGTAATCAGTGAGCTTTTCTTTATCCAGCCTGTAGGTATATTCAGCAGCCAAGTAGGACTTGCTCGAAAACTGGAGCCTGGAGATTATTCCGCTGGTTTTCACACGATTACTATAGCAATTTCAGCACAATAAGCACTCTTAAGATAACAATGAAGATTATCGGTTATGGCGTTAAAGCAAAAGTGATTTTCGACCTGTTAACAGCAGAAAATGAAACCCGTTAATCCTTTGTATTTTTTCGATAACGCCAGGATTTATAGGAAATTACCGGCGGCTGTGCGAAGGACATAATGGCAACCCCAAAGATCATCGCCAGCCCCCATGCAGCTGCTCTATCAGGTGAGCTGAAGACGAAAAGTAGCAGTAGGGTAAAGGTACACACAGCCACCACTCCCGCCAGGGTAACAAATCGTCTAGCGAGGTCATTTATGGCCTCTCCAGGCGTTCCTCCATATTTTTCAATATTGCTTTTTATCTTCTGCAATTCGGGCTGCGTAAACCCTGAACGTAACAAAGCCTCATCAGTCACTTTCATATCGTCTCGTCCCTTATCTCCCAAAAGTGTTTTTCCAATCGCTGATTATGCAAGCAATCATAATGATGAACTTTACAGCAATCCAGCCGAAACTTTTCGGCAGATTCCATCTCCACTTTCTTATTATTTGGGTGATGCAAGGACATTACGACAATGGTTGGTTTCGCTTTGCGAAAGTCAGAAGTACTTTGTATTGATTAACACTTAGTATTGATTCATGTACAAACTTTGCTAAAACCTCCCTACCCTCTGACAGAGGAAAGCCACTTACCTTCCTTCAGTGGTTTATGTCGGAATTTTTGACATGGTTTGATATGTCCGCGTCATGCTTCAATGGCACAATCAACGGCAACACCTGAGGCGGTCCAGACACCTGATCCGCTCCGAGTATTGATTATCCCCCCCGCTTTCATCTGAAAGTATCGACCATTCTCCGCGCTGGCTGAAGATTGGCAATCCTATACTGGTTTTCTGTAAAAATTAGGTGGATGATCTTTGCCACTGGCTATCCTGCGAACAAAATAGATTAAATGCACCTAAAATAGCCTATAATCCGTAGTTAATCATGCTGAAGTGGTCACTGAACGTACAAAGCACAAGTCTGTACCTATGGGCGTTATGATGTGGTGCATGCAGCAAAGCCAGTAATGGCGCGGCCTAGGCAGAACTACCATCTGTGGCGCAGCTAAACACAATCACCGATCCGCCCTTCTATACAGATAAATAATTTTCGTATAAAAACAACGAAAAACCCTCCATTTCTGGGTCTGTGAGAGCCTCTCAGCGGGACGCTGTGATATGGGTCTGTCAGTTTACAATTGTGAGGGGGATGACGAGCTGTAGAGCTTCTGGTGGTGCATACGGAGCTATTGGTGGTGGTGCTCGCGCTGGTGTGGATTTCAGGCAATAAAAAACCCCGCCGGAGCGAGGTCAAAGTGGGGATGTTTTAGAATTGTTCAGGCTTCGGCCTTAATGTTCATGACTGTTCTGGTGCTGACGTTGTGGCTTTCTGCGATTGCAGGAATGGTTTTACCTGCTGCGAGTTCTGCTTTAATGGCTTCACGATCAATAGAGCGACCTTTGCCCCGTCCGGTGATCCTGCCTGCGGCTTTTGCTGCTTCGTAACCTTCACGCTGGCGCTCCAGCATCGTTTCACGTTCCATCTGTGCGACTGCTGCCAGTACGGTCAGCATCATATTACCTGCTGGAGAGTTCTTCCCGGTCTTAAAATCCTCTTTGTGGATCTGAACAACTACACCCCGTTCTGTTAACCGCTCAACCATTGCCAGCAAGTCAGCAGTGTTACGGCAAAGGCACAGGAAGACAGCGTTTCGCCTGTTGTAATAAAGCGAGGCAAGTTGCAACGCAAGCAAAGTAGTGTAACGCAGTGATAACACCAGGATGTTTCATGCAGATCTAGTGAAATTATTAGGCGGCTAATCGATCCACTCAGCGGATCTATAATAGAGCCGGGGATATTTTAAGCAGGAGGATGTAAACTGGGAGGATAAAGAGACGGGACACCTACGGGGGCGGGTTGTGTAAGTATTTCCTGTTGTCTTCGACCTTATTGCACGTAAAATGACCAGACACATTTTGGAAAGGAGTCTTTAATGGATATTGCGTTGCTTAACAGGGGCTGGAACAGAACATGGTCAGATACCATGGTGAATCTGGAGGCCCGGAAACTCGTCGAAACAGCAAACCGGCTGTCAGCATTCTATTTGCAAGATGGTCTTACACGTATCAAGTTTG
>NZ_JADDTS010000087.1:0-1859 GCF_015159675.1 Enterobacter cloacae complex sp. S2
CTTGCCTTTTCTCGTTCATCGCTATTACGAGGCTTTGACGCTTTCTTATTCAGCTTGTCTAATTCTCTTTCAGCAGATTTAAGCCCTTGGCTGAATTTTTTCATATTCAACGTGGGATCTTTAATGCCTTTAGCTTTCTTCTGAATTTGATCGAAAGCGTCCATAGCTTCTTTCATTGAATTACGATCAACACTAAATTTCACCGTGTTCTTGATAGAACTTGTGTGGATTTCAAGCATGATTATTCACCGCCTTTCTTTTCGTTCACAAGATAATTAAGCGCATCTGATACACTCATTCCTTTGAAAATGAGTTGTCTTAAATTTGAATAGCTCACATCAAGTGCTCTCGATACGGCTGCTAAATTCAGTAGTTGCTCGGCATTCGTATCATTAAGTTGTAAATGCAAGCCTCGACTCTTTAGGATAAGTTCCAATTTCATCTTTCCTCTTATTCTGGAAATAAAAAAGGGCGGGAACACTGGGGAGATGTTCCCAACGTTCACACGCCCTATTCAAATAGTTCTTCTTTATTTCAGACGGTTAGAACTACCGTCTACGCTCGTTAAGCGCTCAAGCTACCGAATACAATCGACTGTGCCACCACTTGTGGGATGAACGGCAGGAATGAAGACTCGGAACAGATAGAAGGGAAACCAAATTGCTGATCAACCACAACGTATTGATGAACCAGATCAGCACCCTTGCCCTGTGTAGCGTGGCGAGTACCCACACCGCTATGCAGAGTGAAAGCATTTTTATCAAGCAGTGGGATCGCTACGAAACCATCAGCGCCAATGCGGGAGGCAATGGAAGGGATTCCGGTAACATCGATCACGGTAACGCCGTTTAACTGCCAGGACTCAAGCCCAGGGTTATCGGTCTGCACTTTGGTAAAGAAGTTATCAGGATTGTTAACGCTCAGGGTGTAGGTCATAAACTGCGAAATGCTTGAATGGTAACGGAGGGCGCTTGCGGCCTTTCCTGCTGCCAGAATCACCATACCACGGCGTTGTTTTGCCAGCCCTTCACCCAGAGTTACCGACTGAATACGGTTAATCTGCGTTAGCTGTTCAAAGATATTCGCTGTGTCGCTTGCATCAAGCGTGAACTGCGTTTTAGCACCACCTGCAAGGAAATCTAAGTTTCCCTGATCGGTGTAGTCGCTGTCCTGTTTCAGCTCCAACAGGGCTTCACAAAGTGCAAGCTCGATACTGTTTTGAATCTGACTGTATTGGGCGGCAGAGAAATCAGCCAGTGCCAGCGTAATCTGATCGCCTACATCTGGAATTTGACGGCTGCGGTACTGTTCCAGATCACGCGAGGTTACGGAGTTTAAAGAGTTCACGTAGCGAAGACCATAAAGCTGAGTGCTGAACTCTGGACGGCGTGCCGTACCCCAGGCGCTTTGTGCGTAGGCTGGCTGTTCCGGTGCAGTCAGATTATCAGAGATAATGCTGGTATCAATTGCAATGCGGTTTAGCTGGTGATGTTCAATCTTAAATAGATTTAAATTCGAGATGACATTATTGGGGGCAACGCTGATCTCGAAGGGAGAGGCGAAATCATACATTTTCCCAGAAAATAGATCGGTGTAAGACATTATGTTGTTATTCCTTATTATTCTTATGTGGTACGCAGTGCAACAGTGCCATAATCGGCAAAGACATAGCCTTTAGCTAAAAGGGTCGCCACGACAGAAGCGTGATCGAGAGATGTTTCCAGAGCTTCCGCATTCAGAACCACCATTACCGGATTGGCAACAATCAGATATTTATCCCCTGCTTTCGCTGGTTCTACGAGTACATACGCAATTGAGCCAGTGCTTGCGGCTGATTCGCCGTCTTCGTCCACCACAGC
>NZ_JADDTS010000088.1:0-1512 GCF_015159675.1 Enterobacter cloacae complex sp. S2
GTCTTAATGGCAAGCCCCAGAATCGATGTCGAAAAATATTTACATTAATGTTGGAACTTATTTTCGTTAAACAATCTATTTCTTTTATTAATCGTTCATTCTTTATATTTACAATTATGTTTAGATATAAATGATTGTTTTTAGCTATTTCTTTAATATGGCGTAAAAACATTTCCTCATGTCCACCATAGACAGGAGACTCATTAATAAATAGTATTTCTTTAAACATTCAGATTTCGCTCCTTAAACAAGGATGCTCCGATTAAATAGAATTCCAGCGCCATCAAATTAAAGAATCCATCGAATGCCAAATCTTGCATAAAAGCAATATTTATTATGATGAAAAGTATGATGTATTGCTTATTTTTAAGTTTCATTAAAAGATAAGTGGTTAGCACGAGGATCGTTAGCCATAAAAACATTACGTAAAAGCCAGATACTCTAACTAAATCTAAGAGCATATTATGGAACCAAATACCTGTATAGCCCTCAGCATGTACTTTTAATCCGCCAAAAGGATAATCCAAGAAATTGGATATGCCGTAAATAAACATACTGAATCTTGGGCTATCAAGACCTCGTTCAGAAAATCCGCCAAAGTTAAATGAATTAGTTATATTCAGATCGCTAGTGAAACTGATTAATATTGGAGCTGTAATAATAAGCAATACAAAGAGGAATAATAAGTTATTTTTCTTGGTTATTATTTTCAGAGTGAAGAAAATCACTATTAGAAAAAATGCTGCTCTCGAACCAAGATAAATTACACTAAAGAAAGTAGCAACAAGCATTAAGGCTATATTAAATAACCTACGTTGCTTTGACCAATTAAAATTGACATAAGCTATACTGAAAAGAACCAACTGAAGCGCGTAAAGTGGAGAGTTCTCTTCTCCCCTATTAATAGGATCATAAACAAGATTATAACCCGGATATCCTTTGAGCATGCTATAGATACAGACTATAATGACGTAAACAATGCTACACAGTGAAAAGTAATTTAGCCATTTAATTCTTCCACTGACACTTTCTTTATAACCTAATATGAAGAAAAAGATGAATGACAATAATATTAGGGAAAATGCATTTGTAAATTTTTCAGGGCCCCTCTCATAATGAGATAATCCCAAGAAATAATATGCACCTAAAAATAGCAGAACCAATCCCATCATTGCGAAGGTTCTTAGGGATGCTTTTAATGTAAATAAAGACCATAAAGCACAGACTGCTAGCATGATGACAGCTACAATCAGTACGCGAAATGAAACTGCAAGAATACAAATTCCAAATAACAAATTTATTATAATTGCATTAGCCTTTTTTGCAGTATTGTTTTCTTGCAATTGCATATTTTCAGCTCTAACTACAGGATCTAAATACTTTCCGCTCATATTGTTTAGATTTCCATAATACAAATATTGATAAAGAAAAATAACAAAGCGCATTTATGATAGAATATAAAATCATGGCAAAAATGCTGTCGTTATAAATCATTATGCCGGCAATCAAACC
>NZ_JADDTS010000009.1:0-193369 GCF_015159675.1 Enterobacter cloacae complex sp. S2
TCCTCCAACACCGAGCCGGTGGTGCGCCTGAACGTGGAGTCCCGGGCTGATGCGCCACTCATGAAAGAAAAAACAGAGGAAATTCTTGCGTTGCTAAGAAAGTGATTATCAACGCCTGCATTTTTTGGCGGTTTAAATGTACCAGGATTATGCAATCGATGTGACATAGGTCAGCAAAAGCTATTCTTATCATCCGATCCTGAGTTAACATCAGATACACATTTCAAGCCGCGCAACAGTCGCGGCGACCACACCTGACAGGAGTATGTAATGTCCAAGCAACAGATCGGCGTTGTCGGTATGGCAGTGATGGGGCGCAACCTGGCGCTCAACATCGAAAGCCGTGGTTATACCGTCTCCGTTTTCAACCGCTCCCGTGATAAGACCGAAGAAGTCATCGCTGAGAATCCAGGCAAAAAACTGGTTCCTTTCTATACGGTTAAAGAGTTCGTTGAGTCTCTGGAAACGCCTCGTCGTATCCTGTTAATGGTGAAAGCGGGCGCAGGTACCGATGCAGCTATCGATTCACTGAAACCGTATCTGGATAAAGGCGACATCATTATCGATGGCGGCAACACCTTCTTCCAGGACACCATTCGTCGTAACCGTGAACTGTCTGCTGAAGGCTTCAACTTCATTGGTACCGGCGTATCCGGCGGTGAAGAAGGCGCTCTGAAAGGTCCATCCATCATGCCTGGCGGTCAGAAAGAAGCGTATGAACTGGTTGCGCCAATTCTGACCAAAATCGCTGCGGTTGCGGAAGATGGTGAGCCGTGTGTGACTTATATCGGTCCTGATGGCGCTGGTCATTACGTGAAAATGGTTCACAACGGCATTGAATATGGCGATATGCAGCTGATTGCTGAAGCCTACTCTCTGCTGAAAGGCGGCCTGAACCTCTCCAACGAGGAGCTCGCAGAGACCTTCACCGAGTGGAACAAAGGCGAGCTGAACAGCTACCTGATCGACATCACCAAAGATATCTTCACCAAGAAAGATGAAGAGGGTAAATACCTGGTTGATGTGATTCTGGATGAAGCCGCGAACAAAGGCACTGGTAAATGGACCAGCCAGAGCTCTCTGGATCTGGGTGAGCCATTGTCCTTAATCACCGAATCCGTATTTGCACGTTATATCTCTTCTCTGAAAGAGCAGCGTGTTGCGGCATCTAAGGTGCTGTCTGGTCCTCAGGCCAAACCCGCTGGTGATAAAGCGGAGTTCGTTGAGAAAGTCCGTCGTGCACTGTACCTGGGTAAAATCGTCTCTTACGCGCAGGGCTTCTCTCAGCTGCGTGCGGCATCAGACGAGAACAACTGGGATCTGAACTACGGTGAGATCGCGAAGATCTTCCGTGCCGGCTGTATCATTCGCGCTCAGTTCTTGCAAAAAATCACCGATGCCTATGCTGAAAACGCGGGTATCGCAAACCTTCTGCTGGCACCTTACTTCAAACAAATTGCTGACGAATATCAGCAGGCGCTGCGTGATGTTGTTGCGTACGCGGTGCAGAATGGTATCCCGGTTCCGACCTTCTCCGCTGCGGTGGCATATTACGACAGCTATCGTGCTGCCGTTCTGCCAGCGAACCTGATTCAGGCACAGCGTGACTACTTCGGTGCGCATACCTATAAGCGTACGGATAAAGAAGGTGTGTTCCACACCGAATGGCTGGATTAATCTGATTTAACTCAGTCTGATAGCATGGCCCGGTGAGACTCACCGGGCTTTTTTTATCGCTTTCAGTCCCATGTTGACTTACTTTCTCCAGCCAACCACTTTCATTGCCGCATAAATCACTACGTTTATCCCTTTCTGAAGCAAGGCATTCGCCTTGACAGTCCCTCAACTTAAGAGGTAAAAACCTCAACAGTTGTTTATTGCGGTGGTGTGCTTACGCCTCCAGAAACTCAAACTTGAAGAAGTTAAACGAATGAAAATAACCATCTCCGGAACAGGCTATGTTGGTCTCTCAAACGGTATTCTGATTGCACAAAACCATGAAGTGGTTGCGCTGGATATCGTGCAGGCAAAAGTGGACATGCTTAACCAGAAGAAGTCCCCGATCGTCGATAAAGAGATTGAAGAATACCTCGCGACCAAACCGCTGAACTTCCGCGCTACCACGGACAAAGAAGATGCTTACCGCGATGCGGATTTCGTCATCATCGCCACCCCAACCGACTACGATCCTAAAACTAACTACTTCAATACATCAACCGTTGAAGCGGTGATTAAAGACGTTACGGCAATCAACCCGAACGCAGTGATGATCATCAAGTCGACAATTCCAGTGGGTTTCACCAAATCGATTAAAGAAGAGTTGGGTATTGATAATGTCTTCTTCTCGCCGGAATTTCTCCGCGAGGGCAGGGCGTTATACGATAACCTGCACCCATCCCGTATCGTGATTGGCGAGCGTTCCGAGCGCGCAGAGCGTTTTGCTGCGTTGCTTCAGGAAGGCGCAATCAAAAAAGATATTCCGGTCCTGTTCACCGATTCCACCGAGGCAGAGGCCATTAAGCTTTTCGCCAATACCTATCTGGCGATGCGTGTGGCTTACTTCAACGAACTTGACAGCTATGCCGAGAGCTTAGGTCTGAACACCCGTCAGATCATCGAGGGCGTGTGTCTTGACCCGCGTATCGGTAACCATTACAACAACCCGTCCTTCGGTTACGGTGGTTACTGCCTGCCAAAAGATACCAAGCAGCTGCTGGCTAACTATCAGGCGGTGCCGAACAACCTGATTTCCGCCATTGTGGATGCCAACCGCACGCGTAAAGACTTCATCTCGGATTCCATTCTGGCGCGTCAGCCGAAAGTGGTGGGCGTGTATCGCCTGATCATGAAGAGCGGTTCCGATAACTTCCGCGCTTCTTCCATTCAGGGGATCATGAAGCGTATTAAGGCGAAGGGCGTACAGGTCATTATTTATGAACCGGCCATGCAGGAAGACGAGTTCTTCCACTCTCGCGTCATTCGCGATCTGGATGCATTCAAGAAAGAAGCGGATGTAATTATCTCCAACCGTATGGCGGAAGAGCTGGCGGACGTGAAAGATAAAGTCTATACCCGCGATTTGTTCGGCAGCGACTGATTAAAATCGTGATATAAAAAAACCCGGCAATCTGCCGGGTTTTTTGTTTTTAAACGTTATAGAAGTTGCGGTACCAGTCGACGAAGTTTTTCACGCCTTCTTTGACTGAGGTTTGTGGTTTAAACCCAATAACGTCATACAGCGCTTTGGTGTCCGCACTGGTCTCCAGCACGTCCCCCGGCTGGATCGGCATCATATTTTTCACCGCTTCTTTGCCCAGCGCCTCTTCAAGCGCGGTGATGTAATCCATCAGTTCGACAGGTGAACTGTTACCGATGTTATACACGCGATACGGGGCAGAACTGGTTGCTGGCGAACCGGTTTCGACCGTCCAGTCGGCATCTGCCTGAGGAATGACGTCCTGTAGGCGAATAATCGCCTCCGCAATATCATCGATATAGGTGAAGTCGCGCTTCATCTTGCCGTAGTTGTATACGTCGATGCTGTTGCCTTCAATCATGGCTTTGGTGAATTTGAACAGCGCCATGTCCGGGCGCCCCCACGGGCCATAGACGGTAAAGAAGCGCAGGCCAGTGGTCGGCAGGTTATACAGATGCGAATAGGTATGCGACATCAGCTCATTGGCTTTTTTGGTTGCGGCATACAGCGATACCGGATGATCTACGGAGTCGTCAGTAGAAAACGGCATCTTACGGTTGAGGCCGTACACAGAGCTGGATGACGCATACAGAAGATGCTGAACCTTATTGTGGCGACAGCCTTCCAGCACGTTCAGGTGACCTACCAGGTTCGCATCAGCGTAGGCATGCGGGTTTTCCAGCGAGTAACGCACGCCCGCCTGTGCGGCAAGATGGATTACGCGGTCAAATTTCTCATTGGCGAAGAGCGCAGCCATGCCGTCGCGGTCCGCTAAGTCCAGCTTGTGGAAGGTGAAACTCTCGGATTTGAGCAGTTCGAGGCGAGCGAGCTTGAGGTTAGGATCATAGTAATCATTCAGATTATCAATCCCAACAACCTTATGCCCTGCATCAAGCAGGCGCTTGCTGACATGAGAACCGATAAAGCCCGCCGCGCCCGTTACCAGAAATTTCATAGCTTCCCTCATTCACAGTGTTCTTGTTGATGTCCCAGGACATCAGAATCCGACTATGATAGCGCGTCGCACTTCACTTACATAACCCATCTTTCCGATATAACTCATCGGATTCTTATAGAAAATTCTTCAGCAACAGATACACTAAGGAAACAAGATTGTTTTTGCCCTTTTTCATCTGTTAGGGATTGTATGACGCACAACAACGATAACCTGGTCACACGTAACAATGACCCGGAGCAAATTGATTTACTGGATTTAGTGCTACAGCTGTGGCGTGGTAAGTGGGTAATAGGGGCATTTGTTGCTGCTTTTATCGTTCTCGCCGTTATTTATATCACTGTAGCCAAAGAGAAATGGACGTCATCTGCTATCATTGCTCAACCTGATGCTGCACAAATAGCTACCTATTCCAATGCGTTGAATATTCTTTATGGCGGTGCTGCACCGTCGATGCTTGATATTCAGAATCGTGCAATAGGTCGTTTCAACTCCTCGTTCTCTGCATTAGCCCAGGCGCTTGATAATCAGGAAGATCCAGAAAAACTGACAATCGAACCGACTGTTAAAGGACAGGGATTACCCTTAACGGTGACCTATCAGGGCGAATCGGCTGAAGCGGCTCAAAAACAACTTGCTCAGTACATCCAGCAGGTCGACGAACAGACGGCCAAAGAGCTGACGCTTGACCTCAGAGACAACCTCAAGCAACAGATCACAACCCTGAACGACTCTCTTCTGAACCAGGAGAAAGTGGCACAGGAGCAAAAAGATCTGCGTATCAAGCAAATTTCTGAGGCGCTTAAGAACGCGGAAGCGGCGAAAATTAGTACACCGCAGCTCCAGCAAACGCAGGATGTTACTCAGGAAACCATGTTCCTGCTGGGCACCGTAGCGCTCAAATCAATGGTTGATAACGAGGCGTCCCGTCCGCTGGTCTTTCCTGGCTCTTACTATCAGACCAAAAAGAACTTACTGGATATTGAAAACCTCAATGTTAACCCAGACACAGTACACGTGTATCGTTACGTGATGAAACCAGATCTGCCAATCAAGCGTGACAGCCCTAAAAAGGCCCTTACCCTCATCCTTGCCGTTCTCCTCGGCGGGATCATCGGTTCTGCTGTCGTCCTCGGCCGTAACGCGCTGAGAAACTACAAGCCAAGAGCCTGATTTACGCACAAAAAAAGACCGGGTCTCCCCGGTCTTTTTTTATTTATGTCGTTTCCGCAAATTCTCAATCACCGTCGTTAAATCCAGCTCCTGATCCTGAAGCAGCACCAGCAGGTGATACATCAAATCCGACGCTTCGTTCGTCAGCTCCTCACGGTCATGCACGGTGGCCGCCAGCGCCGTTTCAACGCCTTCCTCACCCACCTTCTGCGCAATACGCTTGGTGCCGCTGGCGTACAGTTTCGCCGTGTACGAGCTCTCGGGATCCGCTGATTTACGCTCTGCCAGCAGCTGTTCCAGCTGATAGAGGAACAGCCACTGGTGGCTCGCCTCGCCGAAGCAGCTGCTGGTGCCTTTGTGGCAGGTAGGCCCAATCGGGTTGACCAGCACCAGCAGGGTGTCGTTGTCGCAGTCTGGCGTAATGCTGACCACATTCAGGAAGTGACCCGAGGTTTCCCCTTTCGTCCACAGGCGCTGTTTGGTGCGCGAGAAAAACGTCACCTTGCCGCTGTCGATCGTTTTTGTCAGTGCCTCCTGGTTCATGTATCCCAGCATCAGCACTTCGCCTGAAACGGCATGCTGTACAACCACCGGCAGTAATCCGTCAGTTTTTTCCCAGTCCAGCTGCGCCTGTTGTTGCTCTGTTAACATACCCTGATCTCCACGCCCTGGTCGGCCAGGTACGTTTTTAACTCACCAATATTGATAATCTGTTTGTGAAATACGGAAGCGGCCAGCGCGCCGTCTACGTTCGCATCGCGGAAGGCTTCCAGGAAGTGTTCCATGGTGCCCGCGCCGCCGGAGGCAATCAGCGGAACCTGGCAGACCGCGCGCACTTTTTTCAGTTGCTCTAGGTCGTAACCGTTGCGTACGCCGTCCTGGTTCATCATGTTCAGCACAATTTCACCCGCGCCGCGTTTTTGCACTTCCTGCACCCAGTCCAGCGTCTCCCATTGGGTGACGCGCGTGCGGCTTTCATCGCCGGTGTACTGGTTAACGTGATATTTGCCCGTCGCGGTATCAAACCAGGTGTCGATCCCCACGACAATGCACTGCACGCCAAAGCGGTCCGCCAGACGCGTAATCAGTTCCGGATCTGCAAGCGCAGGGGAGTTAATCGAAATTTTGTCCGCACCGAAAGAGAGAATTTTCGCCGCATCGTCAGCAGATTTAATCCCGCCCGCCACGCAGAAGGGAATATCAATCACCTCTGCCACGCGCGCCACCCAGCTTTTGTCCACCACGCGGCCATCGCTGGAGGCGGTGATATCGTAAAATACCAGTTCGTCTGCGCCTTCTTCGGCATAACGTTTTGCCAGCGGAACGATGTCGCCAATGATCTCGTGGTTGCGGAACTGCACGCCTTTTACAACCTGACCATCACGCACGTCCAGGCAGGGAATTATCCGTTTTGCCAGCATTGAATCGCCTCCTTCACCGTAAATTTGCCTTCAAGCAGCGCGCGACCCACGATCACGCCACGTACACCGGTTCCGCGCAGAGCGGCGATATCCGCCAGGTCGCCGATACCGCCAGAGGACTGAAACGCCACCTGCGGATAACGCGCGCAAACCTCTTCATACAGCGAGACGTTAGAGCCTGCGAGCGTACCATCGCGTGAAATATCCGTGCACAGGACGTGCTTCAGCCCTATGGGGAGATACATCCCGACCAGCTCTTCCAGCGTTACGCCGGAGTTTTCCTGCCAGCCGCTGACCGCGACCTGCTTGTTACCCTGCGCGTCAATGCGCACATCCAGCGCCAGCACCAGCGCATCCGCACCGAAGCGGCGGAACCAGCCCTTGACACTCTCAGGATCTTTCACAGCGGTCGAACCCACTACCACGCGCGCCACGCCCGCGTCCAGTAAGGCGGCAACATCGGCTTCCGTACGCACGCCGCCGCCCACCTGCACCGGGACGTCCACGCCAGCCACCAGTGTTTTAAGCAGTGGGATCTGGCGTTTGGCCGGATCTTTCGCGCCGGTCAGATCGACCAGGTGCAACACCTCAGCGCCCTCGGCGGCGTAAGCCTGTAACCGCGGCAGCGGGTCGTTGCCGTAGTCGCGCTGCTGCCCGTAATCGCCCTGGTGGAGACGAACAACCGTGCCGTCAATTAAATCTAAAGCGGGAATTATCATCACATCTCCAGGAAATTTTTCAGCAGTTGCGCACCGGCGGCGCCGGAGCGTTCCGGGTGAAACTGCACGCCGTAAAAGTTATCTTTCTGCACGGCGGCGGTGAACGCCTCGCCGTAATTGCACTGGGCGATGGTGTAGGCATTCACGGGCATGGCGTAGCTGTGAACGAAATAGAAGTACGCGCCGTCGTCAATACCCTGGAACAGCCTGTTGCCCGCCTTCGGATAAACGCGGTTCCAGCCCATGTGCGGCAGCGGCAGGCCGTGGTCGGTCATTTTCGGCACGTCTTCTTCAATAATGCCCAGCAGATCAACGCCGTTGCTCTCTTCGCTGCGGCGGCCAAGCAGCTGCATGCCGAGGCAAATGCCCAGCACCGGTTGAGTACAGGCTTTGATGAGATCTACCAGCTCGCGCTCATGGATCTGATCCATCGCCGCCTGGGCGGTGCCAACGCCCGGCAGAAAGAGTTTATCCGCACGCAGCACCACGTCCGGGTCGCGGCTCACCACCGGCTCGTAGCCGTGGCGCATAATCGCCGACTGTACGGAGTTCAGATTGGCGCATCCGGTGTCCAGAATCACCACGTTCATTACAGCACTCCTTTCGACGAGGGCAAGGCGTCACCTTCCACGCGAATCGCCTGGCGCAGGGTACGGCCAAAGGCTTTGAACAGGCTCTCGACGCGGTGGTGATCGTTTTTGCCTTTGGTTTTCAGGTGCAGCGTCAGGCCCATGGTGTAAGAAAGCGAGCGGAAGAAGTGTTCCACCATCTCGGTGCTGAGATCGCCCACGCGCTGGTAGGTAAAGTCGGCTTTGTATTCAAGGTGCGGACGCCCGGAGATATCCATCGCGCAGCGCGCCAGGCACTCGTCCATCGGCAGAACAAAGCCGAAGCGGTTGATGCCGCGCTTGTCGCCGAGCGCCAGCTTCAGGGCTTCGCCCAGCGCCAGGCCGGTATCTTCCACGGTGTGGTGATCGTCGATATACAGGTCGCCCTTAACGGTGATCTCCATACGGAAGCCGCCGTGAGTGGCGATTTGATCCAGCATGTGGTCAAAGAAACCGACGCCGGTGTGGATCTTGCTGCCGCCTTCGCGGTCGAGCCAGACCTTCACGTCGATCTGCGTCTCTTTGGTGTTGCGTTCAACGTGGGAATAGCGGTCGCGTCGGGTGAGCTGCTCGCCAATCATCGCCCAGTTTAGCGTGTCGCGGTTATAGCGCAGGCCCGCAATGCCCATGTTGTCCGCCAGCGTGATATCCGTGACGCGATCGCCGATCACATAGCTGTTGCTTTTATCCAGCGCCTCTTCCGCCAGATAACGTTCAACAAGCTTCACTTTTGGCTTGCGGCAGTCGCACTCGTCGGCAGGCATATGCGGGCAGATCAGCACCTCGTCAAAGGCGATACCCTGCGAGGTCAGCACCTGCATCATCAGGTTGTGCGGGCCGTCAAAGTCCGCCTGCGGGAAGCTGTCGGTGCCCAGACCGTCCTGGTTGGTGATCATCACCAGCTTATAGCCTGCTTTCTGAAGCTTCAGCAGCACCGGGATCACGTCGGGTTCAAACGCCAGCTTGTCGAAACGATCGACCTGAAAATCGCTGGGTGGCTCCGAGATGATGGTGCCGTCACGATCGATAAAGAGATACTTCTGACTCATACTTTCTCCGCTTTCAGGGCGTCAATCACGCGCTGGCTCTCTGCACGGGTGCCGACGGTAATACGCAGGCAGCCGCTCAGGGTAGGTTGTTTATTCTGGTCTCGTAAGATAATGCCCTGATCCCACAACGATTTAAATATCGCGCTTGAGGCGGTGAAGCGCACCAGGATGTAGTTGGTTTCCGAGTCGAACACCTGCTCCACGCACGGAATCGTTTTAAGGGCATCAACAAGATACTGACGCTCTTCCAGGATCTGCGCCACACGCTCGCGCATCGCGCTGATGCCCTGCGGGGCCAGCGCCTGTGCCGCAATATCGGCAACCGGCGTTGAGAGCGGATACGGGGCAATCACTTTCAGCAGCAGGTCGATAACCGCTTTATTCGCCAGCGTAAATCCACAGCGAAGGCCGGCGAGGGCGAAGGCTTTGGAAAGGGTACGCAGCACAACGAGATGCGGATACTCCTCAAGCCAGCCTGTCAGCGTCGCCTGCGGGCAGAACTCAATGTAGGCTTCATCAGCGACGACCAGCGCCTTGCCGCGCGTCATCTCCAGCAGGGTGCGGATATCCTGCGGATGAATAATCTGCCCGGTGGGGTTGTTCGGGCTACAGACAAACACCACCTTCACGCCGTCAAGGTTATCGGCGATGCCCTGCAAATCCAGCTGCCAGTTGTCGAGCGCCTGCACGTTGCGGCAGGCCACGCCAAAGGTTTCGGCGCTCACGCTGTACATCCCGTAGGTGGGCTGGCAGTACATCACCGCGTCTTTACCCGGCTCACAGAAGGCGCGGATCAGCAGCTCAATCCCTTCATCAGCCCCACGGCTGACCAGCACCTGCTCAGGCTTCACGCCTGCATACTGCGCATAGTTCTCGATCACCGCTTTCGGCTGACACTCCGGGTAGCGGTTCAGCGTCTGCTGCGAAAGCTCAAAGACCACCGCCGTGGGATATTCATTGGCATTCAGCCAGACGTCACCGTTCCCGCCCAGACGACGCGCAGACTGATAGGGCGTCAGGCGACGGACATTTTCGCGGGCTAATTCTTCGATGTTCATGCTTGCTCCTTCAGGGCGGCAACGCGCAGCGTCACGGAATTTTTGTGGGCAGTCAGGCGCTCGGCGGCGGCCAGGGTTTCAATGGTCGACGCCAGCGAGGCAAATCCCTCGCGGGAGAGTTCCTGCACGGTCATGCGCTTCTGGAAATCCGCCAGCCCCAGGCTGGAGCAGGTTGAGGTATAGCCATACGTCGGCAGCACGTGGTTGGTGCCGGAGGCGTAATCCCCGGCGGATTCCGGTGACCAGTCGCCGAGGAACACCGAGCCTGCGCTGGTTATGCTGTCGACCAGTTCGCGCGCGTTGCGGGTCTGAATAATCAGGTGCTCAGGACCGTACTGGTTGGAGATGGCGATGCACTGGTCAAGATCGCGGGCCACAATCAGGCGGCTGGCGGATAGCGCCTGACGCGCCGTTTCCGCACGCGGCAGGTCAGCCAGCTGACGCTCAACGGCGTCGCCCACGCGTTTTGCCATGTCGGCATCTGGCGTCAGTAAAATCACCTGCGAGTCAGGGCCGTGTTCGGCCTGCGAGAGCAGGTCAGAGGCCACGAAATCCGGTGTAGCGCCGCTGTCGGCAATCACCAGCACTTCAGAAGGACCGGCAGGCATATCAATCGCCGCGCCGTCCAGACGCTGGCTGACCTGACGCTTCGCTTCGGTCACGTAGGCATTGCCCGGGCCAAAGATTTTGTCGACCTTAGGAATGGATACTGTCCCGAACGCCAGGGCAGAAATCGCCTGCGCACCGCCCACTTTATAGATCGCCTGCACGCCGCACAGCTTCGCCGCGTACAGGATCTCATCGGCGATCGGTGGCGGAGAGCAGAGCACCACCTTCTGACAACCGGCAATACGTGCCGGGGTGGCCAGCATCAGGACGGTCGAAAACAGCGGGGCAGAGCCGCCGGGAATATAGAGGCCAACGGACGCCACCGGGCGTGTCACCTGCTGGCAGCGTACGCCGGGCAGGGTTTCCACATCCACCGCCTGCAATTTCTGCGCGGTGTGGAAGGTATCAATATTTTTCACCGCGACGGCCATCGCCTGTTTGATGTCATCACCCAGACGATTGCTGGCATCAATGATTTCCTGCTCGGTAACCTGTAACGCGTCGACCTCCGTTTTATCAAACTTCGCGCTATACTCGCGCAGCGCGTCGTCCCCGCGGGCTTTGACGTTATCAAGGATCTCCGCCACGGTGCGGGTGATGCTCTCCGAGGCGGAAATTGCCGGGCGCATCAGCAGCTCGCGCTGTTGCGCGTCGCTACAGGTATTCCAGTCGATGATTGTGTTAAAGCTCATGGTCGTTACTCCATCATCTTCTCAATTGGCAGCACCAGAATGGAGCTTGCGCCCAGCGCCTTCAGTTTTTCCATGGTTTCCCAGAACAGGGTTTCGCTGCTCACCATGTGCATCGCCACGCGCTGCTGGTCGCCCGCCAGCGGCAGAATGGTTGGGCGCTCAGCGCCCGGCAGCAGGGCAATCACTTCCTCCAGGCGCTCGGTTGGTGCATGCATCATGATGTATTTGGATTCACGCGCCTGAATCACGCCCTGAATGCGGGTCAGCAGTTTGTCGATGAGCTGCTGTTTGGCGTCGGCCATCTCGCCGTCGCGCTGGATAAGGCACGCTTTGGAGCGGTAGATCACTTCCACTTCGCGCAGGCCGTTCGCTTCGAGCGTGGCGCCGGTGGAGACGAGGTCACAGATGGCATCGGCCAGGCCCGCACGCGGCGCCACTTCAACAGAGCCATTCAGCAGACAGGATTTAAACTGCACGCCTTTTTGATCGAGGTAACGCTTCAGCAGGTGAGGGTAAGAGGTGGCGATACGTTTGCCGTTCAGCGCGGCCGGGCCGTCCCAGGCTTCATCGACCGGCGTAGCCAGCGACAGGCGGCAACCGCCAAAGTCCAGACGACGCAGGGTAAAGTAGCGCGGATCTTCGCCCTGCGCGCGGCGGGTTAATAACTCTTCTTCCAGTACGTTTTCGCCGATGATGCCGAGATCAACGACGCCATCCATCACCAGGCCCGGGATATCGTCATCACGTACGCGCAGAATGTCGATCGGCATATTTTCAGCCAGGGCGATCAGGCGCTGGGTGTGCAGGTTGATTTTAATCCCGCAGCGGGCCAGCAGTTCGCGTGAATCGTCGCTTAAACGGCCTGATTTTTGAATAGCTATGCGTAAACGTGAGTTATCTAACATTCTGTGTTCCTCGTTAACCTGTTTTAACCTGTCTGAATGCGGTCCAAAAAAAAGCCCCCGGAAGAAGATCTTCCGGGGGCTTTTTCATGCGTTCATGCACCACTGGAAGATCCAAACGTCTTCCAGCACACATCGCCTGAAAGACTAGTCAGGATGATGGTGATGATGGTGGTTTTTAAAAGGAACGCGTGTCATATAAATTCTCGTTGAATGCTTATGCATTTGATGTCTTTTAACCTAAACCAGTTGTACTCCATAAAGCAAGGGCTTTTTTTGATCATTAATTCATTTCATATTGATGGTATGAATTGTGCGTTCCACCAGGCTGGCGTAGCCTTATAACAGGCATCGTTAAGCGGAGAATGTAATGAAAAAGGTCGCGATTGTCGGGTTAGGATGGTTAGGAATGCCACTGGCGATGTCATTAGCCGCGAAAGGCTGGCAGGTGACAGGGAGTAAGACCACCCGAGATGGGGTTGAAGCGGCACGCATGTGCGGCATTGATGGTGTCGAGCTGCGTCTCGAACCCGAGCTTATCTGCGATACCGACGAGCTGGATGAACTGATGAATGTGGACGCGCTGGTCATTACCTTACCGGCGCGGCGCAGCGGCCCGGGTGAGTCTTTTTACTTGCAGGCGGTGCAGGAGATCGTCGACAGCGCCCTGGCGCACCATATTCCGCGTATCATTTTCACCAGCTCCACCTCCGTCTATGGCGATATCGACGGTACGGCGAAAGAAAACACCGAGCGCCGTCCGGTGACCGCCAGCGGCCGGGTACTGAAAGAGCTGGAAGACTGGCTGCACAATCTGCCTGGCACGCAGGTGGATATCTTACGTCTGGCCGGGCTGGTGGGGCCGGGCCGTCATCCGGGGCGCTTCTTTGCCGGTAAATCTGCGCCGGATGGCCAGCACGGGGTGAATCTTGTGCATCTTGAGGATGTTATCGGCGCAATAGAACTGCTTTTGCAGGCTCCGAAAGGGGGGCACATCTATAATATATGTGCGCCTTCGCATCCGCCGCGCAGTACCTTTTATCCGCTGATGGCGCGCCAGCTGGGTCTGGCGCCGCCGGTATTCAGCGAGGCGCAGGGGGAACGCAAAGGCAAAATTATTGATGGCAATCGTATTTGCCATGAACTGGGATTTGAATATCAGTATCCCGATCCGCTGGTTATGCCCATGGAATAATTGCGCCGGCGGAGACAATCGCACACCGCAAGGGGGCGAATATGAAACCGCTGCTGGATGTTCTTGTTATTCTGGATGCGCTGGAAAAAGAGGGGAGCTTTGCCGCCGCCTCGGCGAAGCTCTATAAAACCCCTTCGGCTCTGAGCTACACCGTGCAAAAGCTCGAGAGCGATCTTAATATCCAAATCCTTGACCGCACCGGGCATCGCGCGCGTTTCACCCGTACAGGGCAGATGCTGCTGGAAAAAGGGCGTGACGTGCTGCATACGGTTCGCGAGCTGGAAAAACAGGCCGTCAAACTTCACCAGGGTTGGGAAAATGAACTGGTGATTGGGGTTGATGATACATTCCCTTTCTCCCTGCTTACCCCGCTTATTGAGGCGTTCTATCAGCGCCACAGCGTCACCCGGCTGGTTTTTATCAATGGCGTGCTGGGCGGTTCCTGGGAGGCCCTGACGCAGGGCAGGGCGGATATCATCGTTGGGGCGCTGCATGAGCCTCCCCAGTTGAGCGAATTTGGTTTTGCGCGGCTCGGTGTTCTGGAGCAGGTTTTTGCCGTTGCGCCTCATCACCCGCTGGCGAATGAACCGGAGCCTGTTACCCGACGCGTCATTAAAAACTATCGCGCCATTGTGGTTGGAGACAGTTCTCGCCCCGAATGCGGCATTTCATCGCAGCTGCTGGATGAGCAGGAGGCCATCACCGTTTTTGATTTTAAAACCAAGCTGGAGCTGCAAATAAGCGGCCTGGGGTGCGGTTACCTTCCCCGTTATTTAGCGCAGCGGTTTATTGACAGCGGAGCGCTGGTGGAAAAACAGGTTTTAGCGCAAAGCAGTAACGAATCGGTATGGGTAGGCTGGAATGAACAGACCGCCGGGCTTGCCAGTGCCTGGTGGCGAGACGAAATTTTAGCAAATAGTGCTATCGCCACAGTTTACGCTCAGGCAGGTGATGGGAAATCAATCAGTTAGTAAAATTAATTTATGGGCAGGTTTCTCAATGTATTGCCTTTTGTATCTGGAATAGGGCAAAATGCCGCCGCTGCAAACAAATGAATAATCGACGATATAAAAGGCGTCGGTTATTTTTTTTTGCATGTACGAAACGAAACTAAAAACCAAGAGGCCGGGCTTCGTACCGGATAGATATTTACTAAAATCCGACAGTTGTTGTCGCTGAGGAAGAAAGAAATGGGGCAATTTTTCGCTTACGTGGCGGTTATCACCGTAAAGGAGAATAACTATGTCGCATAACGCAACTCCAAACACCTCTCGCGTGGAATTACGTAAAACGCTTACGTTGATTCCGGTTGTTATGATGGGCCTTGCCTATATGCAACCGATGACGCTGTTCGATACATTCGGTATCGTATCAGGCCTTACTGACGGTCACGTTGCAACGGCGTACGCCTTTGCGCTGGTCGCCATCCTCTTTACAGCGCTGAGCTACGGTAAACTGGTTCGCCGTTTCCCGTCCGCAGGCTCTGCGTACACCTATGCTCAGAAATCCATTAGCCCGGCGGTTGGCTTTATGGTGGGCTGGTCATCACTGCTGGACTACCTGTTCATGCCGATGATCAACATTCTGCTGGCAAAAATTTACTTCGAAGCGCTGGTGCCTTCCGTGCCGTCGTGGATCTTCGTTGTGGCGCTGGTGGCCTTTATGACCATCTCTAACCTGCGCAGTATCAAGACCGTGGCTAACTTCAACACCCTGATTGTGATCCTTCAGATGGGGATTGTTGCGGTTATCGTTGGGCTGATCATCTACGGCGTTTCCCACGGTGAAGGCGCAGGTACGCTGACCAGCACCCGTCCGTTCTGGTCTGAAGGCGCTCACGTAGTGCCAATGATCACCGGTGCGACTATCCTGTGCTTCTCGTTCCTGGGCTTCGACGGTATCTCTTCTCTGTCTGAAGAGACCAAAGACGCTGAGCGCGTGATCCCGAAAGCGATTTTCCTGACCGCGCTGATTGGCGGCCTGATCTTCATCGGTGCGTCTTACTTCTTACAGCTGTACTTCCCGGATATCTCTCGCTTTAAAGATCCGGATGCATCACAGCCTGAAATTATGCTGTACGTGGCGGGTAAAACCTTCCAGTGGGGCGTGCTGATCTTCTCCAGCGTCACCGTACTGGCTTCCGGTATGGCTGCGCACGCGGGCGTTTCTCGTCTGATGTACGTGATGGGCCGTGACGGTGTGTTCCCAACCCGCTTCTTCGGTTACGTGCATCCTAAATGGCGTACCCCGGCGTGGAACGTGCTGCTGGTGGGCGCTATTGCCCTGCTGGCGATTAAATTCGACCTGGTAACGGCCACGGCGCTGATTAACTTTGGTGCGCTGGTGGCGTTCACCTTCGTTAACCTCTCCGTGATTTCGCAGTTCTGGATCCGTGAGAAGCGCAACAAGACGCTGAAGGACCACATCAACTATCTGGTGCTGCCAGTGTGTGGTGCCCTGACGGTGGGCGCCCTGTGGATCAACCTGGAAGAGAGCTCAATGGTTCTGGGTCTGATCTGGGGTGCAATCGGTCTGATTTACCTGGCTTGCGTGACCAGAAGCTTCCGCAACCCGGTTCCTCAGTACGAAGACGTCGCGTAAGACTGTGTCGGGTGACGGCTATGCTCAACCCGACCTACAGTTTCGTAGGCCGGGTAAGCGTTAGCGCCACCCGGCAAAAAAAAGCCGGAGACATCGCCTCCGGCTTTTTTGTACCCGCTACTCAGACAATTTCTTGCGCATACTGGAACAGCGCTTTCAGCAGCGCCTGCTTCTCAGCATTCCCTTCATACTGACCGTAAAGCATCTCCAGCTCCTGGGCGTAGCTATTAAGAAACTCCGGCGTAAACACGTTGCGCCGATGCTGTAACCAGCGTTCCTGCTCTGCTTCATCCAGCGTGCCGGGATAGTTGCGCGCGCGATAATTAAACATCAGCTTCTCAATGCGCTTATCTGCGAAGGTGATATCCAGCGCGGGCAGGTTACGCGGGTCGGTTTGCAGCACGATATTCATCGCCGCGCGATCGGCGTCGCTGAAGAAGCCGTTATAAAGCTGCGCATCCACATTCTCAGACGGCACGAACGGCTCTGCTTCGGCAAAAATGGCGACGACTTTCTCGCGCACATGCGGGTTGTCGCGCAGCACTTTCAGGTTATCGAGGCAGTGCTGACGGTTAATCCCCAGCCGATCGGCGTCTTCCGGGCGCAGCGTGTTGGCCTGCGCCAGCACCGGGCACTTATTGATGTGCACCAGTTTTACCGGTACGGCTGGCAGGTCACCCAGCGCCTCTTTCGGCGTATAGAGCCGTTCACGTAAGGTGTCGCTGTCGAGCTCAAGCAGCGGGGAGATATCTCCGGCGAGATCCACCATGATGACGGCGTTACGGTTGTCCGGATGCCAGGCAAGCGGCGCCACCCAGCTTGTATTCCCGCGCCACGCACCGAACATCCCTGAAATATGCACCAGCGGTTTCATCTGCGGCACGTCAATTAGCGTCATCAGCTTTTGCTTGCTGCGATGGCTCAACAGATACTCAAACAGGCGCGGCTGCGCGGTTTTTACAAGTTTCGCCATAGCGATGGTCGCGTAAACGTCTGCCATCGCGTCGTGGGCGTTGCTGTGCTCAATGCCGTTGGCCCGCGTCAGGTGCTCGAGCCTGAAGCTCGGCAAGCCGTCGTCGTTCTCCGGCCAGTTAATCCCCTCCGGGCGCAGCGCATAGCAGGCGCGCATGATATCCAGCAAATCCCAGCGTGAATTACGGTTCTGCCAGCTCCAGGCATACGGATCGTAGAAGTTGCGGTAGAAGATATTGCGCGTCACTTCATCGTCAAAACGGATATTGTTGTAACCCACCACGCAGGTATTGGGCACCGTGAACAGGTCGTGGATGCGACGGGCAAATTCTGCTTCGCTAACGCCTTTATCCCGCGCTTCCTGAGGCGTGATGCCCGTCACCATTACCGCGCCCGGCTGCGGCAGATAGTCATCGGCGGGCTTACAGTAAAACACCTCGGGTTCGCCGATGACGTTAAATTCGTCATCGGTACGGATAGCCGCAAACTGCGCCGGTCGGTCCAGCGCCGGATGGGTGCCAAAGGTTTCGTAATCGTGGAACAAAAAAGTCGGGCGCGCGGCAGAGTCAGACACCAGTAATCTCATCCTGTTAAAAATTGACGTCTCTATGGTAAACGATTGGGGTGAGCAGTCCGAATAAAAAGCACCGTCAGGCAAGAAATTTGCGAGATTTGTTCCGAAAAAATCTGCGTGCTGTCACATTTTTTTGCAATTAAGGCAGGTAACGACATCAGAACTCCCGTAAAAAGGTCATCGATTTTTACTGACCTGAGGATATACCGTTGAAACGCCGTCTGTTTATTGCTGTTTCTTTACTCGCTTCGAGTATTTCATCCGCGCTGGCTGCCGAGCCGCTGGATTTTTCACCTCAGCCGCCTGCCATCCAGGCTGGCTCCTGGGTATTGATGGATTACACCACGGGTCAAATCTTAACGGCGGGCAACGAACATCAGCAGCGTAATCCGGCGAGCCTGACCAAACTGATGACGGGGTACGTTGTCGATCGTGCTATTGATAGCCACCGCATCAGCCCCGATGACATTGTGACGGTCGGACGTGACGCCTGGGCAAAAGGCAATCCGGTCTTTGACGGTTCGTCGCTGATGTTTCTGAAGGAGGGCGATCGGGTTTCCGTGCGCGATCTCAGCCGCGGCCTGATTGTTGATTCCGGCAATGACGCCTGCGTGGCGCTGGCGGATCACGTGGCGGGCGGTCAGCCGCAGTTCGTCAGGATGATGAATGACTACGTTGAAAAGCTGAACCTGCGCGATACCCACTTCGAAACCGTACACGGGCTGGATGCACCGGGTCAGCACAGCTCCGCTTACGATCTCGCCGTGCTTTCCCGGGCCATCATTCACGGCGAGCCTGAGTTCTATCACATGTACAGCGAAAAGAGCCTGACCTGGAACGGCATCACCCAGCAGAACCGCAACGGCCTGCTGTGGGATAAGACCATGAACGTGGATGGCCTGAAAACGGGACACACCTCGGGCGCGGGCTTTAACCTGATTGCCTCCGCGGTGGACGGTCAGCGTCGACTGATTGCGGTGGTGATGGGGGCTGACAGCCCGAAAGGACGTGAAGATCAGGCGCGCAAGCTGCTGCACTGGGGACAGCAAAATTTTGATACGGTGCAGATCCTGCATAACGGTAAAAAAGTGGGAACCGAGCGCATCTGGTACGGCGATAAAGAGCAGATCGCGCTGGGCACGGATCAGGACTTCTGGCTGGCATTACCCAAATCGGAAGTGCCGAACATCAAGGCGAAATACGTGATGGATAAAAAAGAGCTGGAAGCGCCGATCGCCGCGCATCAGCGGGTAGGGGAGATCCAGCTGTACGATCGTGACAAGGTGGTAGCGCACTGGCCATTGGTTACGCTGGAAAGCGTTGAAAAGGGCGGCCTTTTCTCCCGCCTCGGCGATTATCTGCATCATAAACTCTGACCTTTTTGGGCAGACTGGCAGTGTTGCGAGTCTGCTCACATAATAAACACTCCTGGTTTGCCGATAATCTCGATTCTTCTTTACAGTGTATATATATACAGTAATGAACGGAGGCAGCATGGACTACAGCATCAGGCAGCAACAGAAACGTACGATCGCTGGCTTTCATCTCGTGGGGCCGTGGGAAAAGACGGTCAAGCAGGGATTTGAACAGCTGGTCATGTGGGTAGACGGGCGTCATATTCAGCCGCAGGAGTGGGTGGCCGTTTATTATGACAATCCGGATGACGTGCCGGCAGAAAAGCTCCGCTGCGTTACCGCCGTAACGGTAACGGACGATTTCACTATCCCTGAGAACAGCGAAGGGGTGATGATGACCGAAATTGCTGCCGGAGAGTATGCGATTGCCGCCGCGCGCGTCGAAAATCATGATTTCGCCACTCCGTGGTATCAATTCTTCAACTCCCTGCTGGAAGACAACAAATTCCAGATCGCGGCAAAACCCTGCTTCGAACGTTATCTTAACGATGGCAATGCTGACGGCTACTGGGATATTGAGATGTTTGTACCGGTAGAGCACAAAGTGGGATAATCCTGCGGAATGCAGGGTTTTTCAGCCGGGCGCGATCCACCCGGCTGAAAACACAGTACAATTGTGGTTTGCCGTAGAGCTGGAGACGGGTGTGCGCCCCGACAAGTCATTAACCCCTTTTGAAATTCGGTTATACAAACATTATCGCGTGGTGCACGGTTGCCGCATTGCGCTGGCGTTTGTGTTGACCTTCGTACTGGTTCGTCTGCTGGATATCCCGGAAGGGACGTGGCCGCTGATCACGCTGGTGGTGGTGATGGGGCCGATCTCATTCTGGGGGAACGTGGTCCCGCGCGCTTTCGAACGCATAGGCGGCACCGTTTTAGGCTCAGCGCTTGGGCTTATCGCCCTGAAGCTGGAGCTGATTTCGTTTCCGTTCATGTTGCTGTGGTGCGCGGTGGCGATGTTTCTTTGCGGGTGGCTTGCCCTTGGCAAGAAACCGTATCAGGCGCTGCTGATTGGCATTACGCTCGCGGTTGTGGTCGGCGCACCGGCGGGCGATATGACCACCGCATTGTGGCGAAGCGGGGATGTAATCCTCGGCTCGTTGCTCGCCATGCTGTTTACCGGCATCTGGCCGCAGCGCGCCTTCCTGCACTGGCGCATTCAGATGGCAAACTACGTCACGGCATTTAACCGGGTCTACCAGGCCGGGTTTTCGCCGAATCTGATTGAGCGCCCGCGTCTGGAAAAGCACCTGCAAAAAATCCTCAATGATGTGGTCAAAATGCGCGGGTTGATTACCCCGGCAAGCAAAGAAACCCATATCCAGAAAGCCATTTTTGAAGCTATTCAGACGGTCAGCCGTAATCTGGTCTGTATGCTTGAACTGCAAATCAATGCCCACTGGGCCTCACGCCCTAGCCATCTTCTGATGCTCAACGCGCATACGCTGAAAGAGACGCAGCAGATGACGCAACAAACCCTGCTGACCATCGCCCATGCGCTATATGAAGGTAACCCACAGCCGATACGGGCGAACAGCGAGCGGCTGAACGAAATCGTCGCCGAGCTTAAACAGCTGATGAATGAGCGCCAGGGCGACAATGTGGCGGAAACGCCCATCCATGGTTATGTCTGGCTGAGTATGGAGCTGGCGCGACAGCTGGAGTTGTTATCGCAGCTGATTTGCCGGGCGCTGCGCAAATAAAAAGCGTATGTGATGCCTGCTGCTTCGATTCAGCAACAATTAGGGTTATGATGGTTTTAAACGATATACTCATTGTCATTCGCAGCCGCTGTCTGTTAAAACGGTTGCTTTAACGAATCCGAATCTCACATTATCAGGGGTGTAAAAATGGAAACTACCAAGCCTTCGTTCCAGGATGTTCTGGAGTTCGTCCGCCTGTTCCGCCGCAAAAACAAGCTACAGCGCGAAATCCAGGACGTAGAGAAGAAGATCCGTGACAACCAGAAACGTGTCCTGCTGCTGGACAACCTGAGCGACTACATCAAGCCTGGCATGAGCGTTGAAGCTATTCAGGGCATCATCGCCAGCATGAAGAGCGATTATGAAGATCGCGTTGATGACTACATCATCAAAAACGCTGAGCTGTCCAAAGAGCGTCGCGACATCTCCAAGAAGCTGAAAGTGATGGGCGAAATCAAAAACGTCGACGCTAAAGGCGAGTAATCGCACACTCTGTTGCCCGGTGACGCTGCGCTTACCGGGCCTACAGGACTGTTATCACGTAGGTCGGGTAAGGCGAAGCCGCCACCCGACAATTTCACGAACGCAAAAAAGCAAAAAGCCTGCTCTAAAAGCAGGCTTTTTAAATTTGGCTCCTCTGACTGGACTCGAACCAGTGACATACGGATTAACAGTCCGCCGTTCTACCGACTGAACTACAGAGGAATCGTTGTGGAGGCTTATCTTAGCGGCGAAAAAACTTTTGTCAAACCTGATCTCAGGCAAAAGCGTTTGTTTGATGATTCTGTCGTCATTTTGTTGTAAATCCAAACATAATTTTATGGAAAATACTTTGCAGGATACGCATTTCTGCCCCATCATTTGAAATGGAGTTTCAACTTTCTCTCTAAGGTCCATTTTGAACGTCACCGCACCCCTACGCCAGGCGATTATGCGCACGCCCTGGTATGCAAAACGTAAGAGCTATCGAGTTCTGTTCTGGCGTGAAATCACCCCCCTTGCCGTGCCTATTTTCCTGGAGAATACCTGCGTCCTGCTAATGGGGGTGCTGAGCACTTTTCTGGTGAGCTGGCTCGGTAAAGAAGCCATGGCCGGGGTAGGGCTGGCGGACAGTTTCAATATGGTGGTGATGTCCTTCTTTGCCGCTATCGATCTCGGTACGACGGTGGTGGTGGCGTTTAGCCTGGGCAAGCTTGATCCGAAGCGTGCCCGCGAAGCGGCCAGACAGTCGCTAATGATCATGACCCTCTTTTCGATCATCCTTGCGGCGGTTATCCATTATTACGGCAAAGAAATCATCGACATTGTCGCGGGAGAAGCGACCAGCGAGGTGAAGGATCTGGCTCTCACCTACCTGGAAATGACGGTGCTGAGTTATCCGGCGGCTGCCATCGCGCTGATTGGTAGCGGTGCGCTTCGTGGAGCAGGAAATACCAAAATTCCGCTGCTGATCAACGGCGGCATGAACATCCTGAACATCATTATCAGCAGCGTTTTGATTTACGGCGTCTTTTCCTGGGAGGGGCTGGGCTTTGTCGGCGCGGGTTTAGGGCTGACCATTTCCCGCTATATTGGTGCGGCGGCGATAATTGGCGTACTGATGGCGGGAATTACGCCATCGCTGCGTCTGACGCTGAAAAGCTATTTCCGTCCGCTTAACTTCGCCATTATCTGGGAAGTGATGGGGATCGGGATTCCGGCCAGCATCGAATCCGTGTTGTTTAACGGTGGGAAACTGCTGACGCAGATGTTTGTTGCCGGGATGGGAACGGACGTCATCGCCGGCAACTTTATTGCCTTCTCCATCGCCTCGCTCATTAACCTGCCGGGAAACGCGCTGGGGTCGGCGTCGACGATCATTACCGGCAGACGTCTCGGAAAGGGGCAGATAGGGCAGGCGGAACGGCAACTTCGGCACGTCTTCTGGCTTTCAACTATTGGACTGACGGCGATTGCGTGGGGAACTGCGCCTTTTGCCGGGCTGATGGCCTCGTTCTATACGCATGAAAATGACGTGAAAGAGGTCGTGAAGGTGCTCATTTGGCTCAACGCGGCGTTTATGCCAATTTGGGCCGCGTCCTGGGTACTTCCTGCCGGGCTGAAAGGGGCGCGCGATGCCCGGTTTGCGATGTGGGTCTCCATGCTCGGCATGTGGGGCTGTCGCGTTGTGGCGGGCTACACGTTGGGGGTAATGTTGGGTATGGGCGTTGTCGGCGTCTGGCTGGGGATGTTCCTTGACTGGGCCGTGCGCGGGGCGCTGTTCTACTGGCGCATGGTGAGCGGGCGCTGGCTGTGGAAATATCCGCGAAAAAAACCGGAGCAGGAGGTTTCGGAAACGGCAAGTGCCTGACAAATGTGCGAAGTGGAGAATAAATCGGCAAACGATTGAAAATCTGCATTCACCCTTTGACATCCTCAGGGCGCATCGATAATATGCGCCCCGTTCACACGATTCCTCTGTAGTTCAGTCGGTAGAACGGCGGACTGTTAATCCGTATGTCACTGGTTCGAGTCCAGTCAGAGGAGCCAAATTTAAAAAGCCTGCTTTTAAAGCAGGCTTTTTGCTTTTCTGCGTTCGTGAAATTGTCGGGTGGCGCTCCGCTTACCCGACCTACGGAATCCCAGGCCGGGTGAGTGGGTCCTTGTTATCAGCGGAACGGTGGCTCATTGAAGGTGCGCAGCTTGCGGGAATGCAGTTTGTCGCCCTCTGCACGCAGTAAATCGATGGCGCGAATGCCAATCTGAAGATGCTCTGAGATCGCCCCTTCGTAAAAACGGTTCGCCTGGCCCGGCAGTTTGATCTCGCCGTGCAGCGGTTTATCGGACACGCACAGCAGCGTGCCGTAAGGGACGCGGAAGCGATAGCCCTGCGCGGCAATGGTGGCGCTTTCCATATCGATTGCGACCGCACGGCTGAGATTGAAACGCAGGGCGGAGGCGGAATAGCGCAGCTCCCAGTTACGATCGTCGGTGGTGACGACCGTACCGGTACGCAGGCGCTGCTTCACCTCTTCACCCGGCATGCCGCTCACCTCTTTGGTGGCGTCGTACAGGGCGCGCTGCACTTCCGCGATACTCGGGATAGGAATATCCGGCGGCAGAACCGCGTCAAGGACATGGTCGTCACGCAAATAAGCGTGGGCGAGGACGTAATCGCCAATCAGCTGACTTTCACGCAGGCCGCCGCAGTGGCCGATCATCAGCCAGACGTCCGGGCGCAGTACCGCCAGATGGTCGCAGATGGTTTTCGCATTCGACGGGCCAACGCCGATGTTAATCAGCGTAATGCCCTGACCGTCGGCGGTGATCAGGTGCCAGGCTGGCATCTGGTGCTTTTTCCACGCCAGGTCGGAGATGGCCTCTTCCGGTGCTTCGGTTTCGGCGGTGATCCATATCCCGCCCGCGCAGGATAGGGCGATGTAAGGGCTATCCGGATCGAGGATCTGGCTACAGCCCCAGCGGACAAATTCGTCCACATAGCGGGTGTAATTGGTAAACAACACGAACGGCTGGAAATGTTCGGCTGGGGTGCCGGTGTAGTGGCGCAGGCGTGCCAGCGAGAAATCGACACGGCGGGCATCAAAGTGCGACAGCGGTGAAAACTCTGCCGGGTGATAGATCCCGTCCGCCGTCTCATCGCCAATCTGCGACAGCTCAGTGGTCGGGAAGTGGCGGGTCAGCCCCGCGCTCATGGAGCGATCCAGCGTCAGCGCTGAACCGTCTATCACGTACGGGTAAGGGATCTCGTGCAGGGACGGTTCAACGCTGATATGCGCGCCGTAATCCTGATACAGCAGGGTAAGCTGCTCTTCCAGGTAGGGGCGGAACAGCGCAGGTCGCGTGATGGTCGTGCTGTAACAGCCGGAGTGGGTGAAACGCGCATAGGCGCGGGTTTTCGGATTGCTGCTGGCGCTGCCGTCCCAGGTGACAGAGAGCGATGGATAAACAAAAAGGCCCTGGGTTCTGGCCTTTTCATCGGGAAGCTTCCCTGTTTCGATATAGTCACTGATGGCGCTGCGCAGTGCATTGACGGACTGTTCATACAGCGCGTCGAGTTTTTCCAGCGCCTGAGCCGGGGTCAGGCTGGAGCCCTTATTATTCATGTCTGTCTCCTTGTTCCACAGGTGTGCGGCTTTACCCGATAGTATGTCACACGCCTGTGAAACAAAAGTGAGGAGATCAGCTGTGCGCGGTTTCCTTCATCAACAGGGCGGTGGCGGCAGAAAGCAGGCAACCCGCCAGCAGATAAATCGCCACGCTATGCCAGTTACCGCCTGAGAACGTCACCAGCGCGGCGGCGATAAACGGCGTAAACCCGCCGCCGACCACGCTCGCCACCTGATACCCCACGCCCGCGCCGCTGTAGCGGTAGCTTGCGCCAAACAGCTCGGTGAACATTGGCTGCTGCACGCAGACCACCATATCGTGAGCGATGTTCGCAAGCATGATCGCGAAGAAGACAATCCAGAAGACCGACTGTGCCTCCAGCGCCATAAAGAACGGCCAGGCGCTGAGTGTGCCGATGAGCGCCCCGGTGATATACACCCGTCGACGGCCAAAGCGATCCGCCAGCCAGGCGAAGCAGGGGATGGTCAGGCAGCTGATCCCGCCCACCACCAGGCCAATATTCAGGAACAATTCCCGCGGCAGGCCGAGGTTTTGCGTGGAGTAGTTCAGGGCAAAGGCGGTGACGATATACATCGTTAGCAGTTCGCACAGGCGCAGGGCAATGATTTTCAGAAAAGCGCCAGGGTGCTGCACCAGCGCTTCCATCACCGGCAGCCGTTTTTTCGCGACCGGTTTTTCGCGCTGCTGCCGCTCAAACTCAGCCGACTCTTCCATGCCGTTACGGATCCACAGGGCCACCACGACCAGCACAATGCTGAAGATAAACGGAATACGCCAGCCCCAGCTCAGGAACTGCTCGTCTGTCGTGAGCTGACTTATGAGCGACACCAGGCCCGTGGAGAGCAGCAGACCCACGCCATAACCCACCTGCACGCCGCTGCTGTAAAACGCTTTCTTGTTCTTCGGCGCGCTTTCCACGGACAGCAATGCCGCGCCGCCCCATTCACCACCGACGGCAAAGCCCTGAATGGCGCGCAGCGTCACCAGCAACACCGGAGCCCACCAGCCAATCGAGGCAAAGGAGGGCAAAATACCGATCAGCGCGGTGGCAATGCCCATCATCCAGACGGTGAGCATCAGCATACGTTTCCGGCCAAGGCGGTCACCGAAGTGGCCGAAAATTATCCCGCCCAGAGGACGAAACAGAAAACCGACGCCGAAGGTGGCAAACGCAGCAAGCGTGCCCATGGCGGGGCTGATCTGGGGAAAGAATTCACGGTTAAAGACCAGCGCAGCGGTAATACCGTAGAGCAGAAAGTCATACCAGTCGACGACGGCGCCTGCGAAGCTACCTAAAGCGGCGCGGCGGGCGCGGTTAAGCGAAGGTGTCTCCTCGTTGCGGCGAGCGGAGATAAGGGTGGAGTCCATAGTTGTCCTGTCTGTACTGATTTTTAATTATTGGTATAAGAAAAGGTCACTCACATCACGGCCGTCATATTGACGGAATGTATGAGACTACCGCGACAGGCGGCCTGAGAAAACGTTTTTATCTTTCCTGAAAGCGCAGAATAAATAAATTTCATCTTATCGGGCGACAACATAAATCAGCCTGTTTGGCTCCGGTTAGGGCTGAATGGTTTACAGTAATAACGATCGCTGCGTGACGTAAGCTGAGGGTATAACGATGCAACGCCTCTTTCCTGCACTATGGGTAGTCCTGTTTTTAGTCGTATCTCCGCTGCATGCGGAGCCGAAAGTCTATGGCGAACAGCGTATTCACCGCTGGTGGGATGCAGTAACGGACGATATTGCGCAAACCTGGGAACAGCCGGATCGTTACGATCTCTACCTTCCGTTTCTGAGCTGGCATGCTCGATTCATGTATGACAAAGAGAAAACCGACAATTACAACGAAATGCCGTGGGGCGGGGGGCTGGGCGTGTCCCGCTACAACGACGAGGGCAACTGGAGCGCGCTCTTTGCCATGATGTTCAAAGATTCACATAACGAATGGCAGCCTGCGATGGGCTACGGCTGGGAGAAGGGCTGGTATCTGGATAACGCAAAAGATTTCCGTCTGGGGCTGGGGGCCGCTGCGGGGATCACGGCACGCGACGACTTTGCCAACTATGTCCCGCTGCCGTTTATCTTCCCGCTTTTCTCTGCCGGATATAAGCGCGTCACCGTCCAGTTCACCTATATTCCTGGGACCTACAACAACGGCAACGTGCTGTTTGCCTGGCTGCGCCTGGGCTTTTAGAGGGTGATCACTTTTTTGGCCACTGCGTTGGACAGGATCAGCAGCGAAAACAGGACCGACGTAACAAACGTAAGCACAATCAGAGCAAGTTTGGTGCTCAGGGACGTCACCGGAATGAGCGCGGTCAGCAGGTGAAACACCGAGTAGTGCATAATATAGACCCCGGTCATGGTTTTGCTAATGGCGGCCAGCACGGACTCTTTAAACTCCGCATTGCGGCGAAACCGCACGCCGTTGGCCGCAATCACCAGGGCAATAATCAGAATGTAGATTTGCGATCCGGTGAGAATAAAGGCGTTTCTGTCTGCTTTAAATAGCGCAAAAAAGAAGTGCCGTTCGTAAAACCACGTGAAGAGATAAATAAACGGTATGGCGATGACCGCTGCCCTGACCACATTTTTGCGGCCGATCCACGCCGCGATCTGCGGATCGCAAAAGAGCTGCCCCGTCAGATAAAACAGCAGCCACGTCCACAGGCGATACTGCGGCGACAATGAAAGGACGTGGGCATCAGGATAGAGGGCTGACAGCAAATCGTACCCGTATGAGAAAAGCAGCAGGGTGGCAATGACCCCGCAAAAGAGCGTTCGTCGCTGGCTGAGCCACTCCACCACCGGGTGAAACGTGTAAATCACGATAAACGCGAACACGAACCAGGGCTGGATCAGATATCCGCGCTGATAGGGCTCCCACAGGTAGTAAATCGTTACCCAGAACAGAAAGACGATCACCAGACTTTTGATCTTATCCAGCTGCCAGCGCGTGCCGTGTCGGGATTGCCCGTCCAGATACCCTGCAACCACAAAAAATAACGGCGTGGCGATGGTCGAAATGAAGGTTAAAAAACCGAGGATCCAGTGATAGTCATAATCGTAATGATCCCAGGTGTTGTAGATGGTGAAAAAGGTAACCGCCGTCATACACCCCAGCGTCTTGATGATATTCAGCCCTGTCGCATTCATTGTTGTTCAGCTTTGTCCTTACGATGGAAACACGCGTAAATTACGGGGAGTACCAGCAGCGTCAGGATTGTAGCAAACCCAAGCCCAAACATAATCACAACGGCCATGCTCTGGAAGAACACATCCAGCAGCAGAGGGGCGAGGCCGAGTACGGTCGTAAAGGCGGTGAGGAGGATGGGACGCAGGCGCGACGTGGCGGCGTAAACGATCGCACTGTGCTGATCCTGCTGCACTTTCTGCTGTTCTATCTCTTCCACCAGCACAATGCCGTTGCGGATCAGCATCCCGCTCAGGCTCAGCAGGCCAATCAACGCCATAAAGCCAAAAGGGATGCCGGTAATTAAAAACCCCGGCGTCACGCCGATCAGCGCCAGCGGCACGGTCAGCCAGATGGCGACGGCGTTTTTCACCGAACTGAATATCAGCACCGTGATCACAAACATCACCAGATAGCCGAGCGGCAGCGTGGTAAATAGCCCCTGCTGCGCTTCGCTGGAGTTCTCCGCGTCCCCGCCCCACTCAATGGTGTAGCCGTGGGGCAGGGGAAGGGCATCTATTTGCGGCTTCACGCGGGCGAGAATATCGCCGGAGGTTTGCTGGCTTAGCGGGTCAGGGTCGGTCTGCACGGTCAGCACGCGGGAGCGGTCACGGCGCAGGATCAGCGGATCTTCCCACTCCAGCGCGAAGCCGCTGATGACGTTGCTCAGCGGAATATACTGCTGCCGGGTCTGGCTCCAGACCAGAACGTTATTCAGGTGATTGGCGTCCAGCCGCTCGCTTTCCGGCGGGCGCACCACCACGGGCAACAGGTCGCTGCCTTCTCTGTACAGTCCTGCCCGACTGCCGGAGAAATTCATCTCCAGTGCGTTATCGACGTCCTGCTTATCCACGCCAAGCTCACGTCCCAGCGCAGTGACGTACTGCGGGCGGATCACTTTGCTGCGATTTTGCCAGTCGTTCCTGACGCTGTCCGTCGCCGGATCGCGCGTAAGGATGTTGTCTACCTGGCTGGCGATCAGACGCAGCCTGTCCGGATCGGGGCCTTTAATACGTATTTCAATGGCGCTGTCGCCGGAGGGGCCAAACATCACCCGCTTCGTGCTGGCGTTAACCTGCGGATAGTTCCGTGCGATGTACTCATCCACGTGGCGGGTCAGGGCGGGGATGTTACGCTGGTCGTCCATTCTCACCATAATTTGCGCATAGTTGCTGTACTGCCGCTGTCCGCTGTAGGTCAAAATAAATCGCATACTTCCCTGACCAATCGTCGAGACCGTAGTTTCCACGCCTGGCTGGCCGTTAATGGTTTTCTCGATATCACCGGTCATCTTCTCGGTCCAGTTAATGTCGGTACCGTAAGGGAGCCAGAGGTCGACAAAGAAAATTGGCGTACTGGAGGAGGGGAAGAAGTTCTGCCGCACCGAGCCAAAGCCCCAGATGGCGGCGGCCAGCAGTGCGGCCATCACTACCAGCGTTGGCGCTTTACGCCGTAACAGCGCGTTGAGCACACCCTGATAGATCCGATAGATGCGTTTGTCATAGGGATCCGTTTCGTCGGCCTTTGGCGGTGCAGCATCTCGTTTAAACAGCCACCACTTAATCAGCACTGGCGTAATGGTGAGGGCTGAGAACCAGCTCAGCATGAGCGAAATCAGCAGGACCTGAAACAGCGACTTACAGTATTCGCCGGTGGAATCCTGTGACAGCCCGACGGGCGCAAAGGCCAGGATGGCGATGACCGTTGCACCCAGCAGCGGCAGCGCAGAACGGCGAATAATGTCGCTAATGGCGTTCATCAGGGACGAGCCCTGCTGCCGGGCTACCAGTACCCCCTCGACAATAACAATGGCATTGTCGACCAGCATGCTGAGGGCGATGATCAGCGCACCCAGTGAAATGCGCTGTAGTTCAATACCCCAGAGATACATGATCAGCAGCGTGCCCAGCACGTTGAGGGCGAGGGAAAAGGCAATAATGATCCCGCTGCGTAAGCCCATAAAGATCAACAACACGCCGATGACAATCGCCAGCGCCATCAGGAAGTTAATGATAAATCCGTTAACGGAATGCCCGACCTCCGCCGCCTGATCGTAAAACAGGTCGATATGGATACCTGCCGGTTTCTCGGCTGACATCTGCTCTAGCTTCGCCTCCAGGGCATGTCCCACGTCGATCACGTTAACGCCGGGGATAAAGGAGACGCCCATGGTGACGGCTTTTCTGCCGTTGGCATGGTAGATGCTGGCAGGGGACGCATCCAGCCCGCGTGACAGGGTGGCAATATCCCGTAAGCGGGTAGCCGCCCCAACGCCGGGCGGGGTCACGATGAGATCGGCCAGCTCGTCAATACTTTCGAATTCACCGGTAGGATGCAGACGAATTGACTCGGTACCGGAGGGGATCTCTCCCGCGCTGGAGACCACGTTCAGCCTGCTGAGCTGGGCAGAAAGCTGGTTCAGCGTTATCCCGCGCGCGGCCATTTTGCTCAGAGAAATGTCCACGTTAATCTGCTGAGTGAGGGCTCCGCCGATGGCCACTTTGCCCACGCCTGGCACGAGGACCAACTCCCGGCGCAGCTGCTCGGCATACCGGACCAGTTCCGGATTGCTGAATTCATCTCCGGAAATGGCAAAGAAAAAGCCGAACACATCGCCAAAATCGTCATTCACAAACGGGGTCACTACGCCGGGTGGAAACTGTCTGGCGGCATCTCCCACCCGGCGACGCAGTTCATCCCAGATTTGCGGCAGTGCATTTGAGTGGTAGCGCGAGGCTATATTGACCGTGATCTGCGACAGGCCGCTGGAGGAGATGGAGCTGACGTTATCCAGATAAGGTAACTGCTGAAGCGCATTTTCCAGCGGCAGGGTGACCTCTTCCTCAACCTGCTGCGCCGACGCGCCCGGATAATGGGTGATCACCACCGCCGTTTTGATGGTAAACGCCGGATCTTCCAGTCTGCCAATGTTCAACAGGGCAATAATGCCGCCTACGCCCAGCAGCAAAATAGTCAGCCAGACGCGAACCGGGTTGCTGATAAACTGACGAGAGATATCCATTACAGTCCCCGTTCACGCGTCCAGATACGTACCGGCTGGTTGGGATGTAGCTCCCCAACGCCTGCGGCCACCACGCGTTCACCGGCCTTAAGCCCACCGACGATGACGACCCCCTCAGCGCTGACTTGCCCCACGCTGACCTTACGATCTTCAAGGTGCAACGTATCGCCTTCGCCCGTCACCACCCAGACATGTGGCTCATTGCGCGGGCGGTTATCCGGGTTAAAGACCGCTTCAACCGGCACTACCAGCGCCTCACTGCCCACATCAGCCGGAAGGTTGGTTAAATTGATGGTGACCGTTCCGCTGACGCCGCCCACGACGGGAAAATCATCCGGGCGGGGCATGGTTAAAATCACCTGCCAGGTCAATGTGTTGCTGTCGCTACTGCCTGAGTGCTCTTTGTACACAGCGGTAAACTCGCGACCGGGCAGGGCATTGATCCTCACTACCGGTTTGTACTGCGCATTGCGAATATCGAAGGTGTTAAACAGGTTCTCTGGAAGGCTGAACACCCCGTCCAGCAGATCGGTACGGGTCAAAGTGACGACGGGCTGGCCGGCGGAGACGACCTGATGATTTCGCACATGGACGCTGGCCGCTGTCCCGCTAAAGGGGGCGACGAGCGTCATCTGGCTTAATTCTTCGCGCGCAATCTGTAGCGCGGCGTTTGCTGAATCGCGGTTGGCGCGCTGGACATCCATCTCGGCTTTCGACACGGCCTGGCGTCCCGCCAGGGTCTGGAAGCGGTCGAATTGCCGCTGAGCCAGGGTCGCCGCCGTTTGCCTGTCGTTCAGGCGCTGCCGGGCTTCACGGGCGTTGAGGCTGGCGAGTCGTTGCCCCTGTTTGACAATGGCACCCTGGCGAATGTCCAGGGTCTCAATCTGCCCGGCTCGTTTGAACGCGAGATCCGTGGCGTCGCCGGATTCAATACGGGCGGGAAACACGCGCTGCTGCGCGTTGCCGGCCTTGACCACCTCTGCGACTTTTACCATTTTCGGCAGGGGCGCGGCGCGGTCGGGTTTCGGATCGCACGCCGTCAGCAGCAATAAAACAGCAGGCAGAAGAGAGAGGTAGCGCTTCACAGTATTCCCCTGATAATAATTGTTTTATTTATTTCGTCATCAATGCTGGGGTGGCGCTATTCTGCCAGGGCCGAGACGACCACATAGGTAAATAGACCGATTGCTGTGCTGGCGATAATGGCGAGCGCAATAAACAAACCAAGGCGAATCAGGCTTAAACCGTACATGCATTCCTCCATGAGGTTGAAGGTGGCGCGGGATAAAGAGAATAAACGTGTTGCATGCCTGACTATGAGCATAGTCGGTGAATAAATAAATGTTAAATAACCATTATTAGTGGCGTGACATACTCAAGCGAAACAAGCGTTACGATGGTGTATCCCCTTTGAATAACATCCTGATATTCCTGTGCTACGTTTAATAGCATCCATTCCTTTTTTCCAAGGCATTCACGCCTGTACCCATGGGTTTGATGCGATCTCTCCTGATTCACTCACTGTTGTGTTGGTTATAAAAAGGATGCTTGATATGTATAAAACGATTCTGGTGCCGGTGGATGTATACGAAACAGCATTGTCTGATAAAGCGCTACAGCATGCCCAATTCCTGGCGCAAAGCGCATCGGGTAATGTCCATCTGCTGTACGTTATGCCAAAGTTCTCGGCGGAACTGACCCGCGGTTTTATTGCAGACGCGAGAAAGATGGATGAATATATGATTAATAATGCTAAAGAAAAACTGGCTGCGCTGGTAAAAAAAATCAACCTGGCCGAAGCAAATGTCCATCTACATGTTCGCAGCGGGAATATACGTGATGAGGTAATCAAACTGGCGGATGAGCTTAACGTCGGTGCGATTATTGTGGGATCACGTAATCCAAATATTCAAACTCATTTATTAGGATCAGAGGCGGCGAGTATCGTTCGTTACGCGCATGTTCCTGTTTTCGTTATTCGTTAATGTCATGAAAGCAAGGTGATTTCTGAAAAGAACCTGAGGAAGGAACGATGATAACAGAAAAGCCTCACCGTCCGTATTATCAACAGACCGTTGATGAAACCCTGACAAATATCCAATCCAGCCTCGACGGACTTAGCAGTACAGAAGCCACCGCCAGGCTGGAAAAATACGGTGAAAATGCCTTACCGAAAAAACCGGGTAAACCTGGCTGGCTGCGCTTTCTGGCCCATTTCAACGATGTCCTTATTTACGTCCTTCTGGCGGCGGCGCTGCTGAAGCTGATAATGGGACACTGGGTGGATATGTTTGTCATTCTTGGGGTAGCCATTATTAACGCCCTGATTGGCCATATTCAGGAGAGCAATGCGGAGAAGTCGCTGCAAAGTATTCGCAATATGCTCTCCAGCGAGGCTGTGGTCATCCGGCAGGGCAACCATGAAACTATCCCGACGACAGCGCTGGTGCCCGGAGATATCGTCGTGATACGCGCCGGGGATCGCATTCCTGCCGATCTTCGCGTGACAGAGGCGCACAATCTGCGGGTGGAAGAAGCTATTCTCACCGGCGAATCCACGGTAGTGGAGAAAAGCAGCGATGCGCTCCACGGGGAGTTGCCGTTAGGCGACCGTTACAACCTGCTTTATTCTGGCACCACCGTCAGCTCCGGCGCGGGAAAAGGGCTGGTGGTGGCGACCGGTGGGGAGACCGAACTCGGCCATATCAACCAGATGATGTCAGACATTGAAAAACACCGTACCCCGTTGATGGTGCAAATGGACAAGCTCGGCAAGACCATTTTTATCACCATTCTGGTAATGATGCTGGCGCTGTTCGTTTTCAGTCTTATCTTCCGTGATATGCCCGTATCAGAGCTGGTGCTGTCGTTGATTAGCCTTGCGGTAGCGGCGGTGCCGGAAGGATTACCGGCCATTATCTCGATCATCCTCTCGCTGGGCGTGCAGGCGATGGCGCGTCGCAAGGCGATTATTCGCAAGCTGCCTACCGTGGAAACGCTGGGGGCGATGACGGTTATCTGCTCGGATAAAACCGGCACCCTGACCATGAATGAGATGACGGTAAAAGCGGTGATTACCGCGGACACCACCTACCGCGTGGACGGAGACAGCTACGAGCCGGTGGGCGCGATTCACCCCGTTGACGATCCGACACCGGTCACCGTGACCCAGGGATCTGTGCTGGAGCGCTATCTGCGCACAGTCGATCTCTGTAATGACAGCCAGCTGATCAAAGATGAGCAGGGGCTGTGGAAAATCACCGGCGGTCCAACCGAAGGCGCGCTGAAGGTGCTGGCGGCCAAAATCCCGCTTCCGGCAATTGACGCCGAGTTGCGCAGTAAAATCCCATTTGATTCGCAATATAAATACATGTCCACCCTCTATCGCCTGGGCGACGAAGAGGTGATGTTAATCACCGGTGCGCCGGACGTCCTTTTCCGTCTTTGCCAGCACCAGCAGACCCAAAACGGGCTGGAGCCGTTCAACCTGCACTACTGGGAAGAGAAGATTGAAGAGTATGCGCGCGAGGGATTGCGCATGGTGGCTGCGGCCTGGAAACCGGCTGCCAGCGGGCAGCGCGAGCTGACGCATGCGGATCTGCAAGAAGGGGTCATACTGCTCGGCATTGCGGGCATGATGGATCCCCCGCGCCCGGAAGCCATTTCGGCCATTGCCGACTGCTTGCAGGCGGGCATTCGCGTGAAAATGATTACCGGGGATCATCCACAAACGGCGATGAGCATTGGACAGATGCTGGGTATTGGCAACGCGGCGAGCGCCATCACCGGGCGCGAGCTGGAGGCGATGGACGATCACCAGCTGAGCGAGGCGGCGCAAAAATACGATATCTTTGCCCGCACCAGCCCGGAAGATAAATTCCGCCTGGTGCAGGCGCTGCAAAGTAAGCAGGAAGTGGTCGGAATGACCGGGGACGGGGTGAACGATGCGCCGGCGCTGAAGCGGGCGGATGTCGGCATCGCGATGGGGATCAAAGGTACTGAAGTCACCAAAGAAGCCGCCGATATGGTGTTAACGGATGATAACTTTGCCACCATTGCCCGGGCGGTCCATGAAGGGCGTCGGGTCTACGACAACCTGAAAAAGACCATTTTGTTCGTTATCCCGAGCAACATCGCCCAGGCCTTGCTGATCATTATTGCCCTGCTGGCGGGGAACCTGATCCCACTAACGCCGGTACTGATCCTGTGGATGAACATGGCAACCTCGGCAACGCTGTCGTTTGGCCTGGCGTTTGAAGCGGGTGAGAAGGACATCATGAACCGGCCGCCGCGTAAGTCTAACCTGCATGTGATGGACGGTTATGCCATCTGGCGAGTAGTGTTTGTCGGCCTGATGATTGCCATCAGCGCCTTTGTGCTGGAGGCCTGGCTGCAACCACGCGGCTACTCACCGGAGTTCATCCGCACCGTGTTGCTGCAAACGCTGGTCACCGCCCAGTGGTTTTACATGCTCAACTGCCGCGTCACCGACGGCTTCTCCCTGAGTAAAGGTCTGCTGGCTAACAAGGGGATATGGATCGTGAGCGGCGTACTTCTGGCCCTTCAGCTTCTGATCATCTATGCGCCGTTCATGCAAATGCTGTTCGGTACCGAAGCGCTACCGTTCCGCTACTGGATCATTACCTTCCTGATTGGGTTTGCGATGTTCATGATTGTTGAAGCAGAAAAAGTCCTTACCCGGAGATGGCGCACGACGAAAAGATGACTGAATGAGTAGGCTAAGCCTGCCCACTGGCAGGCTTTCTCTTTGACTGAGTACAGAACACTATGATTCGATTTGCCTCGTTCGTTTTTACGCTTGGTATTCTGGTTCCCGCTGCATCTGCTGTAACCTATCCCCTCCCTCCCGAGGGCAGCCGTCTGGTGGGGGCGCCGATCACCATCACCGTGCCTGAGGGCAATACCCTGCCGCTCGAAGCGTTTGCAGCGCAGCACGGACAGGGGTTGATCAATATGCTGGAAGCCAACCCGGGGGTGGATCCGTTTTTACCGCGAGCCGGAACACAGCTGGTGGTACCCCAGCAGCTTATTCTGCCGCCAACCGTGCGCGAGGGAATTGTGGTGAACGTCGCGGAAATGCGACTTTACTATTATCCACCCGGCAGCAACACGGTTGAGGTGCTGCCTATTGGCATCGGTCAGGCCGGGCGCGAAACGCCGCGTAACTGGGTAACCGCCGTTGAGCGCAAACAGGAAGGCCCAACCTGGTCACCCACGCCAAATACGCGACGCGCTTACGCGAAAGAGGGGAAAACGTTGCCCGCGTTCGTTCCCGCCGGGCCGGATAACCCGATGGGGCTGTATGCCCTCTATATCGGCAGGCTGTACGCGATCCACGGTACCAACTCAAATTTCGGCATTGGTCTGCGCGTCAGCCAGGGCTGCATTCGCCTGCGTAATAACGATATCAAATACCTGTTCGATAACGTTTCGGTGGGGACGAGGGTACAGCTTATCGATCAGCCCTTAAAGGTGACCACCGAGCCGGACGGTAGCCGTTGGGTAGAGGTTCACGAGCCGCTGTCACGCAATCGCGCGGAATTTGAATCGACAAATAAGGTGCCGCTGCCCATTTCAGCCGCACAAAGGACGCAGCTAATAAGTGAAGGGGCGGGGGCTGAGCTGGAACGGCGGTCGGGGATGCCGGTGAAGCTTGCTATGCCCGGTGGCGCTGCGCTTACCGGGCCTACAGGACCGTAGGTCGGGTAAGGCGAAGCCGCCACCCGACAATTTTACCGAACGCAGAATGTAGGTCGGGTAAGCGCAGCGCCACCCGACAAACTGACCGAACGCAGAAAAGCAAAAAGCCTGCTTTAAAAGCAGGCTTTTCAAATTTGGCTCCTCTGACTGGACTCGAACCAGTGACATACGGATTAACAGTCCGCCGTTCTACCGACTGAACTACAGAGGAATCGTGTGAACGGGGCGCATATTATCGACCTGCGTACGCCTTGTCAAAGGATGGATCGCCGACTTTGAACTGTTTGCTGACAAAACCAGCAAAGTGACGTTTTTGCCAACGGAATGCACCATTATTGTGCAGATATACCCCGAATGGGGCAGATCGGAAACCGTTGTCCCCGTCTCAAAACAGGCACCAGTGATTGGCTTTCCTTATTTTCAGCCGCTTAGCAGCGACATACACCCGCTGCAAAAAACTGGCATCCATATTGCAAAACCTGTTTAACAACACAGCCGTTACCGGCACGCTATTTTCGAACAGGGGGCAACATGAACTTAAGACGACTGAAATACTTCGTAAAAATCGTCGATATCGGCAGCCTGACCCAGGCGGCTGAAGTGCTGCATATCGCGCAGCCTGCGCTGAGCCAGCAGGTCGCGACTCTGGAAGGCGAAATGGACCAGCAACTGTTGATCCGCACCAAGCGCGGCGTAACGCCTACCGAAGCGGGAAAAATTTTATATACCCATGCCCGCACGATCCTGCGTCAGTGTGAACAGGCGCAGCTGGCCGTGCACAATGTGGGTCAGACCCTGAGCGGCCATGTCTCCATTGGCCTGGCGCCGGGAACGGCCGCATCGTCTGTCACCATGCCGCTGCTACAGGCAGTGCGCGCGGAGCTACCGGAAGTGCTGGTTTATCTGCATGAGAACAGTGGTTCCGTGCTCAATGACAAACTGCTCAACGGTCAGCTGGATATGGCGGTGCTGTACGATCGCTCCCCGGTTGCCGGGATCACCAGCCAGCCGCTGCTGAAGGAAGATCTTTACCTGGTCGGTACCCGTGATTGCCCCGGCCAGAGCATTGATTTAACCGCTGTGGCAGAGATGAATCTGTTCCTGCCGCGCGACTACAGTGCCGTGCGCGTGCGCGTTGACGAAGCGTTCTCGCTGCGCCGTCTGACGGCGAAGATCATCGGCGAGATTGATTCCATCTCCACGCTGACTGCCGCCATTGCCAGCGGCATGGGTGTAACGGTTCTGCCCGAGTCTGCCGCACGTTCACTGTGCAGCGCGGCGAACGGCTGGATGGCCCGCATCACCACGCCATCCATGAGCTTACCGCTGTCGTTGAATATGTCCGCGCGCGGCTCCCTGTCGCCGCAGGCGCAGGCGGTGAAAGAGATCCTGATGTCTCTGGTCAGTAAGCCGTCGCTGGAAAATCGCGAGCTGCAACTCGTCAGCTGATATTCCAAATAAGCATAAGATGCTGGTTTTTATTATTTGTTCTCCAGCCCGCCTGACTCTAACAATAGCCTTATGTCAGATGCGCCGGAGTGAATTGTGAATTTCCAGCAACTTAAAATTATTCGTGAGGCGGCCAGGCGGGATTACAACCTGACCGAAGTCGCCAATATGCTTTACACCTCTCAGTCGGGTGTCAGCCGACATATCCGCGAGCTGGAGGAGGAGTTAGGCATTGAGATTTTTATCCGTCGCGGCAAGCGCCTGCTGGGTATGACCGAGCCAGGCAAGGCATTGCTGACCATCGCTGAGCGCATTCTCAACGAGGCCAGCAACGTTCGTCGGCTGGCGGATCTCTTTACCAACGACGCTTCGGGTGTGCTGACTATCGCCACCACCCATACACAGGCGCGCTACAGTCTTCCGACGGTTATCAAAGCATTTCGTGAGATCTTCCCGGACGTACGTCTCGAACTGATCCAGGGCACGCCGCAGGAAATTGAAGTGCTGCTGCATAACGGTGGGGCCGATATCGGTATCGCCAGTGAACGGCTGAGCAATGACCCGCTGCTGGTGGCGTTCCCGTGGTTCCGCTGGCACCACAGCCTGCTATTACCCGCCGAACACCCGCTGAACCAGGTTTCACCGTTGACGCTGGAAGAGATCGTCAAATGGCCGCTTATCACCTACCGGCAGGGCATTACCGGGCGTTCGCGCATAGATGAAGCGTTCAAGCGTAAAGGGCTCACCCCGGACGTGGTGCTGGGCGCGCAGGATTCCGACGTGATCAAAACCTACGTCGAGTTAGGACTGGGGATTGGCCTGGTGGCCGAGCAGTCTGGCGGCGAATATGAAGCCGGAAATCTGGTGCGTCTGGATACGCGTCACCTGTTCGATGCGAATACCGTCTGGCTGGGGCTAAAGCGCGGGCAGCTTCAGCGTAACTACGTGTGGCGTTTTATTGAGCTATGCAACGCGGGGCTTTCCGTGGATGAGATCAAACGCCAGGTGATGGAGCCGGAAGAGGTGGCGATCGATTATCAGATTTAACTACGCGTTTGCCCGGGTGCGCTGCGCTTTCCGGGCTTGTATTCCCCCTTCACCCTGTTTCTCCTTTATTTCTGAAGACGGCTTCCATATTTTGCATCCTTAACCTGCATACCAGCCAATCTGTCTGCATAATCGGCACTATAGTTTTGCATCTATATAGTTTTTGATCTATGTTGTACAAGGAGGTCCCGTGTGGGCGATTAAAACTACGGACAGGTTTGACGACTGGTTCACCTCATTAAACGATAGCGAGAGAGCCAGCGTACTGGCCGCGCTACTTGTTTTGCGGGAGAGGGGACCGGGTCTGTCCAGACCGTATGCCGATACGCTGAAAGGCTCCCGCCACAGCAACATGAAAGAGTTGCGTATCCAGAGTAAGGGTGATCCGCTGAGGGCATTTTTCGCTTTCGATCCGAACCGTACGGGTATTGTACTGTGTGCGGGCAATAAGGTCGGTAATGAAAGGCGATTTTACGATGAGATGCTCCTCGTTGCGGATCGGGAATACACTCGCTGGCTGAACACATTAAAAGAGAGGAATTAACGCGATGGGCAGAACCCTGGAGCAGCTTATTGCAGATGAAAAACCTGAGGTTGTTGCCAGCGCACAGGCAATGGCAACGGATATTTTGCTCAATATCCATCTGGCCGAGTTACGTGAAAAAGTGCAAAAAACGCAGGTAGATATGGCCAGGGCGTTGGGTATTAAACAACCTACTGTCGCCGTCATGGAAAAGGCAGGACGCGATATTAAGCTTTCTTCTTTGAAACGCTACGTTGAGGCCGCCGGAGGGAAGCTACGGCTGGATGTAGAACTACCCGATGGTTCTCACTACGAGTTTGTGTTGTAACCCACAAAAGCAAAAAGCCTGCTTTAAAAGCAGGCTTTTCAAATTTGGCTCCTCTGACTGGACTCGAACCAGTGACATACGGATTAACAGTCCGCCGTTCTACCGACTGAACTACAGAGGAATCGTGTGAACGAGGCGCATATTATCGACCTGCGTGCGCCTTGTCAAAGGGGAAAACACCGTTTTTGTTCGTTTGCCGAGAATTTCAGCAAACCGATGATTTAATAGCAAATTTGCTTTCAAATTGCACAGCAAATCGCGCCGCCCGCAGGCGGCGCGCAGGATCAGAACAGAACGGAGTAGTTCAGGCCAAACGTACGTCCACGGCCTTTATAAGTATAAAGACCCGGTGAGCCATAGGTTGGGCTATACAGCCCCGGTGCGCGCTGGCCCCAGGCGGTGGTGTAGTCTTTGTCCAGCAGGTTTTCCACGCTGAAGCTGACTTTGCCCACCGGCAGGGCGTAGCTGCCCAGGAAATCAACGGTGTTATAGCCATCAATCTTCTTACCGTCGGCGTCAGACACGTCGAAGGTTTGTGTGCTCTGCACGCGCAGGGCCCAGTCGCCCGGCGCCCAGTTAACCCATGCGCTGGCTTTAGACGGGCTGGCGCTGTCGACCGTCAGCTTCTCCCATTTCCCGTTTTCACGCGTTTCGGACTTGATGGCGTTAAAGTTCGCCCCGGTGCTCCAGTCGCTGTCGGTGAAGAAATAGTCCACCTGGCCTTCAACCCCATAGATACGACGTTTATCGTCCTCCAGATTGATGGTCATGTCGCTCTTGTTGATGGTGATGGTTTTATCCGAGAGCGAGTAGTAGGCCGCCACCTGGGTACGCAGGTTATCGCCGGTGAAGCGCCAGCCCAGCTCGTAAGCATTGACCTTAATACCGTCCAGCGTTGAGTCGTTCACGTTGACGCTGTTTTGCAGGCGATAGTGACCATCGACCAGCTGATAGGTGCCGGAGCCGTAGTACTTCGCCAGGTCCGGGATCTCGAAGCCTTGGGAGAAGTTAAACCACAGCTGCTGCTGTTCGGTAAGACGTCCAAGGATCCCGGCGTTAAACAGGAAGTTGTTGTAGTCGGTTTTCCCGCCCGGCACCGCGTCAGCGGAGGTCGCTTTGCCCGTGGCGATTGCCTGCTGCTGGGCGTAGCCGACAAAATCGTCCACCTTGTTTTCGGTGTACTGGTAACGCACGCCGCCGCTCAGGGTGATGGCGTCAATGTCATAGCTGGCTTGCAGGAACGGCGCGAGGTTGGTAATGCTGTAACCCGGATAACGGCCCACGTTGTAGGCATTGTCCAGCTCCATGCCGCCGCTCGCCGCCGCTTTGCTCAAGTCAAAGAACTGCTGGTTGGCATCGAACGTTTCGTGGTCGGCGTCCACACCCCAGGTGAGGGTCAGGTCGTCCATCGGCTTGCTGTTCAGCGTCAGCTTGCCGCCGTAAAAATCGGTTTTCTGCTGGGACGCGCCAATGCTGGTCACCGCGCCTTTGCTCAGCGTCGGGAACGGGTAGTAGGTCAGGCTCTCGTCACGGTAGTAAATCTGCGCAACCAGATCCTGACCCCAGAAATCGGTGTTCGAGTATTGCAGGTTGATCAGGTGACGCTCTGTGCCCGGGATACGGTCAGAGTTCAGGTTATCTTTATTATAGGCTTTGGCATCGCCCGTGACCGCAGCGAAATTCTCCCCAAGGAACAGGCCGTGCTTGCCGTCGGATTCGCTCTTGTAGTACTGCGTGGTTAACTGGAGCTGCTGATGATCGTCGATGTTGATGGTGCCTGTCCCCATCACGTCGATACGGTCGGAATACTGCAAGCCGGTCTGGGTGTTATCGATAATCACCTCGTCGCCGTTGCCGTCATACCAGCCGCCGTAGCGCTGATAGGAGACCGACAGACGGCCAGAGGCGTTGTCATTGCCGCCGCTCACGGCTGCGGAGACGTTCTCATCATGGTCGTTATGGCTGTTAAAACCGCTTTTTGCCCCGGTCTGGAACTCCACTTCGGTCTCCGGCTGGCCTTTTTTGGTGACGATGTTCACCAGACCGCCGGTACTGCCGCCGCCGTACAGCGAGGTGGCGCCGGAGATCACTTCGATGCGGTCAATGTTGAACGGATCGATAGAGTCGAGCTGGCGGCTGTCGCTGCGGGAAGAGTTCAGACGTACGCCGTCCACCATCACCATCATGGAGCGACCGCGCAGGTTCATGCCGTAGTTGGTACGTCCCTGGCTGCTGACGTCCATGCCGGGGATCAGCTGGGCCAGCACGTCTTTAATCTCTTTCCCGCCCTGAACCTGCTGCTCAATTTCCGCCCGCTCAATAACCCAGGTGGTTTGCGCCATCTCTGCCACGCTGCGATGTGCCCGGCTGGCGGAGACCACAATATCTTCTTCCTTTTGTTCTTCCGCCCACGCAGAGGTAGAAAGCATGGCAAGCAAGCACGGATTTAAAACCCAAAGATGAGAACGTTTCATTGTTATGTTGATCCTGAATGTGTGTGTCAGTACTCGGTGGTCTTCATTAATGATTTAAAAACCTGGCTGCTCTCCGGGCTGGTGGTGCTCCGCCAGTGGATCACGCCGGGGGTGGTTGCCAGCTCAAACGGCTCGTCATCGTGAGCGCGATTCAAAATTCGCGCCGCGCGCCAGGCCATCAGGCTGAGCTGGGGTTCGGCAATACCGAGACGGTGCATCCCGGCATTGACGGCAAACAGGCGGTTGCTCTGCGGGCCGTCCCATTCAAGGGTGAAATCGTTGTTGATGCAGAAGGCTTCATCCTCATCCAGACGCAGTCGGGAAGAGAGCGGGGCGAGAAACGCGGGCTGCACGGCGCGGTAGCCGGTGGCGAAAATCACCACGTCGCTCTCCAGCTGTTCGCGCCCGCCGTCCAGGTGATGCTGGATGCTGAGGCGATGTCCGGTTTCCTGGCGCGTCAGCGCCGTCACCGAGCGGGACGGCATCAGATGCGCCCAGGGTTTTTCGCGCAGCACTTCGAAGCGGTGATACATGGCGCGATAGATGGCCAGCAGCGACTCGGTGGTGATCCCGTCGGAGGTCATCTTCTGCTCCTGCAACATCTGACGTCGGGCGTCGTCACCAAGGGTCGAGAAGCTGTCCACGTACTCCGGCGTGAAATACTCATTGGCAAACGCGGCTTCATCCAGCGCGTTGTAGTTGTTGCGGCGCGACACCCAGTTGAGGCTCAGCGGCTGCCCCCACTCCCCACGGAAGATATTTAAAAACAGATCCGCACCGCTCTGGCCGCCGCCGACGACGGTGACGCGCTTGCCCGCTAAATCCGGCGTGCGCAGCATCATTTCGCTGGCGTGGAAGCAGGTGTCGTCCTGCGCGGTGACGCAGTCTGGGAGATTGATCTGCTTCCCAATCCCCACGCAGACGTGGCGCGCCAGGAAGCGATCCCGCTGGGTCACGACCTCAAACAGGCCGTTTTGCTCATCAAAGCTGACCTGCTGTACCTGCTGGCTGAAGGCCAGGTTAGTGAGGTTATCCGCCGCCCAGCACAGGTAGTCGGCAAACTCCTCGCGCGACACGGTGCGCTGCTCGGTGGTGAGGAAACGGTAGAACTTTTTGCGCTGTACCAGATAGTTCAGGAAGCTATGGCGGTTGGTTGGCTCCACGGCGCTGACCAGATCCTTCAGGAAGCTGGTCTGCATATGGCAGTCCGGCACCATCATCCCCGGGTGCCAGGAGAAGTGCGGCTTGCGTTCAAGAAACAGCGAGCTAAAACCGTCCAGCCCCTCTGCCAGCGCGGCAATACTGAGGTTGAACGGACCGATACCAATGCCGATGAAATCATAGGTTTTCATTGCGCTGACTCCTGCGAGACCAGAAAAAGAGGGTTATCAAGATCGCAGACGTAGTTCGGCAGCATGCGGCTGCCGCCGTCGTGTTCTGAGAAGGTCAGTTTGACCGGGTTGAGGATCACGCGAATAATCTGCGGCTTAAACAGGTCGAATTTGGCGAAGCGCGCCGCAAGATCCGGATGGGCGGCCATATAGCGACGTAACACCAGCGCCAGGATCTGATAGAAGCGGGTTTCGCTCACGCCGCATTGCAGGGTGAGGCGGGATATAAAGCGCAGCACCGTGACAAAGTTGCCGGTTTGCAGGTCGTGGATGATGTAATCCGCGCTGAGGCGCGCCGTCACCGCTTTTACCTGCTCCGGCAGGCTCTGCGCCTGCGGGAAATCTTCATCCACCAGGCGCATGTCGCCCTGGAAATCCTTCAGCAAAATGCGCTGCGGAACGTAATCTTTCATCACCAGCGTGACGTTCTGGCCGTGGGCGATGAGCGCCACCCCGTAGCGACAGAGCAGGTGATAGAAGGGGATCACCGTCGCCTCAAACAGCTTTTCCAGCCATGCGTCAGCGGTTAACCCCGAGCGTTTGATCCACGCGTCAATCAGCGGGCGCCCCTGGTTATCGGTTTCCATCAGCGCCGCCATCAGCACCGCCTGTTCGCCATCCTGTAAATAGCAGGATGGGTTCTCGCGCCAGATCACCCCCAGCATCTCCTGATAGCGGTACGGCGCCTCAGGCAATGCGGCATAACCCGGATGCGACAGATATCCGGCTGCGGGTTCGCCAAGCACCTGCGCCCCGGAGTGAATCAGCGTGGCATCGCTGGCGAACTGCTGCTGTAGCCAGCGCGAGGCCAGCGGACCGGCGGCGATATACTTGCCCGGAATACCGCGATAGCAGGAGGTGTTGTAGATAGTCAGCGGCAGCTTGATGTCATACGGCGCGCGACGGCTGGCGTTGGTCAGCGTGCGCAGGGACTGCTGCGCCAGATACTCATCGCCGAACTCACCCAGCTCTACCATCTCACCGCGCGCGAGCTGCGCCAGGAAATGAATGGCAATTTTTTGCTGCCACTGCCACGGGTGCAGCGGCACCGGCAGCCAGCTGTCGTCCAGATCCAGCTCCTGCCAGCGGGCGTCGAACCGCTCGTGCTCGGCATCGTCCATGGCGCTGGAGAGCAGGGCGTTAATATCGCAATCGGCGTCGCTGCTCCAGACCAGACGCTCGCGCTGCACGGCGACCCAGTGCAGGCGGAAACGCCCGCGATATTCCGGCGCGTACAGGCGCAGGGCATCCAGCCCCCAGCCGCGGCGTCCCTTGTTGAAAATAAACTTCGGGTGACCGCGCATCAGGCACTGTAGTTCGTCCGGGTCGAGGTGGATCAGCGCATCGGCATCCAGCGTTTCACGCGCCTGCAACAGCTGCATGTCACCCCGCAGCGTGGCGTAGAGATCTTCCATGTGCTCCGCCGTTTGCGCGTCGCTCATCTCCAGCACGGTGGCCAGTTGCAGCAGCGCGTTTTCCGCTTCGACCGCCGCGCCGCTGGTGGTGGTCAGGGTATCAGGGTCAATATGCAGCCAGCCCCATATCCCACGCGTGGCGCGAAACTGCCAGCACGCGTTGCCCATACTGATGCGCCAGTTGTCCGCCGAAACCGGCTCGGCGCGCAGGGTGCGTTCATATTCCAGTTCGGCGAGGATCTTCGCCACCATCTCGCGGTTCACTTTCTGCCAGAGTGCGTTCACAGTTCCACCTCGTGGAAGAAGCGGTGACGCTCGCTCATGATCAGACGGGAGCGTTTGTGCGGGAAGTCGAACTCTTTCACCGTGTCGAAACCGGCGGACGCCAGATGGCGGAACAGACGCTGGTTGTCGAAGCGCGGCTCGGCGACAATGCGCGTGGTGCGCGGTTCATCGAGATACAGATAGTGGCTCAGGCCGCGCAGCCAGCTGCGGATGTATTGCGCGCCGCGCCAGTTTTCTTCACCCACCAGCATGTGCAGCCCGCGGTCAAAGGGCTGCCAGCGGTAGTGGCGGCCAATGCGATCTTCTGCCGCCCAGTAGAGTTCAAAATAGCCGAACGGCTGGTCATCGAAGCAGCCGATAACCGGGTAGCAGTACGTCGAATCAAGCTGGCGGCGCAGGTAGTTTTCCTGCTCGGCCTGCGGTCCCGCCATCTCCCAGAAAGCGTTCACGCGCGGGTTGTTCATCCAGCGGGTAAAACGCTCGCCGTCCAGCGCCACGTCCGCCACGCGGAAGCTCAGGGTGCGCTTAATCTGCGGATCGTAACGGCGGTACACCTCGCTCTGCGGGCGGTGAGGGCGCAGCGGGAAGTACAGCTGACGGCTTTCGTCAAACTGCATTCCGCCGCTCGCCTGCGGACGTTCGCCTTTCAGCCACAGCGGCAGCTGCCAGAAAATTTCACGCGCCAGATAATCCCCGTGAACGAGGCTAAACAGCACCTGCGCCTGAGGTTCATCCTGCCAGGCTGCCCACGGCAGGGTAATGCCGGTCAGGGCGGGCGCGGCAACAAACAGCTGGTCGAGGGCGTCCACCAGCCAGCCGTCCGGGAGCCCGGTCAGCCGCTCCAGCACCGCGCTGCCGTCGAGACCCAGCGTCAGCGGCAGGTTTTGTTCCGTGACCGTGCAGCGAAAGCCGTAGCCGGAATGGACGATATTCGCGTTTGCCATCACGCCTTCTCCTTATAAAACGGGTTGCTAAAGTCGAAATAGATCACCGCCGGATCGACGATGGTGTTTTCGTTGCGATCGTGCAGATAGCAGAAGAAGTTGCCTTTGCAGTTCCAGGTCGGGCTGTCGAGCACGTAATCGAGGCAGCGGGTCTGCTTCGCCGTGGTGCGCAGTTCGGCCAGCGCGTCACGCACGCGGGACATCAGGTTCTCTTCGCTGTCGAAGCCGGCGGCGGCGAGCGCGGCGGTGACGGCAAGGGTAGAGTTCAGCAGCAGGTAATAAGGGAAGTAGCGCAGCAGCTGGCTCTCACCGAAGCGGTTTTCCACCTCGGTTTCACCTGCCTCTTTCAGCCACGCGTCGGCCCCTTCGGTCCAGGCGCTGCCCTGGCAGTCGCGGTAGATCAGCCCAACGGGGAAATCCTGCTGCATCTCAACGAGGATATTTTGCTGGTGCGCCAGCAGGACCAGACCGTAGTCCGCCTCGGCGCTGAACAGCGGAAGCAATACCCGGTCGCAGTAAGCGTCCAGCCAGCAGCGCGCGGCCTGGGCGAGCGGGAGATCCAGACGCTGGCTCAGACGACGCACCGCCGCGGCGAGCAGGCTGTCGCCGCCGTCCGGCGCGGCCTGGGTCAGGCTCACCAGCACGTTGGTTTGCGTTTCAGGGGTATCGAACAGCAGGTTGACGCGCAGGGCCATCAGGCTCTCTTCCTGAACGACGCCGTGCTCATCGCACAGCCCCGCCCAGCCGTCCTCCTGCATCACGCGCATGGTCGGGTAGCGCGCCTGAAGTTCCTGCCAGCGTGCCGTTTTCGCCAGGCGTGCCAGGCGCATGCCGCGCTTAACCTCTTTCACCGACAGCGTGCGCACGGAGTTGGTCAGCCGCACGCTCAGGGAAAACTTAATCATGTCGCTGTTGGTTTCACTGTACAGCGAGCGGGAAGAGCTGGTGGGCAGCCATTGCGCACCGGCTTCGCCCAGATCGCGCAGGGCGCCTTTTTCTACCAGACGCTGGCACCAGTCCTGCTCCAGCAGATAGTCGGCCTGCCACGGGTGCATCGGCAGCAGCCAGCAGGTGTCGGTGAAGTGACCGAGAAGGGCCGGCGCGCTCTGCGCTGCAAAGCGCAGCAGACGTTCCCGCAGGGAGACATTCAGGCTGTCGCCGGTAATCAGCTCATGCTCAACCGCAAACCAGCGCAGCGGGAAGCGGGAGGCGAAATCCGGCAGATAGCGACGCGCCTCGACCTCGTTAAACGGCTCGTGCGACTTTGGGGCAGGATGAAAAGCATGGCCGACCAGCAGCGCCTGTTCCGCTTCGGCAAACGTCAGCGGCTTATCGCGCAGGTTTGCCCAGTTGTGGCGTAAATCAATGGCCTGCCAGGTGTGCGTATGGCTTTCCAGGACGCGCTGCTTAAAGCGAGCCAGCGTATCGGCATCCAGCTCGCCTTTTATCGTCTCTTTTTGAAGAATGAAATCAATCAGTTGATGAAATGTGACCGTGTCACCGCCGTCGCTGTCGGCCTGAATCAGCGTTGCCGGAAAACGATACTGGTGATGCTGCGTGGGGGAGAAATAGCGTACCGGAACCCGAATGGCCTGGGTTGGGGAAAGCGGGATATGAATCTGTGATAACTCATCCGCACGGGTTGCGGGAAGATAATGCCAGTCCTTCGTTTCGCGCAGCAGCGCGTTCAAAAAACACTGGGCCGCAACATCTGTACCGGCGGAGCGGGGCAGAGTACGCATAGTTGTACCTCATTCCATGACTGATAATAATTCTCGTTATGATATTCATTCTGTTTACAGTGGCAACTATTTTTGCAATATTTGTTTTCATAAACTTCATAATTTCCACACATTTATTGACATTATCTTCACAATTTTATGCGCACCCGTACTGAGAATCTCACTGACGTTGTGACCCCTAAAGCTAACTGGCCCCTGGCACTGGGCGCCGGTTTATTAGGTATTGGGCAAAACGGTTTGCTGGTTATGCTGCCGCAGCTGGTCTCCCTGACCGGACTGTCGCTCTCCGTCTGGGCCGGGCTGCTGATGTTCGGCTCGATGCTCTTTTTACCCGCATCGCCCTGGTGGGGACGCCAGAGCGAGCGGCACGGCTGTAAGATCGTTATGCTGGCCTCGCTGGGAGGCTATCTGGCGAGCTTTGTCGTGATGGCGCTGGTGGTCTGGGCGATGGCGAACGGCGCGCTGAATGCTCTCTGGGGAATGGCAGGCCTGGTGCTGTCGCGCATGCTGTACGGCCTGACGGTATCAGGGCTGGTGCCTGCGGCCCAGACGTGGGCCATTCAACGCGCGGGGCTGGATAAAAGGATGGCGGCGCTGGCGACGATAAGCTCTGGCCTTAGCTGCGGGCGTCTGCTGGGACCGCCCCTGGCCGCGCTGATGCTCAGCGTCAGCCCGGTCGCACCGCTCTGGCTGATGGCGCTGGCGCCGTTTATCGCGCTTCTGCTGGTGCTGCGCGAAGCCGCCGATCCCCCGCTGCCGCCGGTGGCGCACCAGTCGACGCGGTTACAGGCCTCCATGCTGCCTTTCCTGGTGCTGGCACTGCTGCTGGCGGCGCTGGTCAGCCTGATGCAGCTTGGTTTATCGCCGCATCTTCACCCGTTATTTAATGGCGATGCCGTGCAAATCAGCCATCATGTCGCGCTGCTGCTGAGCCTGGCCGCGCTGGCGACCCTGGCGGCGCAGTTTCTGGTGGTACGCCCGCAGCATTTTACCCCGAGAGTTTTACTCTTAATTGCCGCGGTCTTGATGGTGGCGGGTCTTGGGCTGATGTGTCTCGCCAGTTTAGCCCTGTTCTACGTGGGAATTGTCATCACTTCGCTGGGGGCCGCCATGGCAACGCCGGGATACCAGCTTTTGCTCAACGATCGGCTGACGACGGGCAAAGGCGCAGGGGTGATCGCCACCAGCCATACGCTGGGGTACGGGGCCAGCGCGCTGCTGGTACCTGTGGTGACGCGCTTTTACGGTGAGCAGTTTTTGATTACTGCCGCATGGGGAATGGCGCTGCTGTTTCTCGCGGTGAGCCTGTGGGTACGATCGACCGATCGTACCCCTTAAACATTAGTGGAACGGATGAGGGGAGGTGCTGGCTGCGTCCTCACTTTGCCGCAGACGCTGGAGCGGATCCTGCTGATAAAACTGGCAAAAACGCTGCCACAGCGCCGGGAAGCGCGGAGCGAAAAGCTCAGGTGCGCTAAAGAAATACTCGGACAGTACCGCAAAACACTCGGCGGGATCGGTCGCGGCATAGGCATCAATGCTGGCCGCGCTTTCACCCACCAGGTCTATCTCATCCTGAATGTTTTCCATCGCCGCGTGCAGGTCGTGCTCCCATCCCGCGACTTCACGCAGCGGGATCAGCGGCACGCCGCTGGCGCGATCGCCGTTGCGGGTATCCAGCTTATGCGCCACTTCGTGAATGATCAGGTTGAAGCCCGAGGCATCGAACGAGTCCTGAATATCCAGCCAGTTGAGGATGATTGGCCCTTGCTGCCAGCTTTGCCCGGACTGCACCATACGCTGGTTGTGCACCAGCCCGATGTCATCCTCCCACTCATCATCGACGATAAACGGCGCCGGGTAGATCAGCACTTCGTGGAAGCCATCCAGCCATTCGATACCCAGCTCCAGCACCGGCAAGCAGAAGAGCAGGGCGATGCGGGAATTTTTAAGCGGATCCAGTTCGAAGCCCTGTAGCGGTACCAGCCGTTTTTGCTGTAAAAAACGCTCGGCCAGCTGAATCAGCTTTGATTGCTCTTCAGGCAAGAGATTCGCCAGCACGGGGATCGCCAGAGCCTCATCCCAGGGCAGCGCCATATTTCGACCAGCGTCGTTCGTTTTCCAGGGCCACTTAATCATCGCTTTGCTCGTTACTCGCACGTGAACAAAATGGAAAGGTCAGGGGCTGTTAGCATGCCAACATACTCTGTTAAGCAGTATGACACTCCTCTTCGGCTGCATGCAGACTGGCAGCCTGTTTAAGAGGAATCCAGCCCGCATAAACTATCACTATGTGCCGTCAGGTTGATAGCGCTTTAGGGGTATCCCCTTCATTTTGTGAAGTATGTCGTGCGCGACTATGATAAATCTCTTCTTACCCTACCGTGCTTAAGGATCCCGTCAGTATGCCCGTCAATTTTGACCTCAACGATCTCTATGCCTTCCGCGCTTTACTGGAATATGGCAATTTCCGTCTTGCGGCGGAGTCTATCTGCCTTTCCCAGTCGGCGTTGAGTCGCAGAATTGAAAAGCTGGAGGCGGCACTGGGGACAAAACTGTTCGACAGAACCACCCGGCGCGTCACGCTGACCCTGTATGGACAGACCTTTGCCGACCGGTGCGGACAGCTGCTTGCTGATGTGGAGTCCATGCTTTCGGATATCGATAAGGCCAGCGAGGAGCGTACGGGGCTAATCACCGTGGCGACGGTGCCGTCCGCCGCCTGTTACTTTATGCCGGATGTTATCCGCCGCTTTCAGTCCCGTTACCCCCGCGTGCGCATAAAACTGATCGACAGCAGCGCCGGAAATGTTATCGAGGCCGTCACCCGCGGACAGGCGGATTTTGGTATCTGCTTTGCCCGGAGTTTGCAGCCCGACATCGAGTTTGTCCCGCTGGTGGAGGATGTCTACGTGGCTGCCTGCCGGCGCGACAGCCCGCTTGCAAAAAGAAAAAGCCTGACGTGGCAGGCTTTTTATCAGCAGGATTATATCGGTCTGGATAAGACCTCCGGCAACCGCAATCTTCTCGACCAGCGGGTCGGGCATATTCGGCCTGAGCGCCCCAGCATCTGCGAAACGCGGCACGTGACGACCATGCTGGGGATGGTTGAAGCCGGGATCGGCATTGCGGCCGTTCCCGCCATGTCAATGCCCCGCGCAGAGCATTCGCTGCTGACGTCGGTACCTTTAACCGAGCCTGAGGTCAGGCGAACCGTGGGGCTGATCCGCCGCCGCGGGCGGATCCAGTCCTATATTGCTGCCGAACTCGAAACGCTGATTACCGAGCAGTATCGCGAGGTGCACTGACGGGCGTTAAGCCCGTTGCCGTAATGACGCTGGCGGCCTGTGGCGAAGAGAGAAAGGCCAGCAGAGCTTTTCCCTGTTCGGGATGGTCAGCCTTCTGCGTTACGGCTCCGGCGAAACGGGTAATGTACTGCATGTCGTCAGGCAACTTACCCACAAACGTCACCCCCGGGACCGGCAGAAGCTCGCTCACCTGCTGAAAGCCGAGATCGTATTTCCCTTTTGCCACTTCAGACGCCACCGGGATGCGCTCAACCCGGTGCGCTTTATCGTGGACCTGGCCGTCGATGCCCAGCTTACGGAACAGCTGGCTCTCTACATACCGGCCGCTGGCGCTGTCGGAATAAGCCATGGAATGCGCCTTCAGCAGCGTTTGCCGCAGGGCAGGCACCGTACTGATATCCGGCACCGGCGCGCCCGCTTTGACGACCATCCCGACGGGCGAATCCGCCAGCTCCACGCGAGAGCCCGCCGCCGTCCTGCGATCCTGTTCCAGTTTCGCCAGCGCATCGCCCACCATAATCACCACGTCCGCTTTTTCGCCCCGGGCGAGCCGGGCCGGAATGGCCTGCGGCGTTTTGCCCATCGACGGGCCGGAGATCACAATGAGCCTGTCACCGCTTTGCGCTTCGTACTGCGGCGTCAGCTTCTCCAGCGCCGCTTTGAAGCCGCCAGAAATCATCACCGTCACATCCTGCGCAAGCGCGCCCGCGCTGAGGGTGGCGAAGGTCAGGGCGGCAATCACCGTTCTGAATGTAAGCATGAGGGATCACTCCTTAACGGCAGTTTGCAGGATTAACGTGCGACGACGATAGAGATAAAGCGTTGCCAGCAGGGCGCAAACGGCGGCAAAGCTCATCCAGTAGCCCGGAGAGGCTTTGTCGCCGGTGTACTCGATTAAGGCAGTCGAAATCACCGGCGTGAAACCGCCAAAGACCGCCGTTGCCAGGCTGTAAGCCAGTGAGAAGCCCGCCACGCGCACCTCTGCTGGCATGATCTCCGTCAGGGCCGGGATCATCGCGCCGTTATACAGGCCGTAGAGGAAAGAGAGCCACAGCAGCACGGTCAGCATCATTGAGAAGCTCGGGGCTGCGGCCAGCATCGTCAGTGCCGGATAGCTGGTCGCCAGCGCCAGCAGCGTCATGGCGATCAGCACCGGTTTACGCCCGAAGCGATCCGACAGCGCGCCGCCCACCGGAAGCCAGATGAAGTTGGACACCGCCACCAGCAGCGTGACCAGAAGACTGTCCGACGCGCTAAGCATCAGGACTTTTTTACCGAAGGTCGGCGCGTAAACGGTGATCAGGTAAAACGCGGTGGTGGTCATCGCCACCATCAGCATGCCCGCGACGACTACCGGCCAGTTGGCGAGCAGCGTTGTGAAGACCTGACGCATTGCCAGATGGTGGCGACGGGCGCTGAATTCCTCGGTCTCTTCGAGCTTGCGGCGCAGGAAAAAGATAAACGGCACAATCAGACAGCCAAACAGGAACGGAATACGCCACCCCCATTCGCGAATGGCACTCTCTTCCAGCACCACATTCAGGGCGAAGCCCATCGCCGCCGCGATCATAATGGCGACCTGCTGGCTACCCGACTGCCAGCTGGTGTAGAAACCCTTGTGGCCCGGCGTGGCGATCTCCGCCAGATAAACCGAAACCCCGCCCAGCTCGGCGCCTGCCGAAAAACCCTGCAACAGGCGGCCGGTCAGCACCAGCAGCGGCGCCCACAGGCCAATGCTCTGGTAAGAAGGGATCAGCACGATCAGGAAGGTTCCGGCGGCCATAATTGACAGGGTGACGATCAGCCCTTTACGGCGACCCACTTTATCAATGTAAGCCCCCAGCACAATGGCCCCGATCGGACGCATCAGGAAGCCCGCGCCAAAGACGGCGAAGGTCATCATCAGGGACGCAAATTCACTGCTTGCCGGAAAAAAAGTATGGGCGATGTAGGTGGCATAAAAGCCGAACAGAAAGAAGTCGAATTGCTCAAGAAAGTTGCCCGACGTGACGCGGAAAATCGCGCCCGCTTTGGCACGAAGCGTTGCAGGTGAGGTTGAGGAAACCATGATTATCTCCAGTTTTATAGTGACGTTATGCTCGTCTGTTTCTGAAAACTGGATCAGGAAGTGGAAATTAATAAGCGCAAATAGCGCATGGACTGATGCGTGTGGTGCATTAATGACAAAGCGTTGACCAGTATTTACATATTCAACAATAACTTAACATTTCGGTGATCTTTTATTTACTCGATTTCGCTAAGTTGCTGATATATCGGTTTTGTGACATCGCGCAGGTGAGAAGCCAGGCGGGGCCTGGCTTGGGATTATCAGCGCAGCGCGTTCGCAATCGCGCTAAACATCAGCGACGCTTCCAGCGGCTGGGCGCTGAATGACGGCTCTGCCTGCGGCCAGGTGGACCACTGGACGATAACCAGATTTTCTTTCTGATTAACCATGATCATCTGACCAAATATACCCAGCGCCCACAGGGAATCCTTCAGCGAATTTTCGACTTTCGGCTCCACGTGGGTGGCGGTGGCTGGTACTTCGTTGTTCCACCACTGGTAGCCGTATAACCCCTTCGGATGCGCGTCGGACACCGATCCTTTGGCCTGTGTCCAGGCTGAGGACTGTTTCACCCAGCCCTCGGGGAGGATCTGCTTCCCGTCCGGCAGCGTACCGTTATGCAGGATAAACTCCCCGAAACGCCCCCAGTCTTCCAGCGTGGCGTTGAACCCATGCGCACCCACGTCGTGCTGGCCTTTGCTGTAGGCATGCCACACGCCGTCGCTCGCCATGCCGTACGGCTGCCAGATGGTCTTCTCCAGATACGCCGCGAGCGTCATGCCGGTGGCGCGCTCAAGCACATCGCCTAACAGCCAGGCGCCACCCGAGGAATAGGACCAGTTTTCGCCCGCCGGGTGTTCACGGTGTAACCCCTCCACCAGGGTGCGCACGCAGTTGTAGGTGCCCGGCTTCGCTTCGCATTCGGTAAGCCGGGCGAAGTCAGATTGCGGGTTGGTGTAATCTTCGTTCCACGCCACGCCAGAGGTGTGGGTGATGAGCTGTTTTAGCGTTACGCCCTCCCAGGCGGTGCCTTTTAAGTCAGGTTCGTATTGGGTGACAAGGTCGTCCAGGGAGTGGATTTTCCCTTCTTTAATTGCAGCACCCACCAGCGCGGAGACCACCGATTTGCCCACGGAACGCGACGTCCAGAGCGTTGAGTCGGTATTGCCTTCACCCAGGTATTTATAGGCCACTTTGCCGTTTTTCAGCACCAGCATGCCGCTGACGTTCTGGCGTTTCAGGTAATCCTGAAGAGTGTAACTCTTACCCTTCACCTGATAGCGGGCATCGGTGAGCGGTTTTTCTGCGGGCAGCAGCGGCGTAGCGTTGCCGTGGCGGAACACATCCCCTGCGTAGTTGCGGTAGTCATTGCGAAAGCCCACCACGCGATCGGTCTGGTTCCAGGTGAGCATGGTATGCGCGTCCGGGAGTCTGGCATCGAAAGGCGCCGGACAGGTGGTGAGGTCGGTACCGTTGCAGGCCGCCATAACGGCGGGCGAGAGCAGGCTGCTGACAACCAGCGCCGCGAGCAGCGTGCGGTTTGTTTTGATTTTCATATTTATCTCGTTTGGCTCAGGAATGACTTCAGTTTAAGAACCTGCGGCCTATAATAAAAAACGCGTTATGGGGGAAAATCCCCCGTAAAAATTGCGTGGAGAATGGCGTGGCATCACTGATCTATTCCTTTGCCCAGCTTGAGGCGTTCACTGCCGTCGCTGAACACGGCAGCCTGATGAAGGCGGCCAGTAAACTCGGCAAAGATCGTACTACCCTGCGGGATCTGATCGATTTCCTTGAGGATGGGCTGGGTTATGCTCTGTTCCTGCGGGAGGGGCGCAGCCTGCGCCTGACGCCGGAGGGGGAGCAGCTTCAGCGGCAGGCGCACCTGCTGATGCGCCAGGTCAAAGCGTTTGAGGCGTTTGCCAGATCGGTACCGGACAGCGCGACGCAGGACATCGCCCTCGCTTACGATCCGTTCACCCCCAGAGCTTTTTTACAGGCGCTGATTGCCACACTGGCGACGAAAAAGATCCGCCTGAGCCTGACCAGCGCATCGCGCGATGAGGCGGAAGCGATGCTGGCAAACGGTCAGGCCGATCTGGGGATCTGCCAGGCGCGCAACCGCAGCGTGGGCAATGAGATGGAGTGGCGGGCGCTGGGGGCGATCGAAATGGATTTTTACGCCGCAACGGCGCTTTTTGCGGAGGTTGCGTCGCCGGTGTCGCTGCTCGATCTCTCTCTGGTGCCACAGGTGATTATGCATCCCGCGTCAGACGAGCCGGTTGCCCGTCGCCTGCAAATTTCAGGGCACACGCTTTTCACTAACGAACTGGAAATGCTGCGCGGCCTGCTGGAACAGGGCTGCGGCTGGGGGTTTTTACCGACCCATCTTCAGGCAACGCAGTGGAAAAATGTAAAAAGGCTGCCCACCGAAGTGGGCAGCCAGGGGATAAGCCAGACGATGGTCACTATCTGGAAGCCGGGCAGCGACAAGCGCGGGTTGATCAACGATACGCTGTCGCTGCTTCCGGCGTTATGGAAACGTTCAGCGCTGTGAGCACCCTTTGCACTGTTTATTCTGGATCTGCTGGAAGAAGTCGTTGCCTTTGTCATCTACCAGGATAAACGCCGGGAAGTTCTCCACTTCAATTTTCCAGATGGCTTCCATTCCCAGTTCAGGATACGCCACGCACTCCAGACTCTTGATGCTGTTTTGCGCCAGCACCGCCGCCGGGCCGCCGATGCTGCCGAGGTAGAAGCCGCCGTGCTTATGGCAGGCGTCGGTGACCTGCTGGCTGCGGTTACCTTTGGCCAGCATGATCATGCTCGCGCCGTGGGATTGCAGTAAGTCCACATAGGAGTCCATACGTCCCGCAGTGGTCGGGCCGAGTGAGCCAGACGCGTAACCTTCTGGCGTTTTCGCCGGGCCTGCGTAGTAAATCGGGTGATCTTTAACGTACTGCGGCAGTTCTTCCCCGTTGTCGAGCAGCTCTTTCAGCTTCGCGTGGGCGATATCGCGCGCCACGATGATGGTGCCGCTCAGCGACAGGCGGGTGGATACCGGGTGCGAGGAAAGCTGCGCCAGAATGTCGGGCATCGGCTTGTTCAGATCAATGCTTACCACGTCGCCTTCTCCCTGCTGGCGCAGGGATTCAGGAATATACTGGCCCGGATTGTGCTCCAGCTTCTCAATCCAGATCCCCTCGCGGTTAATCTTCGCCTTGATGTTGCGGTCAGCGGAGCAGGAGACCCCCATGCCGATCGGGCAGGAGGCGCCGTGGCGCGGCAGACGGATCACGCGAATATCGTGCGCGAAGTATTTCCCGCCGAACTGCGCGCCAAGGCCGAGGTTTTGCGCTTCCTGAAGCAGTTCCTGCTCAAGCTGGACGTCGCGGAACGCCTGGCCGTGTTCGTTGCCTTCGGTTGGCAGCGCATCGTAGTAGCGGGTAGAAGCCAGCTTAACGGTTTTCAGCGTGGCTTCCGCTGAGGTTCCGCCGATAACAAAGGCAATGTGGTACGGCGGGCAGGCTGCGGTACCCAGGGTGCGCATCTTCTCAACCAGGTAGTTTTTCAGCTTCGCCGGAGTGATCAGCGCTTTGGTTTCCTGGTAGAGATAGGTTTTGTTGGCAGAACCGCCGCCTTTCGCCATGCACAGGAATTTATACTCGTCGCCGTCCACGCTGTAGAGGTCAATCTGCGCGGGCAGGTTGGTGCCGGTATTCACCTCTTTATACATATCCAGCGCCGCATTCTGCGAGTAGCGCAGGTTATCTTCAATGTATGTGTTATAGACGCCCTGGCTCAGGGCCGCTTCGTCACCGCCGCCGGTCCAGACGCGCTGGCCTTTTTTGCCCATGATGATCGCGGTGCCGGTATCCTGACAGGTTGGCAGCACGCCTTTTGCGGCGATTTCAGAGTTACGCAGGAACTGGAGGGCAACGTATTTGTCGTTCTGGCTGGCTTCCGGGTCGTTGAGAATGGCGGCAACCTGCTTCTGGTGGGAAGGGCGCAGCATAAACGCGGCATCGTGGAAGGCCTGCTGTGCCAGCAGGGTCAGGGCTTCAGGCTCCACTTTCAGGACTTCCTGACCGTCGAACTCGGCAACGGAAACGTGCTCTTTGGTCAGCAGATAGTATTCGGTGTCATCGTGCGCAAGAGGGAAGGGGTTTTGGTAGATAAACGGTTTGTTTGACATAGCGTATTGCTCCACAAAAATAAAACCGCCGGAGGAGAAGTCCGGCGGTCAGGAATCAGAACATCATGGACATCCACGGATAACCAATCAGCAGCAGGGCCGCCAGGAAGATGGCACCGAAGATGGTGCCGAGGCGCCAGTAGTCTTTGGTTGGCAGGTAGCCGCTACCGTAGTAAATCGGGCTTGGACCGGTACCGTAGGGGGTAATGATCCCCATTACGCCCAGCGAGGTCACCATCAGCAGAACGAACACTTCCATATTCATGCCCGGAATGGTGGAGGCGATGGTCAGCATCGCAGGCAGCAGCGCCGTGGTGTGCGCGGTGGTGCTGGCGAACAGGTAGTGCAGCAGGTAGAACGCCAGCAGCAGCACGATGGTGGCGACACCCGGAGAAATACCGCTCATCAGCAGGCCGCCTTCTTTACCCAGCCAGCTGATAAAACCGGTGGAGGAGAGGCCATCCGCCAGCGCCACCAGGGTGGCGAACCAGACGAAGGTATTCCACGCGGCTTTGTTACCGGTGATATCGTTCCACTCCAGCACGCCGGTCCACAGCATCAGGCCAACGATCAGCAGGGCAGCCATGGCCGGTTCAATCCACGCCGCGGCGAAGATCCACATCAGCAGCGCACAGCACACGAACACCAGCAGCAGGATCTCATTGCGCGACAGTTTGCCCAGTTTTTCCAGTTCACGGGTCGCCCACAGCGGTACTTCGTTATTCACTTTTACTTCCGGCGGGTAGAACCAGTAGGCCAGCAGCGGCATGGTCAGGATCAGCAGGATGCCCAGCGGCAGGAAGGCGAGGAACCAGGTCCCCCAGGAGATATCAATTCCAACCGTGCTTTTTACCAGCGCCAGCGCCAGCAGGTTAGGTGCCAGAGCGGAAAGGAACATCGAGCTGGTGATACAGGCCGCGGTGATGGCTACCCACATCAGATACGAACCGATTTTGCGCGCGCTTGGGTCATTGGGTTTTGAACCGTACAGCGGCGGCAGGTTGGCGATGATCGGGTAGATGGTCCCGCCGCTGCGCGCGGTGTTGGATGGGGTGAACGGGGCCAGCAGCAGGTCCGCAAACGTAATGGCGTAACCGAGCGTCAGGCTGCGACGGCCCAGGTACTTCACCAGAATCAGTGCCAGACGGCGGCCGAAGCGGGTTTTGTCGTAGCCTGCGGCGAACATAAAGGCACCGAAAATCAGCCAGACGGTGGAGTTACCAAACCCGCTGACCGCCCATTTAAAGGAGGCGCCCGCCAGCTTGAATTTTGGGTCAGCCAGCTGTTCCGGGCTAAAGAGTACCCACTGGCTGCACAGCGCAATCGCCACGACGCCGGTAAGACCGATCACGGCGCCCGGCAGCGGTTCGAAAATTAAGCCGACGATGACGCCGACAAAGATGGCGAAGTAGTGCCACGCATAAGGCGGCAGCCCTTCCGGAACGGGGACAAACAACAGCAGGACGGCAACAATGACGGGCAAAGCCATCATCAGCAGTCGTTTTGCTGTTCCATTTGATGCCAGATTCGCCGCAGGAGGCGTTACAGCAGTTTTTGTATTCATAGTTTCACGTCTTAAGTTGTCAAAAATTCGTCGCCCGGCGAAAACACAAATTCGATTGAAATATCCTTTTTGCTTTTTTTAGTTATTTAAGGTGCGGATTTGTGTTTTCACTAATAGCGATTTAACGCATTTTGGTTTGCGCTAAATAAAAAATGATGATGGTTTTATATTGCTCTTTTGAATGCCATAACTATTGATCGCGATCAAAAAAACGGAACTGAATGGCTATTTTTATATTTTTTATAATAACCACTCTGAGTAGTGTGGTTATTCGCTAATTTTACGCATCTTATGTATCAAAACTATAACATTTTAATTCTGGTGCTTTTGTTTTTCATTGTTTTGTAAGGTTTTTTGATGGGTTTGGTGTATTGGTTTGACCTTTTATAATTTAACTTTTTTTAAATTCTTGTGAACGAGTGAAACATTCCCGCTAACACCAATGTGTTATTAATGTTATCGAAGGGATTAAATAGTTTATTAACTAACGTAATGACTTTAGAAACTAAAAAAAGCTTTATATTACTATCATGACATCGGCAAAAAACACGAAATAAAAAATCATTCCGATAACGAATTCTTAATTTTTAAAGTTTGGAGTTTCTATTATGAGCACTAACGAACGTATTTTAAGCCCCTTCACATTACCGAATGGTACTGAACTGAAAAACCGTTTGTTAATGGCCCCGATGACAACCTGTACCGGTTATTACGATGGCACCGTGACCAGCGAGCTGGTGGAGTACTACCGCGCCCGTGCGGGCAGCATCGGCACCATCATCGTTGAGTGCTGTTTTGTTGACGATCTCGGCCTGGCGTTCCCGGGCGCAATTGGTATTGATAACGACGAGAAAATCGCCGGGCTGGCAAAAATCGCTGACGCCATCAAGTCCAAAGGCTCTAAAGCCCTGCTGCAAATCTACCACGGCGGCCGTATGGTCGACCCAAAACTGATTGGGGGTCGCACGCCGGTTGGCCCAAGCGCCGTTGCCGCGCCGCGTGACGGTGCCGCCACGCCGGTTGCCCTGACCGCGGAAGAGGTGGAAGGCATGATCGGCAAGTTCGGCGAAGCCGTGCGCCGCGCAATTCAGGCCGGGTTCGACGGCGTCGAAATCCACGGGGCGAATACCTATCTGATCCAGCAGTTCTTCTCCCCGAACTCTAACCAGCGCGACGACGAGTGGGGCGGCAGCCGCGAAAACCGCGCGAAATTCCCGCTGGCGGTGCTGGACATTACCCACAAGATGGTGCGCCAGTACGCGGACGACGCGTTTATCATTGGCTACCGTTTCTCTCCGGAAGAGCTTGAAGTCCCGGGCATTCGCTTCGAAGACACCCTGTATCTGCTGGAAAAACTGGCCGCGCGCGGGGTAGATTATCTCCACTTCTCCCTTGGCGCCGCCCTGCGTCCTTCTATCGTCGATACTCAGGACCCGACGCCACTTATCGAAAAATACTGCGCCATGCGCTCTGACACGCTGGCGCAGGTACCGGTAATGGGCGTTGGCGGCGTGGTGAATGCCACGGATGTGAATGAAGCGCTGGATCACGGTTACGACCTGATTGCCGTTGGCCGCGCCACCATCGCCTATCCGAACTGGACCGATCGCATCGCGGCGGGCGAAAGCCTGGAGCTGTTTATGGACAGTACCCGACGCGAAGAACTGAGCATCCCGGAACCGCTGTGGCGCTTCTCGCTGGTAGAAGCGATGATCCGCGACATGAGCATGGGCGAATCGAAATTCAAACCGGGCACCTTTATTGAAAAAGTGCAGGACGATGCTAACGAGCTGGTGATTAACGTCAGCCTCGAAACCGACCGCATCGCCGATATCGAACTGGCCTCCGGCCCGAGTGAAGACGTCGAGTTTGTCACCAGCTTCGAAGAGATCCGTACCCGTATTCTGGATGCCAACACCCCGCACGTGGACGCGATTACGGGCGCGACCAGCCAGAGCGAGGCGGTGAAAAAAGCGGTCTCGAAGGCGATGCTGAAATCCAGCAAAGCGCTGGCGGCGGAAGAGGGCGCAGACCCGAATGAGACTAAAAGCGTGGATGTGGTGGTGGTCGGCAGCGGCGGCGCCGGTCTGGCAGCGGCGATTCAGGCGCATGACGAAGGCGCGAACGTGCTGATCGTCGAGAAAATGCCCACCATCGGCGGGAACACCATTAAAGCCTCGGCCGGGATGAACGCGGCGGAGACCCGCTTCCAGCGCGTGAAAGGTATTCAGGACAGCAAAGAGCTGTTCTACCAGGAAAGTCTGAAAGGCGGTGGCAACAAGAACGACCCTGAACTGCTGCGTCGCTTTGTCGAGAACGCGCCGCAGGCCATCGAATGGCTGGCCACGCGCGGCATTATGCTGAACGACATTACCACCACCGGCGGGATGAGCATCGACCGTACGCACCGTCCGAAAGACGGTTCCGCAGTGGGCGGGTATCTGATCAGCGGCCTGGTGCGTAACGTCAACAAGCGCAACATCGAGGTGATGCTGGATACCTCCGTGAGCGACATCATTTTCGAAAACGGCGAAGTGACCGGCGTGCGTCTGACCACCGAAGAGAACGAAACCCTCACCGTGGCAACTAAAAGCGTGATTGTGGCAACGGGCGGCTTCAGCGCCAACAGCAAGATGGTGGTGAAATACCGTCCGGATCTGGCAGGGTTCGTTACCACCAACCACAAAGGGGCGACCGGAGGCGGTATCGCGCTGCTGGAGCGTATCGGTGCGGGCACCGTGGATATGGGCGAAATTCAGATCCACCCAACCGTTGAGCAGAAAACGTCGTATCTGATTTCCGAATCCATCCGCGGCGGCGGGGCGATTCTGGTAAACCAGCAGGGCAACCGCTTCTATAACGAAATGTCGACCCGCGACAAAGTCTCGGCGCAGATCATCGCGCTGCCGGAGAAATACGCTTACATCGTCTTTGACGAGCATGTTCGCGCCAAAAACAAAGCCGCGGATGAGTACATCGCAAAAGGGTTTGTTACCAGCGCCAGCTCGCCAAAAGCCCTGGCGGAAGCGCTGGGGATGGATCACCACCAGTTCCTGGCAACGCTGGAACGCTACAACGGCTTTGTGGAGAAACAGCACGACGATGATTTCGGTCGCACCACCGCGCTGCGTGCGCCAATCAACGAAGGGCCGTTCTACGCCATTCAGATTGCACCGGGCGTTCACCACACCATGGGCGGCGTGACCATTAACACAGAAACCTGCGTGCTGGACAGCAACCACAACGTATTGCCGGGAGCGTTTGCTGCGGGTGAGGTTGTCGGGGGCATCCATGGCGGTAACCGCATCGGCGGTAACGCGGTGGCAGATATCATTATTTTTGGTACGCTTGCAGGACATCAGGCGGCTATGCGTTCGAAAACACGGTAAGGCTCCTGTTTCCCCGGCGGCGCGGTGCCTGCCGGGGCTACATCTGAGGACTCATGAAATGCCTGATAGCCATCGCGTTTACAGCTACTCCGCCGTTCTGATGGGATCGCCCATCCTCCTGAAACTCTTTTCCCATGACGAAGCGCTTGCCTCTCGCGTGTTTCGCCTGATCAAACAGTACGAAGATCTGCTTACCGTTAACCGAGCGCACTCCCAGGTAATGGACATCAACCATGCGGCCGGTCAGCATCCGGTTGCCGTCAGTCGCCCGGTGTTCGAGCTGATCCGCTGCGCGAAAGCGGCCAGCCTGCTTAAAGACAGCGCCTTTAACCTGGCGATCGGCCCGCTGGTGAAATGCTGGAAAATTGGCTTTAAGGGGGACGCTGTACCGCCCGCGGACGAGATCGCCGCCTTGCTGGGCATCACGCATCCTGCGGACGTGGTGCTGGATGAAGCCAACAGCAGCGTGTTCCTTACTCGCCAGGGAATGGAGATCGATCTGGGGGCCATTGCTAAAGGCTATATCGCCGACAGGGTGCGGGATCACCTCCTTAAAGAGGGCGTTGAACTTGGGCTGATCAACCTTGGCGGCAACGTCCAGACGTTAGGCTCGCCGGAGGGCGGCTGGCGCGTCGGCCTGAAAAAACCGTTCGCCGGTGACGCGCTGATTGGCGCCATGACGGTCGAAAACCGGTCGGTGGTGACGTCAGGCACCTATGAGCGCTACTTCGAGCTGAACGGCAAACGTTATCACCACATACTTGACCCACGCACCGGCTACCCGCTGGATAACGAACTGGAGAGCGTGACGATTATTTCGCCAGACTCCCTCGACGGCGATATCTGGACCACGCTGATCTACGGCATGGGCGTGGAAAAGGGCTGCGCCGCGCTGCGTTCGCGCCCCGATATTGAAGCCATCTTTGTCACAAAAACAAAAGAAGTGGTGATCTCCTCGATGCACCACTTCCGTTTTACCCTTCTGGACGACAGCTACCGAATTACTGGCAGTACTGTTTGAGTAGGCCGACCTGTTCCGGCTGCAAACGGTAGCGATATACCGGCCGGCCGGTAGCGCCGTAGTGAATGCTGGTGAACAGGATATTAATTTGCGCCAGCCAGATCAGGTATTTGCGGCAGGAGACGCGGGAAATGTTGACCGCATTCGCCAGATCGTCGGTGGAAAACTCTATCTCCGGATGGCTGTCGATCCACTGGCAAATGGTGCGCAGCGTCTGCGGCGTCAGGCCTTTCGGTAATTTTTTGCTGTCGGCCAGCTCCGGCGCGCCGCCGTGGATCAGCCTGTCGACGTCGGCCTGTTCATAATACTGATGCGATCCCATCAGGCTGCGCTTTGCCTTCCAGCCGTTCAGCGCCTCTTCAAAACGCGGGAACTGGAACGGTTTAATCAGGTAATCCACCACGCCATAGTGCATTGAGGTCTGGATCGTTGCGGCGTCGGAGGCCGACGAGATCATGATGACATCAATCGGGCGGCCCGACGCGCGGATGATGGGCAGGAGATCCAGCCCGTTATCCTGCTGCATATAGACATCCAGCAGCACCAGATCGATCGGCTGGCCTGGGTTGGCGATCAACGCCTCGGCCTGGTTGAGCGTGGAAGCGACGCCGCAGCAGCTAAAACCCTCAACGCGGTTAACATACAGACGGTTGAGGTCGGCTACCATGGCGTCATCATCGACAATTAACACATTTATCACGCGATATTCCTCTCGCTATCCCAGGGGATCTGAACAAAAAATTGGGTAAATACGCCAGGCTCCGACTCGACGGTAATATCTCCGCCCAGATTCTGGATCTGCTGACGCGCAAGGAACAGCCCAACGCCGCGGTTTTCACCTTTTGTTGAGTAGCCCTTTGTAAAAATAGCCTCCAGCCGCTCGGGATCAATGCCGGGACCGTCATCGCTGACCTCACCGCTTAGCCAGCCGTTCTGATAATGCAGCAGCAGGCCGATCTCGCCTTCCGGCTGGCCTTCCATCGCATCCAGGGCATTTTCGATTAAATTGCCCAGCACGGTGATCAGCACCGCAACCTGCTCTTCATTGGCGGTGTCAGGAAGCTGACTTTCCTCCGCCAGCGTCAGGGTCACTCCGGCCTCTTTAGCGCGGTTAATTTTACCCAGCAGGAAGCCCGCAATGACCGGCGATTTAACTTTGCGCTGTATCGCGCCGATATCCGTCTGATAATTCTGCGCGGTCTGGATGATGTACTCCTCCAGCTTATCGTAGCGCTTCATGTGCAGCAGGCCGAGGATCACGTGCAGCTTATTCATAAACTCATGCGTATGGGAGCGCAGGGCATCAACGTAGCTGACCATGCCATCAATACGCTGCATTAACTGGCTGATTTCGGTCTTATCGCGGAACGTGCTGATCGCCCCGATCACCTGATTCTGGCTTTTCACGGGGACCATGTTGCACAGCAGCAGCCGCCCGTTACAGCCGATCTCCTGATCCTGGCGGGCAATGCCGGTTTTTGACACTTCGCGCAGGCTGGCCAGAAGCGGTTCACTGCTGCTTTCGGAGTGCTGGCCCGAGGTCAGGAGTAATATTTCTCTGGCGGTGTGGTTAATCATCGTCACGCGCCCGTGCATATCCACGGCCATCACGCCTTCGCGCAGGGACTGCAACATGGCCTGGCGCTGCTCAAAGAGGGCTGAGATTTCGTAAGGCTCCAGCCCAAAGAGGATACGTTTCAGAACCCGGACCAGACCCCAGATCGCCACTGAGCTCATCAGAACGCTGAATAAGATGGTCCACACGGCGTTGAGCCGCCCGCGGGCAATCTGATCTTCAACTTTATTCAGCGAAATACCCACCACCACCACGCCGATCTGGTCGTGCTGGTCGTCATACACGGGCGTAAAGACGCGCAGCGCTTCCGCGAGCGCGCCGCGGTTAACGGAGACATTCTCTTTCCCTTCCAGGGCGGGCGTCAGATCGTCGCCAATAAAATGCAAACCTAACAGCGCTTCGTTTGGATGGGAATAGCGGATCCCACGCAGGTCGGTGACCACGGTAAACAGCAGGTCGTTGCGCTTCGTCACCGCCTCGGCAATCGGCTGGATGATGCCAGCCTGCGGCGATTCCATCAGGCCACGCTTGATCTCCGGGCTGTCGGCCAGCGTCCGGGCGATACCCAGCGCGGTATCTTTCACGTCATCGCGCGTGGCGCGGGTGATCTGCACAGAGTACAGCGCGAAGACCACCAGCAGCACCGAGCCGATAATCGCGCACACCATCAGCGTAACCAGCGTATTCAGCTTCATAGGGCGCTTGCGCGTCGGGGGGAAGGGCTGCAAATCGCTCATTAACACTCCGCGATGAATAAGAAAGGGCTAATTATCGCTGATGACGGGCGTTTCATAAAGCCATGTAAAGAGAGGCGTTTCGTGAGCCTCCTCTCAGGTGACCTATATAAAACACTTTATAGTGTGAGGGTACTCATAATAAGGAGGCAGTTTATGAGCATTATGCTTACCGGTACGGCCAGGGAAAGACGGCACGCCAGCACCACGAACATCGACAGATTATCGACGCTGGATATGCTTAACGTCATACACCAGGATGACGCGCAAATCTCTTCTGCACTTACCCCTCACTTAAGTATGCTGGCCCGCGTGGTGGATAACGCGGCGGCGACGCTTAGCCACGGCGGACGTCTGGTACTGACCGGCGCGGGCGCGTCCGGACGCGTGGCTGAACAGGCGGCAGAAGCGTTTGCGCCGGGAAAACATCCCGTCATTGCGATGACAGCAGGCGATCACGCCGGTAGCTACGCGCGCGGCGTTGCCGACCTTCAGACGATAGAATTTGGCGAGCATGACATGATGCTGGCGCTGTCCGTCAGCGGCAAAACCCCATGGGTATGGGGCGCGATGCGTCATGCGTGGTCTCTGGGCTCAACGGTTGCGATCATTACGGAGGATGCGCAAAGTGAAGCGGCGCAGCTGGCGAGCATGGTCATTGCCCCCGATCTGGGCGCGGATGTGGTGGCCGGGTATACCAACGCTAAAGCAGGCATTGCGCAAAGCATGATCCTGCATATGATCACCACCGGTCTGGCGGTACGTTCCGGACGGGTGTACAGCAACCTGCGCGTTGATCTGGAGGCAAGCAATACCAGATGGGCCGAACGACAAATTGCCATTGTGATGGAAGCGGGGGGATGTAGCCGGGCGCAGGCGAAGGCCGCGCTGGAAAGCTGCAACCACCAGTGCAAAACGGCGGTACTGATGGTGCTGACGGGGCTGGATGCCTGGAAAGCGCACGAATTGCTGGCGCAGAATAACGGGTTTGTTCGCCTGGCCTTGCAGGAAGCGCCATAACATTTCAGCGTCAAATAAAAAAAGCCCGCATCGCGGGCTTTAATATTGATGGGAATTAGAACTGGTAGGTCATGCCTACGCCTACGATGTCATCGGTAGCAATACCGTTGTCATTGTAGAAGGCATCATCTTCGTCCAGCAGGTTGATTTTATAATCAACGTAGGTGGAGAAGTTTTTGTTGAAGCTGTAGGTCATGCCCACGTCGATGTAGTTAACCAGATCCTGGTCTACATAGTCATAGCCATTGCCTGGGTGATAATCGTTACCGCCCAAATCGATGCCTTTAGAATAGACCCACGCCAGGGATGGACGCAGACCGAAGTCAAACTGGTACTGCGCTACGGCTTCAAAGTTCTGTGTTTTGTTGGCGATGCCATCGTTGCCGTACGGAGTCATGTTACGGGTTTCCGCATACATCATGGCCAGGTAGACATCATTAGCATCGTATTTAGCACCGATTGTCCACGCTTCCGCACGTTCACCGCCAGCATATTTGCTGAAGCGGTTATAGGTGCCAGCGCCGTAAGCGACCTGGTCGTTAGTACGGTCAGAGGAAGAATAAGCCGCACCCAGCGTCAGGCCGAAATCGAAGTCATAGGTGGTAGACATACCGAAGCCGTCGCCGTTCTGGAAACGAACGTCATCATGGCCGTTTTTGGTGCCTTCCTGATTTTCGTTTGGTCCACCTTCATTATTTCCCTGATATTGCAGCGCAAAGTTCAGGCCGTCGACCAGACCAAAGAAATCATTGTTACGGTAGGTCGCCACACCGTTAGTACGGCCAACCATATAGTTATCCGTCCAGGTGTAAGAATCTCCACCAAATACCGGCAGCATATCGGTCCAGGCTTCAACGTCATACACGACGCCGTAATTACGGCCGTAATCAAATGAGCCGTAGTCGCCATATTTCAGGCCAGCGAATGCCAGACGGTTGAAAGATTTATCCCCTGCGCCTTCGGTGTCGTTAGCGTAGGTTTTATATTCCCACTGGCCATAACCTGTCAGGTCGTTCGTGATCTGCGTTTCGCCTTTGAAACCCACCTGTACATAGGTTTCATCGCCGTCGTCGCCTGGGTTGTCGGAGAAGGTATGACGCGCATCAACCTTACCGTACAGGTCAACTTTGTTGCCATTCTTGTTATACATTTCCGCCGCATTTACTGCGCCAGCCATTAATAACGCGGGTACAAGAATTGCCAGAACTTTTCTTTTCATTATATATTCCCTTTAAATATAAATTGTCTGAATATATGTAATTACCCTCCGTAACTACATGGCTGATACTATTCTATGGATTATTATTTAGGTTCAAAAATAAATGTAATTAAAGTGGTGAAAATATTACAAAATATTTCGTTTTATCTCTTTATTTTTCATATGAATTAATTCATTGAAAATATAGCGGGTAATTATTATTAAGTATTTCGTAATTCTATTTATAAAGGATTTTAATTCGGGTGTATTATAATTCACTCACTTTTGAGCAACAGGACAGGATGATGGAACTTGCGCAGTGGCAACACCGTTTTGAGCGCTGGCTCGACGAAAATCATTTTACTGATGATGCGGCGCACGATATCGCCCATTTTCACCGCGTCTGGATGACGGCGCAGGGTATTATGGCTGACGAGGATAGCGATCCGCTGGTTGTGCTGACCGCATGCTACTTCCATGACATTGTCAGCCTGCCGAAAAATCACCCGGAACGTAGCCACTCCTCGCGGCTGGCAGCGCGAAAAACGCGCGAGATCCTCAGTCGCGACTTTCCTGATTTTCCGCCGGATCGTTATGCAGCCGTTGAGCATGCTATTGAAGCGCACAGCTTCAGTGCCGGTATCGCGCCGCAAAGCCTGGAGGCCAAAATTGTGCAGGATGCCGACCGGCTGGAGGCGTTAGGCGCTATCGGCCTGGCGCGCGTCTTTGCCGTCTCCGGTGCGCTGGGCGCCGCGCTGTTTGATGCCGACGACCCGTTCGCCGGAACACGAGCGCTGGATGATAAAGCCTTCGCGCTCGACCACTTTCAGACCAAACTCCTGCGCCTGCCTGACACCATGCAAACCGCGCGGGGGCGCGAACTTGCGCGTCACAATGCCGATTTTCTGATCCAGTTTATGGCGAAGCTGAGTGCCGAATTACAGGGCGATTACCTCGGAACCGACAGCCAGATATTGACCCATTTCCGTCGCAGTGTGCGATCCTGAACTGTGGTACTCTGTTTTCTGTTTTTATTGTCCGGTTAAGAGAATGCAGGAAAATCGATCAGTGACTGTGCCCGCGCCTGAGCGGGTTGAGAAATCAACGGCAGCCGTGCAGGCACTCCTGCGTCAGCTGCTGGAAATGTATGATGCTAAAACGCTGGCAAACCAGCTGGTGGCCCATGGCGAGAGCCACTGGAGCCCGGCGATACTCAAGCGGCTGCTGATAAGCGACAGGGCAGGGCACCGCCTGAGCGACGGTGAGTTCCGCTATCTGCAAAATTTGCTGCCGCGTCCGCCTGCTGCGCATCCAAATTATGCCTTTCGCTTTATCGATCTCTTTGCCGGTATCGGCGGCATTCGCCATGGCTTTGAAGCTATTGGCGGGCAGTGTGTATTCACCAGTGAATGGAACAAACATGCCGTCCGTACCTATAAAGCCAACTGGTATTGCGATCCCGACGCGCACCAGTTCAACGCGGATATTCGGGATGTCACGCTGAGCCACAAAACCGGCGTCAGCGATGAAGAGGCCGCCGAACACATTCGCAATACCATTCCGGCGCACGATGTGCTGCTGGCGGGCTTTCCGTGTCAGCCGTTCTCGCTGGCTGGCGTGTCGAAGAAGAACGCGCTGGGACGCGCACACGGCTTTGCCTGCGATACGCAGGGCACACTGTTCTTTGATGTTGCCCGGATCATTGATGCCCGCCGCCCGGCAATTTTTGTGCTGGAGAACGTCAAGAATTTAAAGAGTCATGACGGCGGCAAAACCTTCCGCATTATCATGCAAACGCTGGATGAACTGGGTTATGACGTGGCGGATGCAGAGGACATGGGGCCGGACGATCCGAAAATTATCGACGGCAAACACTTCCTGCCGCAGCACCGCGAACGCATCGTGCTGGTGGGCTTCCGCCGCGATCTCAATCTGAAAGGCGATTTTACGCTGCGTGATTTGCCCTCGCTGTATCCGGCGCGCCGCCCGACGGTGGCCGATCTGCTGGAGCCCGCCGTCGATGCGAAATTCATTCTGACCCCGGTGCTGTGGAAATACCTCTATCGCTATGCCAAAAAGCATCAGGCCAAAGGCAATGGCTTTGGGTTTGGCATGGTCAATCCGCTTAATCCTGACAGCGTGACGCGTACGCTGTCGGCGCGCTATTACAAAGATGGTGCGGAAATTCTTATCGATCGCGGCTGGGATAAGGCGCTGGGCGAAAAAGATTTTGACGATCCCCAGAACCAACAGCACCGACCGCGGCGCTTAACGCCGCGCGAGTGCGCCCGCTTAATGGGCTTTGAGACGCCGCAGGGCTACAGTTTTCGCATCCCGGTGTCGGATACCCAGGCCTATCGTCAGTTTGGCAACTCGGTGGTGGTGCCAGCCTTTGCCGCGGTAGCTAAACTGCTGGCCTCACGCATCAGCAAGGCCGTTCAGCTTCGTCAGAGCGAGGCCGTCAATGGCGGACGTTCACAATAAGGCCACGCGCAGTAAAAACATGCGTGCCATTGGCACGCGTGATACCGCGATTGAAAAACGGATCGCGGGCCTTCTGACCGCCGCCGGGTTTGAATTCAGGGTTCAGGATGCCACGCTTGCCGGGCGTCCTGATTTCGTCATCGACGCGTACCAGTGCATCATCTTTACCCACGGCTGTTTCTGGCATCATCACGACTGCTATCTGTTTAAAGTCCCGGCGACACGCACCGACTTCTGGCTGGAGAAGATTGGCAGGAACGTCGAGCGTGATAAACGCGATGTTTCGCAGCTTTACGCTCAGGGCTGGCGGGTGCTGATTGTCTGGGAGTGCGCGCTGCGCGGAAGAATGAAGCTGAATGACGTGGAACTGACGGAGCGGCTGGAAGAGTGGATCTGCGGCGGCGGTCAGGCCGCGCAGATCGATACCCAGGGCATTCACCCGATCACGGTTTCTCCACCTCACACCTCGTGACAATCGGTTTCGCGGGCAGCAAATATTTACCCAGCGTGACCAGTACCACGGCAAAGACAATCACACCCAGCGCCAGCCATTCAATCGTCGACAGCACTTCGCCCGCAAAACCGGTACCCAGCAGCACGGCAACCACCGGGTTAACGTAGGCGTAGCTGGTGGCAACCGCCGGTGAGACGTTGCGAATCAGGTACATATAGGCGTTGATGGCGATAATCGAGCCAAACAGCGCCAGATACCCGACGGCCAGGAAACCTGAAAGGTCTGGCATCGCCGTCAGTTTTTCACCCGTCAACGCGGAGGCCATCAGCAGCACAATGCCCGCCGCGAGCATCTCAATCGCACCTGCCATCATCCCGGAGGGCAGCTCGATGCGTGAACCGTAGACCGAGCCGAAGGCCCAGCTCATGGAGCCGATCATGATCAGAACGGCAGCCCAGGGGTTCCCGCTCAGGTTACCGCCGCTGTTCAGCAGGATGATACCCACAAGCCCAATCGCGATGCCCAGCCATTCGAGCTTACGGGTGCGGATCCCGAAGAGGCGACTAAAGCAGAGCGTAAACAGCGGCACGGTTGCGACGACCACTGCGGCGATGCCCGACGGCACGTTCTGGTGTTCGGCGACGGTTACCGCGCCATTGCCCACCGCCAGCAGCAGCAGGCCAATCAGGGCGGCGTTAAGCAGGGGACGCAGCGGCGGTAGTCTGTGGCCGCGCAGCAATAAAAACGCCATCAGCAGCACGCCGGCCGTAAGGAAACGAATACCGGCCATCATCAGCGGGGGCCAGCTTTCCACGCCTATACGAATGACAAAATAGGTGGACCCCCAGATGATATACAGGGAAAAGAGTGCTCCAATGAGCGGTAATAAATGCCGGAAACGCATAGTCCCTCACGACGAAATAAAAAGTTCGCTCATAGTTAACGCCAAAACTATCAGCCTGGCGAGTGCTTTAATTGTGTTGTTGATGTGAAATTTTTGTTGACGCGAGGTGCCAGTTTCCGGGCGGTGAGTTTTGTTCCATACTATTCACTTAATTAGCAAAAAAAGAAGGAAAGAGATTTTGGCAGGAAGTAGCTTATTAACATTACTGGACGACATCGCCACCTTGCTGGATGACATTTCGGTTATGGGAAAACTGGCGGCGAAAAAGACCGCCGGGGTACTGGGAGATGATTTGTCGCTTAACGCGCAGCAGGTCAGCGGCGTGCGGGCGAACCGTGAGTTGCCGGTGGTGTGGGGCGTTGCGAAAGGGTCCTTTATTAACAAGGTGATCCTCGTTCCGCTGGCGCTGCTGATTAGCGCCTTTATACCCTGGGCCATTACGCCCCTGCTGATGATTGGCGGGGCGTTCCTGTGCTTCGAGGGTGCCGAAAAAGTGTTGCATATGTTCGCTGCACGCAAAGAGAAAGACACCCCGGAAATGCGCCAGCAGCGTCTGGAAGCGCTGGCCGCACAGGATCCAAAAACGTTTGAACGCGATAAGGTCAAAGGTGCGATCCGCACGGACTTTATCCTCTCGGCCGAGATTGTGGCGATTACGCTGGGGATCGTCTCAGATGCCCCTCTGATGAACCAGGTGCTGATCCTGTCCGGCATTGCGATCCTCGTGACGATAGGGGTTTATGGCCTGGTCGGGCTGATCGTCAAGCTGGACGATATCGGCTTCTGGCTGGAAAAAAAATCCAGCGCAATTGCGCGCGGCATTGGGAAAAGCCTGCTGGTGCTGGCGCCGTGGCTGATGAAAACCTTGTCGGTGGTGGGAACCCTGGCGATGTTCCTGGTCGGCGGCGGAATTATCGTGCACGGTGTTGCTTCGCTGCATCACATGATTGAACATTTTGCGTCAGGCCAGGGAGCGGTAGTTGCTGCAATTCTGCCCACACTGCTTAACCTCGTACTGGGCTTTATCGTCGGTCTGATTGTGGTAGCCGTTGTTAAGCTGGTTGAAAAAGTACGCGGGAAATCGCATTAATTATTGCTGACCCCGGATGCAAAAAGACCATTCCTCGTCTAAATTGAAAACGTTTCACCCTGATACAGGAGGCAGGTATGGTCTTTTTGATCAGTGATGAAGTTAAGCCCAAAAATGGTGGTCCAGGTATGATCGTCACCGGGTATTCCAGCGGAATGGTGGAGTGTCGGTGGCATGATGGATACGGCATTAAGCGGGAGGCTTTTCGCGAAGACGAGCTTCAGCCTGCTAATAAAAGGCAAAAACGCGACAAGGCTTAATCACACAACGCCCGGCCTTGCCGGGCGTTTTTACTGGCAGAAGACTTATCATATCGGATGGTGAGCGACAATCAGGGAGTGTGTGTGCAGCACGATACCTTTGTTGTAAAACAATCTTTTTTGCAGTGGCTGCATAAGCGCAGCAATCCCCGTTTGATTGTTAACTTCTGTTTTATCGTTGTCCTGATCTTTTCCACCCTCCTGACCTGGCGCGAAGTTGTGGTACTGGAAGATGCTTATATCTCCAGCCAGCGTAACCATCTGGAAACGGTTGCCAGTGCGCTGGACAGACAGCTTCAGTTCAGCGTCGATAAGATATTGTTTTTTCGCCACAGCATGCGTGATGCGCTGGAAACGCCGCTGGCGTTTGGCGTGCTGCATGATGCGGTAAAGCGTTTTGCGCATTTGCGCACGTCCCCCAGCTGGCAAATTGCGGTTGATAAACAGCGCACGTTACCGATCAACGGTGTTTCGGATGCCTTCGTTGAAAAGACGACCCTTCTGAACCGTGATGATGAGTACCTTGATAATGAACTGTCCGCCGCGCTTGAAGTGGGGTATTTGCTGCGTCTGGCATCCAGCCCTTCCCGCAACGAAGAGCGCGTGATTTATGTCTCTCGCGCCGGATTCTTTCTGGAAACGGATACGCCGGGAAATTCCAGCGATATCGTGCAGCGCTATTACCATCTGGTCACTCAGCCCTGGTTTACCCAACAGTCCGAGCGTGAAAACCGTGCGCGTGCCGTGCGCTGGTTTATCTCGCCGCCTTCCACCTTTGTCGGCAAAAAGCCGCTGATCACCGCCAGCGTGCCGGTTTATTACAATCACGTCTGGTATGGCGTGGTGGCGATGGATTTCACCTTTGCCACCCTGCGTCGCCTGCTGGTGGAAGCCGTGGGCGATAACCCGGAAGGGGAATACCAACTGTATGGCAGTCGGCTTACTCAGCTTGCAACGTCTGAATCAACTGCTGCGGACGTTAATCATTTTGACGCGCGCGAATTAGCGCAGATAGCGCACGCGATAGAATCGGATTCCGAAGGCGGCATTCGCCTGGGGAGTCGTTTTGTGAGCTGGGAGCGTCTCGACCATTTTGATGGCATCGTCCTGCGCGTGCACACCCTGGATGAAGGGGTGCGCGGTGATTTCGGCAGCATCAGCATTGTGCTGGCATTGCTTTGGGCGCTGTTCACCGCGATGCTGCTCATCTCATGGCTGGTGATCCGGCGCATGGTCAGTAATATGTATTCGATGCAGAACTCGCTGCAATGGCAGGCCTGGCACGACCCTCTGACCCGGCTGAATAATCGTGGGTCGCTGTTCGAGCAGGCGAAAATGCTGGCGAAGCAGTGTGAACAGCAGTCGCTGCCTTTCTCGGTCATTCAGATCGATCTTGATTGCTTCAAGAGCATCAATGATCGGTTCGGGCATCAGGCGGGTGATAAGGTGTTGTCCCATGCCGCAGGTCTGATTGCCAGCACCCTCCGGACTAAAGATATTGCCGGACGCGTCGGGGGCGAAGAGTTCTGTGTGGTGCTGCCGGGCATGACGCTTGAAGAGGCGGCGGAAGTCGCAGAGCAGATCCGCGAGCGTATCGACAGCAAAGAGATCCTGATTAAGAAAAGTACCACCCTGCGCGTAAGTGCGTCGTTTGGCGTCTCTGGCGCGCAGGAGAAGGGCAATTATCACTTCGAAAATCTGCAATCCACCGCCGATGCGCGTCTGTATGAGGCGAAACAGCGCGGGCGTAACCGGGTCATCTGGCAGGATCACGTCAAAAAGTAATCAAGCCCCTCGCACCAGCCGGTCGGCCCGGTGTGCTGAGTGTGATAAACCCGGGCGGGATCGTTGTTCTTAAGGCTGACGCCCTCCCGGTTGAAGCCTTTCACCACGACGGCAAAGCCTACGCTGTCCAGCAGCGGGGCATCATTCGGGCCGTCGCCCAGGCCCAGCGTCGTCGGTTCGGAACCCTCGTGCAGGCGATACTGGTCCACAAGCCAGTGAACCGCCGCGTCTTTGCCGCAGCAGGTGTCCAGGATATGCCAGAAGCGTGCTCCCTGGACAATCTTCAGCCCCTGCCGGGCGAGTTCGGCGGCAAAGCGTTCCATTTGTTCATCACTGTCACGCCAGATCAGCGTCACGGAAGCCTCGTGTTTACGCGCAAGCACTGAGCGGGGACAACTCAGCCCAGTCCATCCGGCGACCACGCGCTCATCTACGTCATCGAAGGTGGTGAATTTAAGATGCATTTCCTGACGTACCCGGGCAATACACTGCCGGATATCGTCATGCTTCTTTTCTGAGATGAACCGTGCGGCGTTTTCCCACCGTACGTCAGGCTGGATCACCGCGCCGTTTTCCGCAATATAGGGCAACCCGCCAAGCCCCAGCTCCTGCTGGATGTCATCCATCTCGGACGCGGTTTTGCTGCTGCACAGAATGACCGGTACCTGTTCATCCATTAACTTTTCCAGCCAGGGGGCCGCAGGCCGCCAGTCGAGTGTGTGAAAATCCAACAGCGTGCCGTCGAGGTCGGTAAAAACAAGCAGAGTCTCCTCAAACGAAGGCATAACGTCTCCCGGGTGATGATTTCACCTAAGATAAATCTTAAAAAAACAGGCATTGACGCGCCGTTGAAGTGGAAACGATCCCGACAAACCCACACGCGGCGCATGTTTATACTCATAACCAAAATTCACATGTATAAAATATAATATTCGCTAAGAGAATATATGCTTGTAAGACTATTCCGTTGGGGATAATGTCTTACCTGCATCAGATTTCCTGGTGTAACGAATTTACAAGTGCTTCTTGCATAAGCAAGTTTGATCCCGGTCATCCCCATGACCGGGATTTTTTTCGCCTTAGCGGTTCGTCTCCGAGACGCTAAAGTCATGGATATCCAGCTCGAATGCTTCAGCCAGTTCACGGTAGGTATGGTAATCCCTACCATTGACCACGACACGGTCGGAATTATCCTCCGCGCGATGAACTTCGGACTCACTGATTTCATTGATGGCGGCAAGCAGGGCATCGACATCCACTTCAACCTCACGCTTAATGGTGTCGCTGTACTCTTTGTCGGTCTTCATGGCGGGTTCCTCATTTAATCGTCTCAACAGTTAAGTATAGACCGCACACAAAAACGCCATTCGCGCCAGGTGGCGATGCCAGGCAATGCAATTTGTTCTACACTGGCTCAAAACCACAGGAGGAATGTATGAAGGTCAACGATCGGGTAACCGTCAAAACGGACGGTGGGCCGCGCCGCCCGGGCGTGGTGCTGGCTATAGAAGAGTTTAATGAAGGCACAATGTATCTGGTGTCGCTGGAAGATTACCCGCTCGGCATCTGGTTCTTCAACGAACTGGGGCACCCGGATGGGATCTTTGTGGAAACGGCGGAATAGGGCGGCGTCGGGGGCGTCTTCTCCCCGGCTCCGGCTACTGAAAAGCAAAATCTCTGGCCAGGCCAGAGATCAAGGTAGGGTACAACATGGCCGTGCAAATTAGCGCATATTAACGAAAATCCCATTCGTCACATTATCTGTCAGGCGTACGACATGGTATATGACTTGCTTATTATGCGTTTTAATTTTCCTTTTAATATTTCCTTTGTGTGACGATACTGTTTTTGCCTTGATATTCATCTGGTCTGAGATCTGAATTGTCCCTTGTCCAGCCATCCACATTCTTAGCATACTTGATTCAGTTCTGCTTAATGATAGGGTGGGTAAGTTAACCGCCCCTACATTCTTAACTTCTTTATTCAAATAATCGCCCAGGATATCATCAAGCGACTCTGGTTTAATCGATTTCGAACTGATTAATAAGTTTTTACGCACCAACAAATACTCATCGAAATGAATATTGGCGATCGCCATAAAAACAATAAACAGGGTCTTAGGATGCTGATTAATGATCTGCTTAATGTGCTGACTGTTAGCGGGGTCGTGAATGAAACAGTCCTCATTAATAAACACCACGCCGGGCTTGTGGGCGTCACAAGCGGCTGCGAGTTCTTCAACGGTGTGTGCATCGTTGATGTCTCTCTTTCTTACCCCTCTGCTTGCTAAGTACCCGGTTAACCCTAGCCGGGTGTAGCTGCATAAATCCATAATGATCGTTGACATGGCATACCCTCACTCAATGCGTAACGATAATTCACCACCTGCCTGAGAGCTCATAAACAGCCATACGGGATGGAAAAAATCTAATAAAACCTGTGAGCATCACAAAGACTTTCAGGCGAACTCACTATCCCGTAAAGTTACGTATAATTTGCCAGGAATCATCTTAAAGTAAAGTAAATATTAAGTATTGTGAGGTGGTTAGAAACATTTAAACCGCGTCAGATATATCCTGGTAGATGTTTTTCGAGATTATTTTTAGGAATATCCTCAGAAAGACATTGCAAACACTGCGGGTTATTATTTGCGTGGAAGTTCGCTGACAATATCCGCTAACAGATTGAATATCTCACTGAATAAATGCTCGCAGAAGGGGGCGATAAGTGGCATCAATAATGACATTAATAAAAGGCCAACCGTCAAAGTCACCGGAAAGCCGATGACGAATACCGACAGCTGCGGAGCCATTCGGTTGAGTAAACCTAATGCGAGGTTAACGGTGAGCAGCAGGGTAATGATCGGCAGCGCCAGCATCAGCCCGTTGAGGAAGATCAGCCCGGCAGCCCGCACCAGCGCCAGAAACGCGTTGCTGTTTACCGGGTTGTCGCCAATCGGCAGCGTGTGGAAGGTGTCCACCAGCATCGAGATGAGCCACAGGTGGCCGTTGAACGAGAGAAACAACAGCATCGCCAGCAGGTCGATAATACGCGCCAGCACGGGCATATTCAGATGGCTGCCCGGGTCAACGAACGTCGCGAAAGACAGGCCCATCTGCAAACCGATAAGTTCACCCGCCGTTCGTACCGCGGCGAAGGCGAGCTGCATCGTAAACCCGACCGCCACGCCAATCATCACCTGTTGCAGGGCAATCCAGATCGCATTCGGGGAAAAGATCGGGATATCCACCGCTGGCAGGGTAGGGGCAACGATAATCGTGATAACGATGCCCAGCCCAATTTTGACGCGTTTAGGCACCGACTTTTCACTGAGTATGGGGGCGGTGGAGATCAGCGCCATGATGCGCAGCATCGGCCAGAAATAGATCCCGAGCCACTGAACAAACTGATCGCTGGTGAAATGCAGCATCGTCCGTCAGCCGATGATGTAAGGCAGATTGGTGAACAGGTTGCGCATATAGTCCAGCAGCAAATTGAGCATCCATGGCCCGGCAACGATAATTGCCACGAAGACGGCAATGATCTTCGGGATGAACGACAGGGTCATTTCGTTAATCTGCGTGGCGGCCTGGAGAATACTGATAATCAGACCGGTGACCAGCGCAACCAGCAGCAGGGGCGCGGCGACGGCAATCGCGACTTTCATCGCCTCCGTGCCCATCATCATGACCGACTCAGGCGTCATTGCGCGCTCCTCAACTGTAGAAACTCTGCGCCAGCGAGCTGACCAGCAGCTGCCAGCCGTCGACCAGCACGAACAGCATGATCTTAAAGGGCAGGGCAATGGTTGCGGGCGGGACCATCATCATCCCGAGCGCCATCAGGACGCTGGCGATCACCAGGTCAATAATCAGGAACGGAATGAAAATGGTGAAGCCAATCTGGAACGCCGTTTTCAGCTCACTGGTCACATACGCCGGGAGCAGAATGCGCATCGGCACCGCTTCCGGCCCCTGTAACTCACCGGTGTTAGCGAGACGGGCAAACAGGGCCAGATCCGCTTCGCGCGTCTGGCGAAGCATAAATTCACGTAATGGCTGCGCGCCCTTTTCCAGGGCAACCTGCATGGAAATTTTATCTTCGCTGAACGGCTGGTAGGCCTCGGTGTAAATCTTGTCGATCACCGGCGACATAATGAAAAAGGTCAGGAACAGGGCTAAACCCAGCAGCACCTGATTGGGCGGCGCGGACGGCGTGCCGAGCGCGTTGCGCAGCAGGCCAAACACAATGATGATGCGGGTGAAGCTGGTCATCATTAGCAGGATCGCCGGAATAAAGGTCAGCGAGGTGATGAATACCAGCGTCTGCACGGACAGGGACCAGCTTTGTCCCCCGTTCGCCAGCGGCGTGGAAACCAGCCCCGGCAGTTGCGCATACACAGAGGGCGCGAACAGGCCCAGGCCTGTCAGCGTAAGGAATAACAAACGGCGCATCAGGATCTCCCGGGACGCTTGAGCAAACTCTTCATTACGGACTGGAAATCCGCAGGGGCCTGGGCGTTAGCCTCCACCGTGACAGGCGCAGGGGGGAGCGTGTGAAGGACGTTAATGCTGGAGGCGGTCACGCCCAGCACCAGTCGTGCATCTTCCACCTCCACAATGACCACGCGCTCGCGCGGTCCTAGCGGGGTGCTGGCGCTGACCTTCAACCCGCGGGTACCGGCCGTTTTCCCCGCCAGACCGAAACGCTTTGCCAGCCAGGCGGCGATAAGGATAAAGGCAATAATACCGAACAGCGCGCCGCTCACCTGGAGCAGCGGTGAGCCGGGTACGGCGGAGGGCGCGGACAGTGTTGCCTGGGTTTTCATACTTAACGACTCAGACGACGCATGCGTTCGGAAGGGGTAATGATGTCGGTGATACGTACGCCGTATTTATCGGCCACCACCACTACTTCGCCCTGTGCAATCAGGTAGCCGTTGATCAGAATATCCAGCGGCTCACCCGCTAAACCGTCAAGCGCCACCACGGAACCCTGCGTCAGGCGCAGCAGCTCTTTAATGGTCATGCGGGTGCGACCCAGCTCAACGGTCAGCTTGACCGGAATGTCCATAATCAGGTCGATGTCCTGCAACGTGCCGCTGACGTCGCCGCCGCCTAACTGCTGAAAGACCGCGTCTGCCGCGCTTTTCGTCGGCGTCGTTTTCTGCTCGTTTAACGCGTCAGCCCACAGATCGTCCAGTGCTCCGCTGTTTTCATCGGACGGATTGTTCATGTCACTCATTTGGGCTGTTCCTCATTCAGCGAATTCAAAATCGGGTTGATCAAGTGCTCAACGCGTAACGCATACTGGCCGTTAATCGTGCCGTACTGGCTTGTCAGCACGGGTACGCCATCCACATGGGCAATAATGCGGTCAGGTTTATCTATCGGCAAAACGTCGCCGGGTTGTAATTTCAGGATCTGCGATAACCGCATGGAGATGTCGGCGAAGTTGGCCACCAGCTCCAGCTGCGAATGCTGCACCTGACGCACCAGGTTTTCACGCCAGTTCTGATCTTCGTGACGTGAGTTCTCCAACGGCGGGTTCACCAGCAGTTCGCGCAGCGGTTCAATCATGCTGAACGGCAGGCAGATGTTGAACTCGCCCGTCAGGTTGCCGATCTCGACGTGGAACGGGGTGTTCACGACGATGTCATTCGGGGAGGTGGTGATGTTGGTAAACTTCACCTGCATCTCGGAACGCACGTACTCCACTTCCAGCGGGTTAATCGCTTTCCACGCGTCACTGTAGGATTCCAGCGCCAGCTTCAGCATGCGGTTAATCACGCGCTGTTCGGTATGGGTAAACTCGCGGCCTTCCACTTTGGTCGGGAAACGGCCATCGCCACCGAACAGGTTATCCACCGCGATGAACACCAGGCTTGGCGAGAACACAACCAGGCCGGTACCGCGCAGCGGTTTCAGATGGATCAGGTTAAGGTTGGTTGGCACCGGCAGGTTGCGGGCAAACTCATGATACGGCTGAATGCGGATCGCACCGACGGTAATATCCGGGCTACGACGCAGCAGGTTAAACAGCCCCATACGGAACTGACGTGCGAAACGTTCGTTGATGATCTCCAGCGCTTGTAAACGCTCGCGCACCACGCGACGCTGGGTATTGGGATCGTAGGGACGAATATTATCGTCGCCGGTCAGACCCGGCTTCGGTTCGTCACTTTTATCGCTGTCGCCGTTGAGCAGCGCATCGATTTCTGCCTGAGAAAGAATACTGTCGCCCATGTCGTTACCGCAGAATGAAGGCTGTATACAGAACGTCAGTGACTTCCTGCTTAGGTTGGCCGTTTACCAGCGGGGTCGCCAGCGTCTGTTTAATGGCATCGACCAGCTTTTGCTTGCCCACATCGGTGGCGAGCGCGGAGGCATCCTGACGAGAAAACAGCAGCAGCAGACGGCTACGCACTTCTGGCAGGTAGTCGTTCAGGCGTGCACGGGTCGCTTCATCTTTCAGACGCAGCGTAATACCCACGTAAAGCACGCGATCCGCATCGCCCAGGTTCACGGTGAACGTATCCAGCGGGTAGAAGACCGGCGCCGGTGGAGGCGGCGCTTCAGCTTTGGCGGCCGCGCTGGAGGGTTCCTGCTGCATACGCCAGTAACTGTAGCCTGCGGTGGCGCAGGCCGCGAGGGTAATCAACACCAGCAGCGGGATCCAGATGGAACGCTTGCTTTTTTTGGTGATAGCGGAGTCTGTCATCTGATACGAGCTTCCTGTTTCGGTACAGCTTAATACGGTGATTATCCCGTGTCCGGCTTAGGTCAAAGCGTGGAAAAGACGGGGATAATCACGTTACCTCTGGCGTTTAGGCAAAGATGTCTACGGCACGGCTGCCGCGCGCGGCGGATTGCAGGGCGGCAGGGGCAGGCAATAACTCTTCGCTCTCATCGTTAAACCCGCCATGCTGGCCGGAACGCGAAGTGTGCTGTTGCTGCCCGGATGAGGACTGCTGTTGCCCGGCAAAGCCCTCGCTGCTGACGCTGCTTTGGGAAAGCTGAATGCCGTTTTCCGCAAGCTGCGTGCGCAGGATCGGCAGGGCCGCTTCCAGCGCCGCGCGGACGTGGCTGTGGGGCGAAACCATCTGCAACTGCGCCTGGTTGTCATCCAGCTTAAGCGAAATTTGCACCTGACCCAGATCCTCCGGGTGCAGACGCAGCTCTGCGGTCTGCTGTCCCTGCTTTGTGAACAGGGTGATGTGCTGGCTCAGATTCTGCTGCCATTCGTGCGTGCCCAGCGGCTGGCTTAACACCGGCGCTGTCGCAACGGTAGCGGCAGGCTGTGAAGGCGCCAGGTGACTGACGATCGGCGCCAGCGTCGCGGTTGGGCTGGCGGCAGACGACGCCGCGCTCGCTACGTCCTGCTTCTCCGTGACGGCGGCGACGGCTGGCGTAACGGCTGCCGTGGCGGGCAGCGATGTGTCGCTGTCCTGAACCGGCATTTTTTCCTGACCCGTTAACGCATGGCTAAGCGGCTGATGCTGGCCGTTGTCCGTCTGGGCTAGCGCAGAGGGGAGGGCAGTTCGGGGGGCGATCTCCCCGGTGCTCGCAGGCTGCGTCGCTACCGGGGTGGTGGTCTGCTGGTGCGGTAACATCGCCATCAGCGCGCTTAACCCGGCCAACTCCTCTTCTTCAGTCGTGGTCTCGCTGTTTGTTTTCGCCTCCGGCTGGGTCAGCGTCTTCAGCGCATCCGTATTCGCGGCGGGTTTCAGGCCGGAGACGAGGCTTTGCAGGGAGACGGCGGTATCTTCACCAGTCAGGGTCTCCTGACGGGAGAGCAGTTCGGCGATTTTGGCCTGGAGCGTGGTATCACCGTTTTTTTCCTTTGCCGCTGTCGACAGCTTGTTGCCCGCCGCTTTCAGATCCGCCAGCGTCAGCGGGGCATCTTTGCCTTTGCCGGTGGTCTCGGTCAGCGCGCCCGCCAGCAGAGAAAGAAAATCTTGCGCGCCCTCAGCGCCTTTCCCGGTCAGCGTGCCGCCGGACGGGTCGCTGTCGGTCATCAGCAGTTGTTGCAGTGTGATCATTCTGGTTTCCTCATTGATGCGCGCTGGGCAAACTCATCCATTTTTTTCTGATCCAGACGGTTTTCCGCCAGGGTCGAGGCTGCAATCTGTCGGTCCTGTAAGGTTTGCCAGGCCTGCAACCGCTGTTTTTTCTCGCGCCAGAAATTCAGCGCGGTATCGACTTTTTGCGTCCACTGGTTGAGCTGCTGGCGATGCTGCTCAATCGCCTTTTCCAGCGTCTGGATAAACTGCTGATAGTTAATCCAGCGCTGGCTACCAATGCCTTGCGCCATGTCGGTGTTAAGGTTGGTGCGATATTCATGCTGATAGTCGATTAACATCTTCAACTGTTCTTCAGCCTGCTGGCACCCGCGTCGCATTGCGCCAAGCTGCAATGCGGCATCATCAACTTCTTTTTCAGCCAGATCTTTCAGCGTTGATAACGCGCTGTTCTGCGCCATGACCTTCGCCCTCCACCTGTGTTACACCTGCGGGAAAATCAGCTCCAGTGCCTGGAGGGAATCTTCCCAGTCGGCGCGTTCAAAAATACCCTGTTGCAGAAATGCCTCCAGCTGCGGCCACAGGGCAATCGCTTTATCGAGCATCGGGTCGCTGCCTTTGGCGTACGCCCCGACGCTTACCAGATCGCGGTTGCGCTGGAAGCTGGAGAGCAGTTGTTTGAAGTTACGCACGCGGGCGTAGTGTTGCTCGGTGATCAAGGCCGTCATCGCACGGCTGATCGAGGCTTCAATATCAATTGCCGGATAGTGCCCGGCTTCGGCCAGACGGCGCGACAGCACGATATGGCCGTCGAGGATCGCGCGCGCGGAGTCGGCAATCGGGTCCTGCTGGTCATCGCCTTCGGTCAGTACCGTATAGAACGCGGTGATGGAGCCGCCGCCGCTGATGCCGTTCCCCGCGCGCTCAACCAACGCCGGGAGCTTGGCGAAGACCGACGGCGGGTAGCCTTTGGTCGCGGGCGGCTCGCCGATGGCCAGCGCAATCTCACGCTGCGCCATCGCGTAGCGGGTCAGGGAGTCCATAATCAGCAGCACGTGCTGGCCCCGGTCGCGGAAATCTTCCGCAATACGCGTGGCGTAGGCGGCACCCTGCATACGCAGTAGCGGCGACACGTCCGCAGGCGCGGCGATCACCACCGAGCGGGCGCGGCCCTCCGCACCCAGAATGTTTTCGATGAAATCTTTGACTTCGCGACCACGCTCACCAATCAGGCCAACCACGATAACGTCCGCCTGGGTATAACGCGCCATCATGCCGAGCAGGACCGATTTACCCACGCCGGAGCCGGCAAACAGCCCCATACGCTGGCCGCGTCCCACGGTGAGCAGGGCGTTAATCGGCCGCACGCCGGTATCCAGTACGTGCTCGATTGGGGTGCGTTGCAGCGGGTTGAAGGGTTGGGTGATCAGCGCGCCGGTTTCGGTGGTATCAGGGGAGGGCAGGCCATCGAGCGGTTTGCCGCTTCCGTCCAGCACGCGGCCCAGCAGCGCCGGACCGAGCGGAAGCTGTTTGCCGCTTTGCAGGCCGTCACCGCTGATGTTTTTCGCGTAGACGCGGGCGCCGGGCAAAATCCCTTCCACTTCTTCAAGGGGCATCAGAAACAGGCGCTGACCGTTGAACCCGACCACTTCGCTTTCCACTTCACGCGTCTCCCCCCCGTCCTGACGCTCAATCACGCAGGTGGCGCCGAGCGGAAGTTGCAGCCCCGTGGCTTCCAGGACCAGACCGGTGGCGCGCGTCAGGCGTCCATAACGACGAACGGATGGCAGCTGCGCCATCTTCGTTTCAAAATTATCGAGCGTGTTAAGCCAGCGCGTAAGGCGAGCGGTCATCAGACGACTCCCGGTGCCGCCAGGCGGCACAGTTCCTGCCAGCGGGTCGCGACGCTGGCATCCAGATCGCCCTCATCCGCCGAGACCTTACAGCCTCCGTGATGGAGCGACGGATCGCCGCGCAGCCGCCAGCCGTGCAGGCTCAGCGTCGCGCCGAGGCTCTCTTCCACGCGCTGCAAATCATCAGGATGAACGCGCAGCTGCGGTTTGCCGCTGAACAGCGGCTCCTGCTGGAGCAGGGCCTGGATCTGCTTAATCAGCGCGGCGTTATCCACTACCGGCGTCTGGCCGATCACCTGACGGGCCGCCTCCAGCGCCATCTGCATCAGGCGCGAGGCAATCACGCTGTCGAGCGCATCCAGCGTGTGCTGAAACTCGCTCACCAGTTGCTGCATGCGGGCATGCAGCGGCGCCTGCTGCTGGCGCGCCTGCTCGATGCCCTGCTCTAAACCTTTCGCCAGCCCTTCCTGATAACCCTGTGCGTGCCCGGTCTGACGGCCTTCGTTCATCCCGGCGTTGAAGCCCTGCTCGTGCGCCTGCATTTGCATCTGGGCCAGCATCTGGGCGCGCTGTTCCTCTTCACTCAGCTCGGGGATGCCCGCCCCGGCGTCGCCCTCGTCGGACGACACAACGGCAGGGGTGAACTCTGCGGTGGGAGGGGAGAGGTCGTCAGGCGTCCAGCGCTTCCACGACAGTTCATCAGACATAGGTGTCGTCTCCGCTGCCAATCACCATCTCGCCGGTTTCTGCCAGACGACGAACAATAAGCAGGATCGCCTTCTGTTCGTTTTCCACCTGAGACAAACGCACCGGGCCACGGTTGGCCAGGTCGTCGCGCAGGATATCGGCCGCACGCTGGGACATGTTGCGCAGGAATTTCTCGCGCAGCGGCTGCTCGGCGCCTTTGAGGGCGATAAGCAGCGATTCGGAGTCCACCTCCTGGAGCAGGCGCTGGATGCTGCGATCGTCCACTTCGACCAGGTTTTCGAACAGGAACATCTCGTCGATAATTTTCTGCGCCAGCTCGCCGTCGAACTCGCGTACCGCCGTAATAACCGCCTCTTCCTGCTGCGTTTTCATCAGGTTGATGATTTCCGCTGCCGTTCTCACGCCACCCATTTTGCTGCGCTTGAGGTTCTGGCCGTCGAGCAGGTTGTTCAGCACTTCGGTCAGCTCCGCCAGCGCGGCTGGCTGGACGCCGCCGAAGGTGGCGATACGCAGCATCACGTCGTGGCGCAGGCGCTCGTCGAACAGCGCCAGAATATCGGCCGCCTGGCCCCGTTTGAGGTGGACCAGAATGGTGGCGATAATCTGCGGGTGTTCGTCGCGAATAAGATCGGCGGCGCTTTGCGGCTCCATAAAGTTGAGCGTTTCGATCCCGCTGGCGGTGTCGCGCGTTTCGAGAATATCTTCCAGCAGGCTGGCGGCGCGCTCTTCGCCCAGCGCCTTAACCAGCACGGAGCGCAGGTATTCGTTGGCGTTGACGTTGAGCGCGGCAAACTGCTCGGCTTCCTGCTCAAACTCCGCCAGCACTTCTGTCAGCTGCTTGTTGGAGATCTGGCGCACGTTGGCCATCGCCGCGCTGAGGATCTGCACTTCTCGCTGGGAGAGGTGTTTAAACACTTCCGCCGCGCGATCTTCGCCAATGGTCATCAGCAGGATGACGCTCTTATCGGTGCCTGTAAGCGTATTACTCATGTTCGTTACCCATCCAACCGCGGATGACCAGCGCGACGACGCGCGGATCGTTATCTGACATTTCGCGAATGCGCTGGCTCATCACCTCTGCGCCCATACGCTGGTTAGCACGGCGCTGCTGCATCTGTTCATCTTTGCTGAGACGAACTTCAACCGCTTCTTCCTCGTCCGGACGCGCGTTCTTCTGTTCCAGCGCGGCTTTCTCGGCTTCAGCACGGCGCTGTAGCTGAGGACGAACGCCCTTACGCCACAGCAGCCACGCGACAATCAGCACCAGCAGCCAGCGGCCTGCGGACATCAGCTGATCGAAGAACGCCTGCTGTTGCCAGAACGGCAGTTCGCCACCGGTCTCATCCACCGGGTTGAACGGTGAGTTCACAACGTTGAGGGTATCGCCACGTTTTTCAGAGAAGCCCATCGCTTCGCGGGTTAAATCTTCGATCTGCTTCATCTGCTCCGCTGTGAGCGGCAGCGGTTTACCGTCCGGCAGCGTTTTGTAGTTCACCACCACGGCAACAGAGAGACGCTGAATATCGCCCGTGTTCAGTTTGGTATGGCGGATAGTCCGGTCGACTTCGTAGTTGGTCGTTTCGTTACGGCTGCTGTTACGCGGGCCGGTACTGTTCGCGGTCGAGGTCGTCTGCTGATTCGTTTGCTGACCGTTCTGCGGGTTTGCCGGCGGGGTGGAGATTGGCGCGGCGTTGGCAGGCGCAGGCTGGTTAGAGAGCGCGCCCGGCACACCGCCAGGATACTGTCCGCCGACCTGTTCCGTCTCATTGATCTGACGCGAGCGTAACACGGCGCGGGAGGCATCCCCGTTCGGGGCGTACTGCTCTTCGGTCTGTTCTTTATTCGAGAAATCAATCTGCGCTGTGACCTGCGCGTGTACGTTGCTGCTGCCGACCACCGGGCCCAGAATCGCTTCGATGCGACGCTGGAGACGGCCTTCCACATCCGCGGCGTATTTCAGCTGAGCGTCGTTGAGATCGCGCCCTGCGGTGTTGGACTGCGTCAGCAGATGACCACTCTGATCCACCAGCGTAACGTTACCCGGCGGCAGGCCGGCCACCGCACTGGAGACCAGGTGCGTGACGGCGCTGATCTGCCCTTCATCCAGCGCACGGCCAGGTTCGAGGTTAACGGTCACAGAGGCCGAAGGGGACTTTTGTTCACGGACAAACAGGGACGGCTTAGGCATCGCCAGGTGCACGCGGGCACTTTTCACCGGGCCTAAGGTTTCAATCGTACGGGCCAGCTCACCTTCCAGTGCGCGCTGATAGTTAACCTGCTCGCTGAACTGACTGATGCCGAATTTTTCCTGATCCAGCAGCTCAAACCCAACCGCGCCGCCTTTTGGCAGCCCCTGCTGGGCGAGGCGCAGGCGAAGCTCGTGCACTTTATCTGCCGGTACTTCAAGCGCACCACCGTTATCGGCAAAGCGATACGGGATGTTCATCTGGGTTAACTGGGTGACGATGGCACCGCCATCCTGGTCGGAAAGGTTGCTGTAGAGCGTGCGGTAATCCGGGCTTTTTGCCCATAAGACCATCGCGACAACGATCGCAATGGCGGCAGCGCCTGCCACAATCAACGGGATCTTAGGGTTGGCGCGAAGGCGGTTCATCCACTCGAGTGATTTATTCTGTGGCGCTGTCGATGCTGCTGTCGCACTCATTGCGCACCTCTTAAATCCTGGTGGTTTACGTTATTCGTGTAGAGAAACAAAACTGACTCCCGGGTCGGCAAACACGACAAAAGTTCCATACTGATGGCCCTGCCATTATTTGATGATTCGGGATTTTCTATGCGTCAAATAACCTGGTTTTTTAACGCTATTTACCGCCATTATCTTATTGACAAGCTGTTAGTCTTGACCTCGTAAAAAACCATCCAGGGGAGAGTCATGGCTATACAGGGCATTGAAGGGGTACTCAGTCAGTTACAGGCAACGGCGATGACCGCCCGTAATCAGAGCGTGGCTGACCAGCCGCCGGGCGTTAGCTTCGCCGGTCAACTGCATGCGGCGCTGGACCGGATCAGCGACAAGCAAAACGCGGCCCGTACCCAGGCTGAGAGATTTACCCTTGGCGAACCCGGCGTGGCGCTCAACGATGTGATGGCCGATCTGCAAAAAGCGTCGGTGTCATTGCAGATGGGGTTGCAGGTGCGTAACAAGCTGGTGTCGGCATACCAGGAAGTGATGGGGATGCAGGTTTAATCAATACCTATCTTACGCTGGCAGCCTGATGGCTTTAATGCCACAATATTTTTTTCTTCGCATGCAGGAAAGATGATGAAAAAAGTAGCAATTGTGGCTGCGATGCTGACGTTAGCGGGATGTGTTCAGGTCGATAACTACCAGGAAGTGATTAAGCACCCGGTACCTTCGCAACTGGCAGGTTACTGGCAGTCGAAAGGGCCGCAGAGCGCGATGGTGAGCCCGGAAGCGATTGCCACGCTGGTGGTGACGCCAGAAGGAGATACGCTGGATTGCCGTCAGTGGCAGCGCGTTATCGCGGTGCCGGGTAAGATCATGCTGCGTTCAGATGATTATTACAACGTGACCCGTAAGCTGGATGTCTATCCGCTGGAGCGTGATGGGGCGGCGCTGGAGTATGACGGTATGGAACTGTACAAGGTTGACCGTCCAACGGTGGAATGCGCAGATTACCTGAGCAAGAATCCGCTGGAGAGTAAGCTTCCGTAGCGGTAAAAGCAAAACGGCAATCATATTGCCGTTTTTAGGGTTTGCTCCCTCTCCCGGTGGGAGAGGGTCGGGGTGAGGGCATCAGGCCGCACTTTCCCAGCACTACAGCGCGTCCTCAATCACCCAGACGCTGACGCTTCCCCCGTTACAGAAGAACGTCCCTTCGCCATCCGCCGCCGTGGTCACGGTTTCCTCGCGATTGCCCAAAAAATCACGCCAGTTTTTATTGCCGTAATTCTCACCGAGACAGATGGTCTTCTCGCCGTCATCACCGTTCGACAGCACCACCACGCAGCCAGGGTTATCCTCCGTTCCGCTGCGGCTGAAGGCAATGCAGTTTGGATGGTCGAAAAAGAGCGTCTGCACGCCGTGGGCGAAGCGCTGTCGGGCGAGGATCAGCTCGTGGAGCTGCTCGATCACTGGCATATCAATGTGATACGTCTCGCCATCCCCGCCGGTGTCGTCATAGCTGGCGCCAAAAAGATCCGGGTAGAATACGCTCGGCACGCCGTTTTCACGCAGCAGGATGAGCGCGTAGGCCAGCGGTTTGAACCAGGCTTCAACAGGGGCTTCCAGCGCCTGCAAGGGTTGGGTATCGTGGTTGGCTACCAGGGTCACGGCATGGAACGGATCGGCTTCCACCAGCGTACCGGTGAAAATCTGGCTCATATCGTAGTCGCGTCCCTGGCGTGACGCTTCGTGAAATTTCATTTGCAGCGGCGCATCAAACAGCATCGTTTTGCCGTCCACCTGATTGATGTAGTGCTGCAATTTATCCACTTCGTGAGACCAGTATTCCGCCACAATAAACAGCGGCTGCGGGGCCACCTCCTGGACGTGCTCAATCCACTCTTTATAGAACCAGGCCGGGATGTGTTTTACCGCGTCCAGGCGGAAGCCGTCGCAGTGGGTTTGCTCCATCACCCAGCGCGCCCAGTATTTGATCTCCTCCGTCACCGCGTGGTTGCGAAAATCAATGTTTTCACCCATCAGGTAATCGAAATTGCCCATCTCGTCGTCGACCTGATCGTTCCAGCCTTCGCCGGTGTAGTCGTTCACGATTTTGAAGATACCGTCCTCATTGGGGTTTTCAATGTGGTCGATACCGCTGAAGCATTTGTAATCCCAGATGAACTGCGAATACTGCCCGGCCCGAACGGGGAAGGTGTAGCGCGTCCAGGCTTCGCATTCGATGATCTCATCGCTGATTTGGGTGCGATCCTGAGCATCCACGCGCTGCACGCGGACGGGTTCCTTTTCATCGGCCCCCATTTTATGGTTGACCACCACGTCCAGAAGCACCGCAATCTGGTTGCTTTTTAAGGCGTTGATGGCCTCCAGCAGCTGGGCTTTATCGCCGTATTTGGTGGCGACGCTGCCTTTCTGGTCAAACTCACCGAGGTCGAAAAGGTCATAAGAGTCATACCCGACGGAATAGCCGCCGGATGCCCCCTTATATGCCGGCGGTAACCAGACCATATTGATGCCGATTTCGTTCAGGTTGGGGGCTAATGCCGTGACTTCTCGCCACAGTTCACCGCCGGTGGGGTAGTACCAGTGAAAACATTGTAAAAGTGTTGGGTTGCGCATGCACCATCTCCATGAGGTCGCGAAACTCAAGTATGGAGCAGGTTTGGCAGAAATGCCTGGCGAACGAAACGGTTAATGCTCGAACGCCAGTTAAATGGCTAATTAATATCGCTATTACTTTGCGGAACCAGGACATGACCGCCCTGGTTACCGTAGGTGGAGAGAACGGTTTTCTGGATGGAGGATTGCCCAACCAGCTTCGCCAGTTCATCCATTCTGGCTTGCAGCAACGTTTTTACCTGGCCTTCGTTGTCCAGGATCACCCGCAGCGTCGGGCGAAGCTGCTCCTGAATCTGCATCGAAGGTTCACTTTCCTGAGTGAGACGAGCCAGTGAGTGCACCGCATTAACATAGTCGGTTTCACAGATGATCAGATCATCCCATAGTCCCTGCCGGGCCAGTCGCAACATCAACTGGCTCTGCTCAAGGAGTTGCTGATAAAGGGCATAAAGTTGCGGTGCGTTACTCATTAGACGGCGTCCTGCATCAGTTGTGGCGTACCGGCAACCTCCTTCCACCCGTCAGCGATATTGCGCAGCAAGTTTTCCACCTCTTCGATGGCGCTGGCGTCGTTATTCACGTTGGCGTGCAGGAGGCGACGTACCATATAGGCATAAAGGGCAATCAGGTTTTGCGTAAGCTCATCACCGTTATTTTCCACCAGGCCAACCTTCAGCCCGTTTTCGATAATGTTGATGGCTTTTGAGAGCGCCAGCCCTTTTGCCGGGATATTACCGTCTGCCAGGAACAGACGCGCGCGTACCAGCGCGCTGAGGGCTCCATCAAATAGCATGATAACCAGCTGCTGCTGGCTGGCGCTCATCACCGCGCTTTCAACTTCTATCTTTGCGTAGGCTTGCGTGCCTTTTGCGCCGTACATGTTATCCCCCTCGGGTCTGATTAGCGTTTACTACTTGTTGCTGGACGTATTTTCGAACTGCTGCGTCAGGTAGCTGCTGGTGTTGTTCAGCGAGGTCATCAGTACGTCCAGCTGGGTAAACTGGGCTTTGTACTGCGCCACTCTCGCGTCAATACGTTCGCTCACGGCGTTATATTGATCCGTTAACTTGTTCAGCGTTTTGCTGACGCCATCTTTGGCCGCCTGGATAATGCCTTTACTGGAAAGCCAGTCAGTCAGATGGGTGGCCATGGTGGTAGTGATCCCGGTGGTTTTACCGTCACCCACAACCAAATCTTTCACGGCAGACGGGTTATCCGTCAGCGCTTTTTTCAGCTTGTCGCTGTCCAGCTCCAGCTTACCCGTACTTGGATCGGAGGTAATGCCGACCTGAGACAGCGTTTTATAGGCGGTTCCGCCGACGGAGTTGCCCAGCATGGTTTTCAGCTGCGTCTGGATAGTACGCAGCGTACTGTCTCCGAGCAGGGCACCGTTGCTGGAATCCTGCGCATCTGTACCCGCATCAACCGCCGTATATTTGGTTAATGATGCAAAGCTGTCCTGAAGGGTGTTGTAGGCATCCACCCAGGCTTTCATCGCCGTTTCCGCTTTCGATGTATCTTTAGCGATCGTCAGCGTCTGGTTACCGGTGGTGACATCGTTCAGGTTCAGGGTGATATCTTCCAGCGCATCGCTGATGGTGTTGCTGCTGTTTTCGATATCGACGTTATTCACCTTCAGCTTGGCGTTCTGCGCGGTGACGCTTTCTGTCATGCCGTTGCTGGCGTCGGTGCTGGTGCCGTTGTAACCCATAAAGGATTGCAGGGCGCTGTCGCCGCTCACGCTGATGCTGACCGCGTTGTCCGCCCCGGTTTCGGTGGAGGTGATGGACAGACGATACTGACCATTACCGACGTTAATAATACTGGCGGTCACGCCGGCGTCAGCTTTGTTAATCGCATCGCGAATGCCGGTCAGCGAGGAGTTTGCCGCGCTGATATCGACGGTCACCGGATCTTTACCGTTACCGGCGGTAAAGGTGATCTTGCTGTCAGCCGTGGCAATGGCCGTTTTGCTGTCCGGCTGCGCATTTTTGGTCGTCAGGGTTTGCGCCTGCGCCAGCTGCGACACGCTGATGGTGTATTTACCGGCAATCGCGCTGCCGGTGGTGGTGGCGCTGAATGCCGTGGTGCTGCTCGACGTGCTGGTCGCCGTAAACAGATCGGCTTTATTCAGCGCGGTGTTGGCAGTCTGAAACGCTTCCAGTGAACTTTTCAACGTGCCGTAAGCGCTCAGCTTGGCGGTATAAGATGACTGTTGTTTGGAAATCGGCGTCAGCTGCGCTTTTTCGGCCGTGGTCAGACTATCCAGAATGTCTGCTAACTTAAGACCCGATCCAATCCCCAATGATGAAATACTTGCCATATTTATTCCTTAATCTATCGACACGTAGAACGAATAGTGGGGTTATCGGCCTTTATGGGGGAAAGTTTACGGTTAATTTCTTTTTTTTAATGGCGGGAATAACGCTAATAGAGAAGAGCTTTTCCGTGGCTAAAAAAATTAACGCGATCCTGAAAAAAAATCTAAAGGTTGTTTTGGACCAGACGATAACACCTTTGACGGCGATGAAGCCGAAGGGTGGAAACCCAAATCTAACCAAACAGATTTGATGAACAACAGGAATCGAAATCATGGCACAGTACATTAATACCAACAGCCTCTCGCTGATCACTCAGAACAACATCAACAAGAACCAGTCCGCTCTGTCTTCTTCTATCGAGCGTCTGTCTTCTGGTCTGCGTATCAACAGCGCGAAAGATGACGCTGCGGGCCAGGCGATTGCTAACCGCTTCACCTCTAACATCAAAGGCCTGACTCAGGCTGCACGTAACGCTAACGACGGTATCTCTGTTGCTCAGACCACTGAAGGCGCACTGTCTGAAATCAACAACAACTTGCAGCGTATCCGTGAACTGACCGTTCAGTCTCAGACTGGTACTAACTCCGATTCCGACCTGTCTTCAATCCAGGACGAAATCAAATCCCGTCTGGACGAAATTGACCGCGTATCCGGTCAGACCCAGTTCAACGGCGTGAACGTGCTGGCTAAAGATGGCAAAATGAATATTCAGGTCGGTGCAAATGATGGCGAGACTATCACTATCGATCTGAAGAAAATTGATTCCAAAACACTGGGTCTGGATAGCTTCAACGTTAATGGTCCTAAAGATGCGAAAGGTACCTTAGGGACTGCTGTAAACACCGATTTTACCTCCTATTACGGTTCAACGACACAGGTTACCAAAGCGTCTGTTGCGGAAACTGATGGTGATGATACTCTGTCGACCCGTCTTGGCCTTGCAGCTGGTGGGGCTAAAATTGATAAAACTGGTGTTTATAAAGATGATAATGGCAACTTGTTTGCTAAAGTAACAATTGGTCCAACTACTGACGCTGAAGTTAACAACCTTAAAGCGAATGGTTTTGATATTGCAAAAGGTGATACCAAAGATTTCTTCATCGCACTTGATCCTCAATCTGCTGACACCAAAACAACAGCAGATACAGCTGCGTTCTCTCTGGATACCAAGAACCTTAGCCTTAGCAGCCTGACTACTGGCTCATCGTCCGATCCGCTGGCTAAACTGGACGAAGCGATCGCTTCTGTTGACCAGTTCCGTTCTTCACTGGGTGCGGTTCAGAACCGTCTGAGCTCTGCGGTAACCAACCTGAACAACACCACCACCAACCTGTCTGAAGCGCAGTCCCGTATTCAGGACGCCGACTATGCGACCGAAGTGTCCAACATGTCTAAAGCGCAGATCGTTCAGCAGGCCGGTAACTCCGTGCTGTCCAAAGCTAACCAGGTTCCTCAGCAGGTTCTGTCTCTGCTGCAAGGCTAATCGCCTGATTACGCTTAAACCCCGCTTCGGCGGGGTTTTTTCTGTCCGCATTTACGCGTAACCCCCCAAATAACCCCTCATTTCACCCACTATTCACCCGATTAAAACCCCTCCAGAATCGGATAATCATGCCGATAACTCAACTAACGCAGGGCTGTTTATCGTGAATTCACTCTATACCGCTGAAGGTGTAATGGATAAACACTCGCTGTGGCAGCGTTATGTTCCGCTGGTGCGTCACGAAGCATTGCGCCTCCAGGTGCGTTTGCCGGCGAGCGTGGAACTGGACGATCTGCTACAGGCGGGCGGTATCGGGTTATTGAATGCAGTTGACCGGTACGACGCTCTGCAAGGAACGGCATTTACGACTTACGCAGTGCAGCGTATTCGTGGTGCGATGCTGGACGAGCTGCGCAGCCGCGACTGGGTGCCGCGCAGCGTTCGCCGCAACGCGCGCGAAGTGGCGCATGCGATGGGACAGCTGGAGCAGGAACTGGGGCGCAACGCGACGGAAACCGAAGTAGCGGAGCGTCTGGGCATTCCTGTTGAAGAGTATCGCCAGATGTTGCTCGATACCAATAACAGCCAACTCTTCTCTTATGATGAGTGGCGCGAAGAGCATGGCGATAGCATCGAGCTGGTGACCGATGAACATCAGCAAGAAAACCCGTTACACCATTTACTGGAAGGGAATTTACGCCAGCGCGTGATGGAAGCGATCGAAGCTTTACCGGAACGTGAGCAACTGGTGTTAACCCTCTATTACCAGGAAGAGCTCAATCTCAAAGAGATTGGCGCCGTGCTGGAGGTGGGCGAGTCTCGGGTGAGCCAGCTGCACAGCCAGGCCATTAAACGCCTGCGCACAAAACTGGGTAAGTTATAGGTGAGTTATTCGCCTTGGAAATGCCGCACAACGTATTGACAACCAGGAGTTATCATGACGGTGCAGCAATCTAAAAGACGGCCTTTAAGCCGCTACCTGAAAGACTTTAAACACAGCCAGACGCATTGCGCCCACTGTAAAAAATTACTCGACCGCATCACGCTGGTTCGTCGCGGTGAAATCGTGAATAAGATTGCGATTTCCCGCCTCGACACGCTGATGGATGAAGCCGCCTGGCTTGAAGAGCAAAAAGAGTGGGTAGCGCTTTGCCGTTTCTGTGGCGATCTCCATTGCAAAGAGCAAAGCGACTTCTTCGATATTATCGGCTTCAAGCAATTCCTGTTTGAACAAACGGAGATGAGTCACGGCACCGTGCGTGAATACGTGGTTCGCCTGCGCCGCCTGGGTCAGCATTTGACCATGCAAAATATCTCCCGCGATCTGCTGACGACCGGATACCTGGATGAAAATCTGGAACCCTGGTTGCCCGCCACCAGTACCAATAATTACCGCATCGCGCTGCGAAAGTACGCGCAATATAAAGTCCAGATGCCGGGCGTCATAAAGCAGAAAGTCCGCGCCGGAACAACTTCTGATATATATTAAAAAAGAATAAGATGTAGCGCAGCCGCCTTTGACGTTGCAGGCGATTTCTCTACACTACTCAAAAATTCCACTGTATCGGGGTACTTATGAAATTAGCACTTCTGGGTCGTCAGGCGCTGATGGGGATGATGGCCGTTGCGCTGGTCGCGGGGATGAGCGTGAAAACGTTCGCGGCAGAGAATCTGCTCAACAAAGTTAAAGAGCGCGGCACGCTGCTGGTTGGGCTGGAAGGAACCTATCCTCCGTTCAGCTTCCAGGGCGACGACGGTAAACTGACCGGTTTTGAAGTGGAGTTTGCGCAGGAGCTGGCAAAACACCTCGGCGTTAAAGCCTCCCTGAAACCCACCAAATGGGACGGGATGCTGGCGTCACTGGATTCCAAACGTATTGACGTGGTGATTAACCAGGTAACCATTTCTGACGAGCGTAAGAAGAAGTATGACTTCTCCACGCCGTACACCGTGTCCGGTATTCAGGCGCTGGTGAAGAAAGGTAACGAAGGCAGTATCAAATCCGCAGCGGATCTGAAAGGTAAGAAAGTCGGCGTCGGTCTGGGCACCAACTACGAGGAGTGGCTGCGCCAGAACGTGCAGGGCGTGGACATCCGTACCTACGATGATGACCCGACGAAATACCAGGATCTGCGCGTAGGCCGTATTGACGCCATTCTGGTTGACCGCCTGGCAGCGCTGGATCTGGTGAAGAAAACCAACAATACCCTGGCTGTCGCGGGTGATGCGTTCTCCCGTCAGGAGTCCGGCGTGGCGGTGCGTAAAGGTAACGAGGATCTGCTGAAAGCCATCGACGGCGCCATTGCTGAGATGCAGAAAGACGGCAGCCTGAAGGCGCTTTCTGAGAAGTGGTTCGGCGCAGACGTGACGAAATAAGTCTCTGACTGACAAAAAAAGGCGCTTTTAAAAGCGCCTTTTTTATTTCTCGCGCGTCTGCGTGCATAATGAAATAACAATTGTTTGCGTGACCGGAGGAACCATGTCACTACAGAATTTAACGCGCTTTCCCCGTCTGGAATTTATCGGCGCACCCACGCCGCTGGAGTATCTGCCGCGATTTTCTGACTATCTGGGGCGCGATATTTTCATTAAGCGTGACGATGTGACGCCCATGGCGATGGGCGGAAATAAGCTGCGCAAGCTGGAGTTTCTCGCCGCCGATGCCCTGCGCGAAGGCGCGGACACGCTGATCACCGCCGGGGCAATTCAGTCTAACCACGTTCGCCAGACGGCGGCAGTGGCGGCGAAGCTGGGACTCCACTGCGTTGCCCTGCTGGAGAACCCGATCGGGACGCAGGCAGAGAATTACCTGACAAACGGTAACCGTTTGCTGCTGGATCTGTTCAACGTGCAGGTTGAAATGGTCGACGCGTTGACCGACCCGGCTGCACAGCTCGACGAGCTGGCGACGCGTCTGGAAGCGCAGGGTTTTCGTCCGTACGTGATCCCGGTTGGCGGCTCGAATGCGCTGGGTGCCCTCGGCTATGTTGAGAGCGCGCTGGAAATCGCTCAGCAGTGCGAAGGCGCGGTGAGTTTATCCTCGGTGGTGGTGGCGTCCGGCAGTGCGGGGACCCATGCTGGTTTAGCGGTCGGGCTTGAGCAACTGATGCCGGAGGTCGAGCTGATTGGCGTGACGGTTTCCAGAAGCGTTGCGGACCAGAAGCCGAAAGTCGTCACCCTGCAACAGGCGGTGGCTGAACAGCTTGCGCTTCAGGCGAAGGCGGAGATACTGCTGTGGGATGACTATTTCGCGCCGGGCTATGGCACCCCCAATGATGAAGGGATGGAGGCGGTTAAGCTGCTGGCCCGTCTCGAAGGTATTCTGCTCGACCCGGTCTATACCGGCAAGGCAATGGCGGGTCTGATCGACGGCATCGCCCGCAAGCGCTTTAAGGATGAAGGACCCATTTTGTTTGTTCATACTGGCGGGGCGCCTGCGCTGTTTGCCTATCATCCTCATGTCTAAAAATCAGGTAGAAAAATAATAATGCAAGAAAGTATTCAACTGGTTATTGATTCGCTGCCGTTCTTGCTTAAGGGCGCGGTGTTTACTTTACAGCTCAGTATCGGCGGGATGTTCTTCGGGCTGGTGCTCGGGTTTGTGCTGGCACTGATGCGCATGTCGAACATCTGGCCGGTGCGGTGGCTGGCGCGGTTTTACATCTCCGTGTTCCGCGGAACGCCGCTTATCGCCCAGCTGTTTATGATTTACTACGGGCTGCCACAGTTTGGTATTGAGCTGGATCCGATCCCGGCGGCGATGATTGGCCTGTCGCTGAATACGGCGGCGTACACCTCTGAAACGCTGCGTGCGGCGATCTCCTCCATCGATAAAGGACAGTGGGAAGCGGCGGCCAGTATCGGGATGACCCCGTGGCAGACGCTGCGCCGGGCGATCCTGCCCCAGGCGGCGCGCGTGGCGCTGCCGCCGCTGAGCAACAGCTTTATCAGCCTGGTGAAAGACACCTCGCTTGCGGCGACCATTCAGGTGCCGGAGCTGTTCCGTCAGGCGCAGCTGATCACCTCGCGCACGCTGGAAGTGTTTACCATGTATCTGGCGGCCTCGCTGATTTACTGGGTGATGGCGACGGTGCTGTCCGCTCTGCAAAACTATTTTGAAAACCAGCTTAACCGCCAGGAGCGTGATCCAAAATGAGTGCAATTGACGTCAAAAACCTGGTGAAAAAATTCCACGGGCAAACGGTGCTGCATGGCATTGATCTTGAGGTTGAGCAGGGCGAAGTGGTAGCAATTATCGGCCCGAGCGGGTCAGGCAAAACCACGCTGCTGCGCAGCATCAATTTACTGGAGCAGCCCGAAGGCGGGACGATCCGCGTGGGTGATATCACCATTGATACCGGGAAACCCATCAGCCAGCAAAAAGGGCTGATTCGCCGCCTGCGCCAGCATGTCGGCTTCGTGTTCCAGAGCTTTAATCTCTTTCCGCACCGCACGGTGCTGGAAAACATTATTGAAGGGCCGGTCATCGTCAAGGGGGAACCTAAGGAAGACGCGACGGTCCGCGCCCGCGAGCTGCTGGCGAAGGTTGGGCTGGCAGGGAAGGAGACGAGCTATCCGCGTCGCTTATCTGGCGGGCAGCAGCAGCGTGTCGCCATTGCGCGCGCGCTGGCGATGCGCCCGGATGTGATCCTGTTTGACGAACCCACATCCGCGCTCGATCCTGAGCTGGTCGGGGAAGTACTGAACACGATCCGACAGCTGGCGCAGGAGAAACGCACGATGGTGATTGTGACGCATGAAATGAGCTTCGCTCGCGACGTTGCCGATCGGGCTATTTTCATGGATCAGGGGAGAATAGTTGAGCAGGGGCCGGCTAAAGCGCTGTTTGCCAATCCGCAGCAGCCCCGTACCCGTCAGTTCCTTGAAAAATTCTTAATGCAGTAGCATTTTAGCGTTCAATTTGCTCCAGATGCCGCTTCTGGAGCAAATTATCCTCCCTTAAACTCCGTTCTGTTGCTTTTTTATTCCGCCTGATGTGGATAAGCCATCGCCAAATTAAAGATAATCTGCCTGTGGCCGATATTTTATATAAATAATCATGCTTTATGTGTTAGGTTATATTCACCATAATAATGATTATCTTTATCAGAGGCTTCATTCAGTAAGTATGAGGGATATAGACTTTTTCACCTGGCGACGGGAATGCTTCCTCCGGTTTCAGGAAATGACCTGTGCCGAAGAGGTATATCAGGAACTTCAGCGACAAACGCAGGCGCTTGAATTCGATTATTATGCGCTTTGTGTTCGACACCCTGTGCCATTTACCCGCCCGCGAACCTCCGTCCATTCCAGTTATCCGCAACAATGGATGGCGCAATATCAGTCCGAGAATTATTTCGCCATTGACCCGGTGCTGAAGCCGGAGAATTTCATTCAGGGACATTTGCCCTGGACGGATGAATTATTCACGGATGCCCAGCAATTATGGGACGGCGCGCGGGACCACGGTTTACGCAAGGGAATAACGCAGTGTCTGATGATGCCAAATCATGCGCTCGGTTTCCTCTCCGTGTCATGTACCAGCTTACAGGCACACTCGATATCCAGTGAAGAAGTTGAGCTGCGTTTACAAATGCTGGTCCAGATGGCGCTCACCACACTGTTGCGCTTTGAACATGAGACGGTGATGCCGCCTGAAATGAAATTCAGCAAGCGTGAGCGGGAAATTCTGAAGTGGACCGCAGAAGGGAAGACGTCGGCAGAAATCGCCATCATTCTCTCCATCTCGGAAAATACCGTCAATTTCCATCAAAAGAATATGCAGAAGAAATTCAACGCACCGAATAAGATCCAGATAGCGTGTTATGCCGCGGCGACGGGGCTTATCTGACTGATATCACGTTCTGCGTGTCAGACGAGAAAACGGCTGAATGCTTTGCATCCAGCCGTTTTTGTTACTGGCGGTAGGCTTGTTTAATTTGCTTAACCGTATTGGCAAAAACAGCGGATTCCGCCTGGTCTTCCATCTGCGCGATCTGTTTTTCCATTTTAATGATCACACGACCAGCATCAGCCTGGCCCATCGCCTGTAGCATAAGCGTCAGCAGCGACTTCAGGCAGTTTACTTCCTGTGCCAGTTCCTGGTTATTCTCGGCAGTGGCAAATTCAGGTGTGCTCATTTATTTTCCTCATTATAAAACAGCGCATGAGCGCGACGATGAAAGTTAAGGCGGCGGAGTATACCACAAGCTACGGCAAAAAATGCAGTGGTTGTTTTTTATACTTATCGCGCAGTGATTATTGGGCGGCGCGGATTATGAAGGTACCCTGTCCAATATGTTAGCGACAATTAAATGTTTATCCCCGGTTCGCTATTCGTTAATTGTTGTTACAAAAAATCGCGCGCTCTTTTTCGTTTGAGTTAACAACTGTTTTAGTAACTTTTCGAATGTCGATGCTAAAAAATAGCGGTAAAAGCCCGGCGGGCAAGGGTTTTCTTTCCACTTACTGTACAGCTTAATTTCCAAAAACGAGACCAGAATCGAATAGCCGATTTTTTAGCGTTTTAATCTTGCATGGAAAACCGTTAATATAAACCCAATTAGCAGTCAGTAGCGTTATCCCTATTCTGGAGACATTTCCTTTGATCAACGTCCTTCTTGTTGATGACCACGAACTGGTGCGCGCAGGGATACGACGCATTCTTGAAGATATAAAGGGTATTAAAGTTGCCGGCGAGGCGTGTTGTGGCGAAGATGCCGTCAAATGGTGTCGCGCTAACTCCGCAGACGTGGTGCTGATGGATATGAACATGCCCGGTATTGGCGGGCTTGAAGCCACGCGCAAAATCGCGCGCATGTTCGTTGATACCAAAGTTATCATGCTGACCGTCCATACCGAAAATCCGCTGCCCGCCAGGGTTATGCAGGCGGGTGCTGCCGGGTATCTCAGTAAAGGCGCCGCGCCGCAGGAAGTCGTCAATGCGATCCGCACCGTACACGCCGGGCAGCGCTACATCGCTTCTGATATTGCTCAACAGATGGCGCTGAGTCAGATTGAACCGGAAAAAACGGAATCTCCGTTTGCCAGTTTGTCTGAGCGCGAATTGCAGATTATGCTGATGATCACTAAAGGTCAGAAGGTGAATGAGATCTCAGAGCAGCTGAATCTCAGCCCGAAAACGGTCAACAGCTATCGCTATCGAATGTTCAGTAAACTGAACATTCACGGTGATGTCGAACTGACTCACCTGGCCATTCGCCATGGTTTGTGCAATGCGGAGTCGTTAATAAGTCAGTGAGTGAAGCGTTCGATTCAAAAGCATTTCTGAAAACCGTCACCAGCCAGCCAGGCGTCTACCGTATGTACGATGCTGGCGGTACGGTTATCTATGTCGGTAAGGCGAAAGATCTGAAGAAACGCCTTTCCAGCTATTTCCGCAGCAACCTTGCCTCCCGTAAAACCGAAGCGCTGGTCGCACTTATACACAACATTGATGTCACCGTAACGCATACGGAAACGGAAGCGCTGCTCCTTGAGCACAACTACATTAAGTTGTATCAGCCGCGCTACAACGTTCTGCTGCGCGATGACAAATCCTATCCGTTTATCTTCCTGAGCGGCGACACGCACCCGCGGCTGGCGATGCATCGTGGCGCTAAGCATGCGAAAGGTGAATATTTCGGCCCGTTCCCGAACGGTTATGCCGTGCGGGAAACGCTGGCGCTTTTGCAAAAAATCTTTCCTGTTCGCCAGTGCGAAAATAGCGTTTATCGCAACCGCTCCCGGCCATGCCTGCAATATCAGATTGGCCGCTGCCTGGGGCCGTGCGTTGAAGGGCTGGTGAGCGAAGAAGAGTACGCGCAGCAGGTGGAATATGTCCGCCTGTTTTTAGCCGGGAAAGACGATCAGGTGCTGACGCAACTGATTGCCCGTATGGAAAAAGCCAGCGCGGCGCTGGAATTTGAGGAGGCCGCACGCATCCGCGACCAGATTCAGGCGGTGCGCAGGGTGACCGAGAAGCAGTTTGTTTCCAATACGGGCGACGACCTCGATGTTATCGGCGTAGCCTTTGACGCCGGTCTGGCCTGCGTTCATGTGCTTTTTATTCGTCAGGGCAAAGTGCTCGGCAGCCGCAGCTACTTCCCGAAAGTGCCGGGCGGCACTGAGCTGGGTGAAGTGGTGGAGACCTTCGTCGGCCAGTTTTATTTGCAGGGCAGCCAGATGCGTACGCTGCCCTCGGAGATCCTGCTCGACTTCACGCTCGATGATAAAACCCTGCTGGCGGAGTCGCTTTCAGAGCTGGCAGGCCGCCGGGTGAATGTTCAGACGAAACCGCGCGGCGATCGCGCGCGTTATCTGAAGCTGGCGCGAACCAATGCCGCCACGGCGCTGACCACCAAACTGTCCCAGCAGTCGACCGTCAGCCAGCGTTTAACCGCGCTTGCTACGCTGCTTAAGCTGCCGGAAGTGAAACGCATGGAATGCTTCGACATCAGCCATACGATGGGTGAGCAGACCGTGGCGTCGTGTGTGGTCTTTGATGCCAACGGTCCGCTGCGGGCAGAGTATCGTCGCTATAACATCACTGGCATTACGCCCGGTGACGATTATGCCGCCATGAACCAGGTGCTGCGCCGTCGCTATGGTAAAGCGATTGAAGAGAGCAAAATCCCGGACGTTATCCTTATCGACGGCGGGAAAGGGCAGTTGGGGCAGGCGAAGGCGGTATTTGAATCGCTCGACGTGGAGTGGGATAAGAACCATCCGCTGCTGCTAGGGGTAGCGAAAGGGGCAGATCGTAAGGCTGGCCTGGAAACGCTGTTCTTTGAGCCGGAAGGCGAGGGCTTTAGCCTGCCGCCGGATTCCCCTGCGCTGCACGTGATCCAGCATATCCGCGATGAGTCGCACGATCACGCCATCAGTGGGCACCGTAAAAAACGGGCGAAAGTGAAAAATACCAGTACCCTTGAGACGATTGAAGGCGTCGGGCCAAAACGTCGCCAGATGCTGTTGAAGTATATGGGCGGATTGCAAGGATTACTCAACGCCAGTATGGAAGAAATTGCAAAAGTGCCGGGTATTTCGCAAGGGCTGGCAGAAAAGATCTACTACTCGTTGAAACATTGAGGGCTCTGTAGCAACATAGAGCTAAATTTTACTGACAACAGACAGTTACCGTCATCATGCGATTTAATATCCCTACGTTGCTCACTCTTTTTCGCGTTGTGCTCATTCCGTTCTTCGTCCTGGCATTTTACCTGCCGGTCGTCTGGGCGCCTTTTGCCTGTGCGCTGATTTTCCTGATCGCTGCCGTTACGGACTGGTTTGATGGTTATCTGGCGCGTCGCTGGAACCAGAGTACCCGCTTTGGCGCGTTCCTCGATCCGGTTGCGGATAAGGTGATGGTGGCAATCGCGATGGTGCTGGTGGCGGAACATTATCATACCTGGTGGGTAACGCTGCCTGCCGCGACCATGATTGGCCGTGAGATTATTATCTCTGCCCTGCGCGAGTGGATGGCGGAGCTGGGTAAACGCAGCAGCGTGGCGGTGTCCTGGATCGGTAAAGTTAAAACCACCGCACAGATGGCGGCGCTGGTATGGATGCTGTGGCGTCCGAATGCCTGGGTAGAGTGGGCCGGCATTGGTCTGCTGTGGGTTGCGGCGGTGCTGACGCTGTGGTCAATGCTGCAATATTTGAACGCTGCGCGCGGTGATTTGCTTGAACAGTGATCGTTTCGGCTTAATTTTCAGCAAACGATCCTGAGATGCAAAAAATAACGTTGACTCAAAACGTCATATCAGTAGAATGCAACGCATCGAACGGCGGCACAGTTAGCCGGACGACAATGAAATCAAGTGGTTAGGAAGTAGTTAAATAGTTACTTGATGACATGCGGGAATAGCTCAGTTGGTAGAGCACGACCTTGCCAAGGTCGGGGTCGCGAGTTCGAGTCTCGTTTCCCGCTCCAGATTAGTGCATCGGCAGTTTGCGGGTGCAGGTCGAAAGACAACAGATTTAAGGCGCGTTAGCAAAGCGGTTATGTAGCGGATTGCAAATCCGTCTAGTCCGGTTCGACTCCGGAACGCGCCTCCACTTTCTTCCCTGGCCGGATGGTGGAATCGGTAGACACAAGGGATTTAAAATCCCTCGGCGTTCGCGCTGTGTGGGTTCAAGTCCCACTCCGGCTACCATGGGAAAAAGCAGAATAATCAAAGCAATAAGCAGTGTCGTGAAACCACCGAAAGGTGGTTTTTTTGTGCCTGCCATTCTGCTAATCAACAACCTTCATTTCTGACCCTCACGTAATAAAACAACGATCCTTTTCAACGGAATTAAACAGATACCCATTATGCTATCGTGTAGCTGGCGCGATTTGCAGTGTGAAGATTTGCAGGTTTGCGATCCTGATTCCCCATGCCATCACCTCATTTAAGGGACGCTATGTCTTTACCGCCATTGTATGCTCTGCGTGCGTTTGAAGTTGCTGCGCGGTTGAACTCCTTCAGTAAAGCCGCTGAAACGCTCAATATTACGCCGGGCGCGGTCAGCAGACATGTTCGTACCCTTGAACTGTGGTTCGACTGCGAGCTTTTCAAAAGGCAAGGTCCTCGGGTGGAGGTCACTGAAGCCGGGCGAGTGCTTGCCGGGCAGCTGAACGAAAGCTTCACGAGCATTGAATGGGCCTGCCGGGTATTTCGTAGTGAAAACCACCTGCTGCGGCTTAAAGCACCCAGTACCCTGACCATGAGATGGCTTCTCGACGTGCTGCGATCTTTTCGCAACAACCATGCAAAACCACAGGTTGAGATTGCCAGCGTCTGGATGGACATTGACACCGTTGATTTCAATCTTGAGCCCTACGATTGCGCCATTCTTCTCGGCAATGGGCGTTTTGGTGACACAACGGAAAGCCAACTGCTATTTCATGAATGGCTTATCCCGGTTTGTACTCCATCGCTTATCGAACCGGCCCGGCAGCGGCTTCCGCAATGCGATCTGATCCATCCTTCACCGGACAGACGTGACTGGCGGCGCTGGCTGCGAAGAACAGGATTGTTCCCGGGGCTCGATATGAGCAGCGGTATGGTGTTCGATACCCTTGAACAGGGAAGTATTGCCGCGATGAACGGGCACGGCATCGCTATCGCCGACCTGCATCTCACGCTTGATGCCCTGAAAAGTGGCCTGCTGGGCCTGCCTTTCAGGGAAGCTATCGCGACGGGGGATGGCTACTACCTCGTCTGGCCAAAAAATTCACTCAAAAGAGAGAGCATTCAGCATCTTCTGGCCTGGCTGCAAAACCATACCCCGGTCGTTCCGGCGCTGGATATCGATTATCTGGAATACGATGACAGTCGGATTTATTAATACCGTTATTAATAAGATATATTTGCCATCTTTTTATAACGTTCTGGCAAAGCGCTGTTCAGGTTGAGCACCTTATCCAGAATATAAAATGCTGGCGTGTTTTTCTGTTGCTCAGCGTCAATAATTGCCGCACGTAATAGCGTGGCGGCAGACGAAATCTTGTGAAAATAGTCCTCAGACTCGGGCGTCTGTAATTCACCAGAAGTGGCGTAACGCACGTCCGGCCAGCCAGAGAAGTTGAGCAGCGGGAGAGGGTTGCCTGCTTCGGGCTGACAGGATGAAAGCAACGCAGCTGCTTTTTGGGGATCGCGATAGGCAACTGAAAGCATATACGCGCGCTGCGAAAACGGTAACAGGGCGTCAGAATGATTTTTGGTGGAGATAAGCAGGGTCATAAAATTCGCTAAATCGCCATCTGATGGAATTTCAGATGTCGATATAATTTTCATTAACTTAAATAAAGCATCAAGTGTCATGTTTGCCCCGGTTCCTCTCATTATGACTATTCAGTTTGCGCCTGAATGTTTTAATTGGCCCACCGTCAGGGTAGGTCGAGAGGATAATATTGGAAGGCGTGCGTTTTTGAAAAACGATTAATAATCGCAATCACTGTGAGTTTTTCTCACTATAGCCTTTTCGTTTCACACGCCACCCAGATACGCCTTCCTCACCTCCGGATCCTTCAGCAACGCCTCGCCGCTGCCGCTTAACCGAATCTGCCCGTTAACCATCACATAGCCGCGGTCGGACAACTTCAGCGCGTGGTGCGCATTCTGCTCGACCAGAAAAATCGTCATTCCGTTACGGGCCAGTTCGCGCAGCGTCTGGAAAATCTGTTTAACCACGATTGGCGCGAGGCCGAGGCTGGGTTCATCCAGCAGCAGAAGTTTAGGACGGCTCATCAGCGCGCGGGCGATAGCCAGCATCTGCTGTTCACCGCCGGAGAGCGTCATCGCCCGCTGGTAACGTCGCTCCTTGAGGCGGGGGAAGAGGTCGAACATGCTTTGCATATCTTCCGCTGCATGCTGATTGCCGACGGGGATTGTCCCCATCAGCAGGTTCTCTTCTACAGACATATCCGGGAAAATGCGTCGTCCCTCAGGTGCCTGCGCGATGCCGCCGGTGGCAACATAGTGGGTGGATTTGTGGCTGATATCCTCGCCGCAGAAGAGGATCTGCCCGTTGCGGATCCGGGGCTGACCAAAGACAGACATCAGTAATGTTGACTTCCCCGCGCCGTTAGCGCCAATCAGGGCCACGGTTTCCCCTTTGTTAACCTCAAGCGAAACCTGCTTCAACGCCTGGATCACCCCGTAGAAAACATCCACATCCTGAAACTGAAGCATCGGTTCGCTCACAGATTTACCTCGCTTTCGTCGGTGCCCAGATACGCGGCAATCACTTTTTCATTGTGCTGGATTTCAGCCGGTTTACCTCTGGCAATCACATCGCCATGATCGAGCACAATGATGTCATCTGAAATGCCCATCACCATCCCCATATCATGCTCGATCAGCAGAACCGTGATGTCATGGTGGTCGCGCAGGAACCGGATGATCTCACTCAGCTTGTGCGTTTCCACCGGGTTCAGGCCGGCAGCAGGTTCATCGAGACAAATCATCTCCGGGCCGGTACACATGGCGCGGGCGATTTCGAGGCGTCGTTGCTGGCCATAGGACATTTCCCCGGCCAGACGGTTCGCGCAATCCACCAGATCCACCACCTCCAGCCAGTAAAACGCCCGGTCCAGCGCATCGTTCTCTGAGCGACGATACGCAGGGGTGTTCAGCACCCCCGCCAGCAGATTGCGGTTGACGCGCATGTGCTGTGCCACCAGCAGGTTTTCCACAACGGACATCTCGCGGAACAGGCGGATGTTCTGAAACGTGCGCGCAAGACCCGCGCGGTTCACCAGATGCGTGCCGCCAAACATCTTATAGAACAGGCGTTGACCAAGCTGCGCCGGGTTGAGCCAGTCGCCCGGCTGGAATTTCTGGCCGAGCACCTGAATGACATTGGTGGTTTTATTTCGTGCATTGAACAGAATGTTGCCGCCGGAGGCCCGGTAGAAACCGGTCAGGCAGTTAAAGACGGTCGTTTTTCCCGCGCCGTTAGGCCCAATGAGTGCGGTAATGGAGCCGCGCTGCACCTCAAGATTGACGTCGTTTAAGGCCTTGATCCCGCCGAAGTGCATCATCAGATGTTCTACACGTAAAATCGTTGCGTTCATGGCGCCACTCCTTTACGCACGGCAAATCCGCTGCGGTTGATGCGGATCAGACCGCGAGGACGCCAGATCATCATCACCACCATCAGCATGCCAAACAGCAGCACGCGATATTCCGCAAAGCTGCGCAGCAGTTCCGGCGTGACGGTCAGCACAAAGGCGGCCAGTACGACGCCGACGGTGGAGCCCATCCCGCCCAGGACCACAATGGCGAGGATCAGGGCCGATTCAAAAAAGGTGAAAGAGGTCGGGTTTACAAACCCCTGGTAGGTGGCAAAAAACACCCCGGCGATACCTGCCGTCGATGCGCCCAGGGTGAAGGCCGAGAGTTTGACCAGAACGTGATTTAGCCCCATTGAACGGCAGGCAATCTCATCCTCACGGAGCGCTTCCCACGCCCGTCCAATGGGCATTCGGGTCAGCCGGTGTTTAATGTACAGCACCAGCATGACTACCAGGAACAGCACCGCATAGATGAAGATAAACTTCAAGTTGGGGTTATAGGTCAGGCCGAAGAACTCGTGGAAGGGGACGCCGCCTTCTTTGGCGCGTCGGCCAAACTCCAGGCCAAAAAAGGTCGGGGCAGGGGCTGAAACGCCGTTAGGCCCGCCGGTGAAGGTGAGCCAGTTGTTCAGCACCAGGCGGATGATCTCGCCAAACCCGAGCGTGACGATGGCGAGATAATCCCCGTGCATGCGCAGCACCGGAAAGCCGAGCAGGGCGCCCGCGCCCGCGGCCATTAGCGCCGCCAGCGGCAGCATGCTCCAGAACCCAAGCCCCAGATACTGATACCCGAGCGCCAGCCCGTAAGCGCCGATGGCATAGAAGGCGACATAACCCAGATCCAGCAGCCCTGCCAGGCCAACAACAATGTTCAGCCCAAGACCGAGCAGGACGTAGATCAGTCCGAGAATGGCAACCGTCAGAACGTATTTAGTGGCCACAAACGGGAAGCAGATCGCCAGCGTGACAATCAGCGGAATGATCCAGCGCATGCGGCTTTTATACGCCGGCGGCCGGACATACACCCCCGCATTGTCGGATTCAAACCGTGCCTGTAAACGTCTTCCGGCCGCCGTAGCTGAAAAGGCGCTCAGCAAAAAGCGTCCCACCATCACCGTGCCTACAATCCACGCCAGCCGCTGGCCGTCAAAGGTAAAGCTGTAACCATCCAGTATCACGCCCGCAATCGGGCCGAAAATAATCAGGGCGATCATTCCGGAAAAAATCGAGTCCAGAATGCAGCGCTTCAGGGAAAAACCGTCAGAGGTCATCGCGTTGTTCCTTACACTTTAGCCACGACAGGGCGGCCCAGCAGCCCCTGAGGACGGAAGATCAGAATTAAGACCAGCAATCCAAACGAGAACACGTCTTTATAATCCGAGTTCACCATCCCGGAGAATTGCGCTTCTGCGACGCCCAGAATCAGCCCGCCAAGCATCGCGCCGGGCAGAGAGCCGATGCCGCCCAGCACCGCCGCAGTAAAGGCCTTGATGCCGATAACGAACCCGACGTAAAAATCAAAGGTGCCGTAATTCATGGTGATCAGCACGCCCGCCAGCCCGGCCATGGCTGCGCCGATAACAAACACCAGCGAAATAATTCTGTCGGTGTTGATACCCAGAATGGAGGCCATCTTACGATCCTGCTGCACCGCACGGCACATGCGTCCTAAGCGGGTACGGTTGATAATCCAGGTCAGCACCAGCATGCCCGCGAACGAGGCGATGAGAATAAAGACTTTGGTATAGGTTATCTGGACAAACCCTTCGCCAAGGTGAAAACGCAGCACGCCATCCAGCATGGTAGGCACGCCCTGCTGGCGCGGGCCCTGGCTGAGCTGGACGTAGTTTTGCAGTATCAACGACATCCCGATGGCCGAAATCAGCGGCGCCAGACGCGTCGAGTTGCGTAGCGGCTTATAGGCGATGCGCTCAATCGTCCAGCCATAAACGCCGGTGACCACGATGGTGAAAACCAGCGTCCCCAGGATCAGCAGCGGAAAGGAGTGGAGTCCAAAAAACGCCAGCAGGGCCAGGCCAATGGCCGAGAGATAGGCGGAGATCATATACACTTCGCCATGGGCGAAATTGATCATACCGATGATGCCGTACACCATGGTGTAGCCGATGGCGATAAGACCGTAGACCGAACCCAGCGTTAAGCCATTAATTAATTGTTGCAGGAAGAATGTACTCATGGTCGCGCACCTGAATAAAGGGTTACGCCGACAGTCAGACCTGCCGGCGCTGAGCAGATTCCGTCCCGTTATGGCACTTCTTTATATTTGCCTTTGTCATCCCACTGGTAGACCACGTAGTCAGAGACTTTGAGGTCACCTTTGCTGTCCCAGGCTTTTTTACCCATCACCGTGTCGACAGGGTTGGCCTTCAGCCACTCGCTGGCTTTTGCGGAATCCGTCCCTTTCGTGGCCTTGAATGCCGCCGCGATAGCCTGCACAGACGCGTAGGCGTAGAGGGTGTATCCTTCAGGTTCAAATTTACCGGTGCGGAATTTCTCGATGACGGCTTTTCCGTCCGGGATCAGGCGCGGATCTTTACCGAAGGTCATGTAAATACCGTTGGTGTACTGCGCCCCACCGGCGGCGGTGACCATCTCTTCATTGACGATACAGTCTCCCGAGAAGAACTTCGCCTGCACGCCCTGTTCACGCATCTGGCGAACCAGCGGACCCGCTTCCGGGTGACAGCCCCCGAAGAACACCACGTCCGGTTTTTGTGCGCCAATTTTGGTCACCAGCGCGTTAAAGTCTTTCTCCCCGCGGGATAACCCTTCGTACATCACCTCCTTCACGCCGCGTTTCGCCAGCGCCGCCTTAGTGGCGTCCGCCAGCCCCTGGCCGTAGGTGTCTTTATCGTGGATGATGACCACCCGTTTGGCTTTCAGCTTATCAAGAATGAAATCGCTGGCGACCTGGCCCTGCTGGTCGTCACGTCCGCACATGCGAAATATATCGCTCATGCCACGTTCGGTAATAAGCGGGTTCGTTGAGCCGGGGGTGATGGAGAGGATCCCGGCATCGCTGTAGACCTCGGAGGCGGGCATGGTCGACGAGGAGCAGAAGTGGCCGACGACCGCTTTCACCTTATCCTGATCGACTAAGCGGTTGGCAACGGCGACGGCCTGTTTGGGCTCGCAGGCGTCGTCGCCCTGAACCAGTTTGATTTTCTCACCGTTGATCCCGCCGGCGGCGTTAATGTCTTCTGCCGCCTGCGTAGCGCCATGCCAGTATTGATCGCCGTAGGTTGCGTTCGGGCCTGTGAACGGCCCGGCCACGCCGATGACGATATCGGCCTGCGCGGAAAAGGCCGTCACCAGACAACCGGCCAGCACCAGGGAGAGGGGAGTTTTGGTAAATTTCAGCGACATTATTATGTTCCTTAGCAAAGAGGTTTTTGCACCAGGTAGAAACCCGAACGCCTGATGGCATCGTAAATCCAAAAACAAGAGCGAGAACAAAATGCACTTTAGAAGCAATCTCATGCTTAATACGGCGAGGATCCCACGCACCGCGAAGCGCGCAGAACATTAAGCAAAAAGGTTGCCAGAATGGTTAATCCCTTGACCGGGTCACAACACGTTGAGTATAGAGCGCCGTTTTATGCGCCTTTGCGGGATGAGATGAATTTACAGCGGAGATCACATCTCCTTAACAACAAAGCCCATAAGTTGTGCAACGGTCACGATTTGCACGTTTTTGCAGCAATAAAGACCTAAACTTCAGATAGGCACGCGCGGCGATATATGTCAGGATCGTTTTTTTTATCAGGAGTATCAGCAATGGCTGAAGGCCCATTAAATGAAAGCGAGATGGCGTGGCTGGAAGAGACATTAATCTCTTACGGTCACGACGATGCATCCGTGATTGACGTGTCCGAACTGGACGGCATGCTTACCGCAGTACTTTCCGGTCCCGTTGTGGTGGAGCCCGACACCTGGCTGGTGGCGGTCTGGGGTGGTGAGAAATATATTCCGCGCTGGAAAAACGATCGTGAGATGAACCGTTTTATCGATCTCTGCTTTAAGCACATGAACGATATTGCCGAGCGTTTGAGCGAATACCCGGATCAGTTTGAACCGCTGTTTGGCTATAACGACGTTGACGGTCAGAGCTATACCGTGGTGGAAGAGTGGTGCTATGGCTACATGCGCGGCGTGGCGCTGACGGACTGGTCATCCCTGCCGGAAGCGCTGGAAGCGGACCTGGCGGTGATTGCCCTGCACGGGACGGAAGAGAACAGCGAGAAGCTGGATGCGCTGACCGAAGAGGAGTACATGGCCAGCATCGAAAGCATTCAGCCTGCGGCGCTGCGTTTGTATAATTACTGGGTGGCTAACCCGCAGCAGCCGGAAGCGAAAAAGCCGATCGTGAACGGGTCGAAGGTGGGGCGTAACGATCCGTGCCCGTGCGGGAGTGGGAAGAAGTTTAAAAGCTGCTGCATGCATTAAATCATTAATTACTGTGGCCTGAATGGGGCACGGGTGTTGAGTCCCCGCTAAAATCGGCGAACCGGAGACCAGATGACAAGGGCTGGACGCCATGGATGGCGGCCAGAGGCGAATCGAGACAGGATGTCGAGTTGAGCCGACCGCAGGCAGATGGTCGGGAGGTGAGCGCAGTGCGAAGCACCGATTTTCCGCGGGGCCGCGGGGATTGATAAGGGGGCCGCGGCGGCCCCCTTATCCCGTTCACATGCTGTGAAAAAATTATATTCTGTTGATCTTAAGGTGAACGGAACAGTACCTCAGGACCTGTATAAATAAGTTATCCCACTTCCGGCAGCATCCCCGCTGCAATCAAAGTCTGCACCAGAATAATCACCACCCCACAACCAAACACCGCGCAAAGCATTGGCGTACCGCCCGCTACGCGATACCCCTGCTGCGGATGTTGCTGGCGGCTCTTCCACGCCAGCAGGGAAGGCAGCAGCAGGGCCAGTACCGATAACGCCACGCCAGCATACCCCAGCGCCATCACAAACCCGCGCGGGTAAAAGAGCGCGAAGGCCAGCGGCGGCAGGAAGGTCATCGCCCCCGTCTGCAAGCGTCCGGCAACGGTATTGCGACGCTGGAACAGATCCGCCATATAGTCAAACAGGCCAAGCGCCACGCCGAGGAAGGACGTTGCCAGCGCCAGGTCTGCAAACAGATGTACCGCCAGCTCCACGTGTGAAGAGGCCACCACGTTACGCAGGGCAACCAGGAATCCATTCAGACCAGAATGCTCTGCCATCAGGCCGATAAAGGTATTGGAATCAATACTGCCCAGCGTCACCAGCTGCCAGAACAGGTAAGCAATCAACGGAATGGCGCTGCCGATAACAAAGACGCGGCGCAGCTTGCGAATATCACCGTTCATATAGCTCACGATGCTCGGCACGCTGCCGTGAAAACCGAAGGAGGTGAAAATAACCGGGATGGCCGAAAGCGCCAGACCTTTCTCCAGCGGGAGGGAGAGCAGGTTAATCTTGTGAACATGCGGTGCCAGCAGCACCAGCATCACAATCAGGAAGAGAATTTTGGCGCTGAACAAAAAACGGTTAAACAGATCGACCAGCGATGTGCCCGCACAAACCACGCCGCCACCGATCAGCGTAAAGACAATGGCGCCTGTTTCCGGTGAAAGTGACGCACCGAAGCCGTCATTGATACTTGACGCAATCAGCTCCCCGGCGCCGCTGATGTAAGCGGCAGTCAGGGCGTACATCAGGAACATCATGCTGAAACCGGTGATCCACTGCCCGTAGCGTCCAAGATAGCGTGCAGCCAGGGAGCCTAAGCCAGTATCGGCAGGGACATGCTGATAAACCTCCAGCAATAATAGCGCGGTGTAACACATCAGGGCCCACAGACCACCCAGCAGCACTACGGTAACCCCAAACCCGACGCCGGCGGCAGCCAACGGCATGGCCAACATTCCTGCGCCAATTGTCGTTCCGGCGACGATAAAAATACTTCCCAGAGTTCTGTTCTTCACGCTTTCCTCTATAACGCTTCCATACCGCGACTCATTCTGCGGCGCAGAGTAAGGGAAAAGCACCATCTCGTCAAATCACCGTTACATGGGGTGTAATGATTAATTTACAAAAAGAAAAGGGTAACCTGAGCCAGCGCAAAGCGTGCCGTGGAGGGAACGTTTAGTCTGCTTTTTATTTGCGAGAGGTAACCATGTCAATTCACGGACACGACGTGCTGAATATGATGATTGAGTCAGGTGAGCGCTATACGGAGGAGAGTCTGGTTGAGGCGATACATGCCCGCTTTGGCGAAGCGGTGCGTTTCCATACCTGTTTAGCTTCAGAGATGACAGCCGCGGAGCTGGTGGCGTTTTTGGCGGCGCGCGGAAAATTCATTCCAGCAGCAGACGGATTTTCCACTCACGAAAGTAAAATCTGCCGCCATTAAATAATGCGGTGCTGAAAACTCAGCACCGCTTTTCTGTTAATTCTGGGTATCGAGCGTCGACAGCTCTTTATCAATGAAGTACAGACCTTCCCCGGATTTACCTGCCAGAGATAATTTATCCAGCACGGATTTAAACAGCTTCTCTTCTTCGTGCTGTTCAGCCACATACCACTGAAGGAAATTAAAGGTTGGATAATCCTGGCTGGTCATGGCGGCATGAGCCAGTTCATTAATTTTCTGGGTGATCAGCTGTTCATGCTCATAGGTGGCGCGGAACAGTTCATCAAGAGAGCCGTATTCGGCAAAAGGCGATGCCACGTTATCAATGCGCGGCAGGCTGCCGGTGTCCGTCAGGTAATCAAACAGACGCTGCATGTGCGTCATCTCTTCCTGGGCATGACGACGCAGGAAGGCGGCCGCCCCTTCAAAGCTGTGATAGCTGCACCAGGCGCTCATCTGCTGATAAAGCAGGGAAGAAAAAAGCTCAAGATTCATTTGCGCATTGAGCTTGTCGATCATTTCAGTTTTTAACATGGTGCAGCTCCGGTTTATTAATTCTGGTTCACGATGAGCGACACTATAATTTGTTATTTAATTATTTGCAAAAAGTAAAATAAATATTTCTTTATTAAAAATACGAATGGGAATAAAACGCATTGCCGCCATTTATATTTATTAATGAGAATTGTTTTAGTTCTTATTAAATAAACTGCCAGCGTGACTGGCAGTAGCGGTTAATACCACGGATTCTGGCTGGAAGAGGTAACAGCATATCCCTGACATTTATACTGAATGGTCACACTTTCGTTCAGACAGAGTGAACCGCTGATCAGGGTGCAGGTTTTAATTGGCTGCCCGTAGGCTGACGCAGTGGCGTAGCCCATATGTTGACAGGCTTTGGTTGCCGTACCGTTATTAACATACTCATCAGACCAGGCGTTTTGCAGCATGGCCTGGCCATAGTCGAGGCGCACAATTCCGTTTGGGGCATCCGTACTGCTGACTTCTGCCTGACGGTTGATACTGCACCCGGCGAGCAACAGGATCGTTCCGGCTATGATTACACGTTTCATGGTTCACTCTGCGTGACGGGAAATACGCCATTGTAACCAACGCGATGGTACGCAATGGCTGGAATAGCCGGAGGATCTGCCCTCTCACTGTGCAACGAGCCGGGCCACCGCGCGAAATTGTGAGCGCATCTTTGTTTTTTAAAACAAGTTTTCACTTAATTTGAAAGTGCGTTTGTTTGATAGTAAGGTTAAGTTGAAAAGGTATCCACAGCGGGATCGCCCGCCATGCATTCAGGAGAGACAAGATGAAAATTGCACTGATGATGGAAAACAGCCAGGCCGCTAAGAATCCCATCATCCTTAATGAGCTGAAAGCCGTTGCTGATGAGAAAGGTTTTCCGGTCTATAACGTCGGTATGAGTGATGAGAACGATCATCATCTCACCTATATTCACCTGGGCATCATGGCGAGCATTCTGCTTAACGCTAAAGCCGTTGATTTTGTTGTTACCGGCTGCGGTACCGGGCAGGGCGCGCTGATGTCCTTGAACATCCATCCGGGTGTGATTTGCGGTTACTGCATCGATCCTGCGGATGCTTTCCTGTTTGCGCAAATCAACAACGGTAACGCGCTTTCTCTGCCGTTTGCGAAGGGCTTCGGCTGGGGGGCAGAACTGAACGTACGCTTTATCTTTGAGAAAGCGTTTACCGGACGCAATGGCGAAGGCTATCCACCAGAGCGTAAAGAGCCGCAGGTGCGTAACGCCGGGATCCTGAACCAGGTGAAAGCGGCGGTGGTGAAAGAAAACTATCTGGATACCCTGCGAGCAATCGATCCTGAGCTGGTTAAAACAGCCGTATCAGGCCAGCGCTTCCAGCAGTGCTTCTTCGAGAACTGCCAGGACAAAGAGATTGAAGCCTTCGTGCGCGGTATTGTTGGCTGATTTACTTTGCCGGGCGGTGCGTTGCCTGCCCGGCAGATAGTGTTACTTTTTCGATGAGACCGCGCTGCCCGCATCTTTAGTCAGACGCAGCGTGTCAACCATTCCCACCAGGCAGATCAGCGCGATTGCCACAAATGCCAGCCGGAAGCTCATTCCCGGCATACCGGCAACCCCCATCGCCTCACTGACTTTTTCCCCGATACGAATACCAATCGCCCCGAGCGTGATCCCAAGCCCCACGGCAAGCTGCGTTGCGGTTGAAAACAGAGTATTGGCATAGCTCATCTGCGCCGATGGCACATCCGCAAAAGCCAACGTACTGATGGCTGTAAACTGAATCGAACGGAAAACGCCGCCCAGATAAAGGATCAGCATGATGAGCCACGCGGGCGTCTGCGGCGTAAGAAACGCGCAGGCCAGCAACGCCAGGACATTCAACGCACCGTTAATCAGCAACAGCCGCTTAAACCCCAGGCTGCGGATAAGCGGCGTCGTCGCCGGTTTAATGGTGAGATTGCCAACGAAAACCGCCAGCACCAGCAGGCCAGAATGGAACGCGTCCATGCCAAAGCCGACCTGGAACATCAGCGGTAACAGGAACGGAACCGCGCTGATGGAGGCGCGAAACAGCGATCCGCCGTACAGGGTGACGCGAAACGTCGGCACCTGCATCGCATCGAGCCTGATCATCGGCCAGGTTGCCCGCTTAAAGTGACGCAGCGCCAGGCTTAAGGCGACGACACCGACGATAAACAGCGTGGCGGTTAATCCTGTTCGCAGAGGCTCTGCGCCCATCAACTCCATCGCATAAACCAGGCTCACCATGGCAAGGGTGGTGACAACAAAACCCGGTAAATCAAACGGTCGGCGCGTATCTTCATGCAGGTCTGGAATGATGCGCAGTGCCAGCAAAATGGCGATTATCCCCAGCGGCACGTTAATAAAGAAGATCCAGCGCCAGTCGGCATAGCTGGTAATGAACCCACCCAGCGGCGGGCCGATGATCGGCGCGACCAGCGCAGGCCACGTCAGGGTGGCGATTGCCGTGATGAGCTGATGTTTTGGCGTGGTGCGTAGCACGGCCAGGCGACCTACGGGCACCATCAGCGCACCACCCATGCCCTGGAGGACGCGCATCGCAACGAACTGATCGAGCGTGGTGGACAGGCCGCAAAATACCGAGGCCAGCGTGAAGATCGCCAGCGCGAGGGCAAACACTTTTCGCGCGCCGAAGCGGTCGGCGATCCAGCCGCTGGCGGGGATCAGCACGGCCAGGGTGATCAGATAGGCGCTGATGCCGATATTCAGATCCACCGCCTGGTCGCCGAAGCTTTTTGCCATATCCGGTAACGCGGTGGCGATCACCGTCCCATCCAGAAACTCCATAAAGAAAGCACCGGCCACCAGCAGCGCCGCAGGCGATAATCCACGGCTCTCTTTGCCGGATACGTTTTCACTCATTCTCTTCCTGCCCGCTCAAAAAATTTTATAAACATTTACTGGAATTTATAAGCCTGTAACGTGCGGATTTATCATGGCTTTTTTTAACAAACCAGCAGCACTGAGGGTTTAATAACCGTGATGCAGGTCACAAAATGGTTGATTTTTGTGATGGTGGTCATATTATAAGCGTATTGACAATAACACCTGCATAACACGTTACTGGAGCAACATAATGAAACTGCGCAAAATCCTGAAAAGCATGTGGGCAAACTACTGCACAACGTTTAAAGACGTCCCACCGGGTGCGATGTTCTGATAAAAAAACCTGCTTCGGCAGGTTTTTTTATGTCTGCGGACGACGAGAGGGAGATGGAAGGGCGTCTGTTTTGCTACTATGGCGCCCTTTGAATAAGGAGAACCCCATGTCACAAAACCTGAGCGCCGATCAGGAACTGGTATCTGACGTCGTCGCCTGCCAGCTGGTTATCAAACAAATCCTTGATGTGATTGACGTTATCGCGCCGGTTGAGGTACGCGAAAAGATGTCGACCCAGCTGAAAAACATCGATTTCACCAACCATCCTGCTGCGGCGGACCCGGTTACGCTCCGCGCGATCCAGAAAGCGATTGCGCTGATTGAACTCCGCTTCACACCGCAGGGTGAGTCTCACTAAAATAAACCGATGTTTTAAAATTAGAAACTCTTTTCTGCTTTTACGTCGAAGGGCGACAGAGCCTGTCGCCCGCAGAAGGATCAGAAGAACGTCTGCACCAGCAGATAGCTCACCACGCAGGCACAGCTGACGCCAATCAGCCCCGGCAGAATAAAGCTGTGGTTGATGATGAATTTACCGATGCGGGTGGTGCCGGAGCGATCGAACCCGATACAGGCCAGATCGCTCGGATAGGTGGGCAGCACAAAGTAGCCGTAGGATGCCGGGAAGAAGGCCACCAGCATTTTCGGATCGATGCCCAGCATCAACCCCATCGGGGCGACCGCGGTCAAGGCCGCAGCCTGGCTGTTGACCAGTTTTGATACCAGGAACAGCACGATGGCATACGTCCAGGGATGACTTTTCACCACCCCCTCCAGCGCCATTTTCAGCTCGTCGAGATGCGCCTGAAAAAAGGTATCGCTCATCCACGCCACTCCAAACACCGAGAAAATCGCGACCATCCCCGCCTTAAATACCGCCCCGTTTGAAATGGCCGACGCATTCACCTTGCAGGTCATCAGCATGATGGCCCCGGCGATCAGCATCATCATTTGAATGACAAGGTTCATCGACAGGGCTGTCATTTTCCCTTTGATCTCAAACGCCGGACGCAGCTCGGGCAGCGCACCCAGCAGGACCACTATGGCAATCCCGGCGAAGAAGATCCACGTGGACCAGTAGGCCTGTTTCGGGAAACGTTGATCCATCAACGTCTCCGTTCCTCCATAGATAAACTCCCGCTGTTTCAGATCTTTCAGCTTTTCCTGAAATTCAGGATCGTCTGCGAGGTTTTTCCCGCGACGCAAGCTCCACAGTGCCGCAATGGCGACGCCAGACAGTGAGGCCGGTACGGAGACCGCAAGAATTTCGAGGATCCCCCACGCGTGGCCGATACCGTGCTGCGCACCAAGAATCGAGACCAGCGAAACGACGGCCACGGAAACGGGGGAGGCGGTGATCGCCATCTGAGATGCCACCGAGGCCACCGCCATCGGCCGTTCCGGGCGTATGCCTTTTTTCAGGGCGATATCCGCGATAATGGGAAACATGGTGTAGACGACGTGCCCGGTCCCGCACAGGAAGGTCAACATCCAGGTGGTAAACGGTGCGAGAAGGGTGATGTGCTGGGGATGTTTACGCAGCAGGCGCTCTGCAAACTGCATCATTACATTCAGGCCACCGGCGGTCTGTAGCGTGGCCGCACAGCCGATGACGGCGAGGATCGTGAGCATCACGTCAACCGGCGGTTTACCGGGTTGCAGACCAAAGACAAAACTCAAAACAAACAGGCCGATGCCGCTTATCAGCCCCAGGCCCATCCCGCCGAAGCGGGTGCCTATCAGCAGGCAGAGAATAATGACAATAAACTCAATGGTGATCATGATGCTCCCTCGTTAATGAATGTAATTAAACAAATCATTACACGATGTATGGTTATTCATTGGGAGCAAGATCTGATTTGTTAAATGTCAGTAAAAGCAGGGAGTTGGTACCCACTCCCTGACGGGCTGAGGGATCCCCAGTAATTTGAAAGCAAAAGCGATAACGTTGCCTTCAGAATAACTGAAGGCTTTCAGCGATGCCTCGGTCCGGCTGTAAATCGCTGAGGCGTTTCCTGTAGGCCGGGGCGAGGCGCAGGGATGCGCCGAGAGGGCGGGCTTTACAGGGATGTTACCTCCGCCCGTCCCCGATAAGCCGGAAGGAATAAGCCGAAGGTACCGCGAAGCGGCGATTTTCCGCCGGAAGCCCGGGTCGCCAGGGTGGTGGCGACTGAGCCACCCTGGCACGTTCACCGGTTATGCCGTGACAGAGTAGCAAGGAACATAAAGTGAACGGAATGACCACCAGAGCCGTATGTTCCCCCTCACCCCAGCCCTCTCCCTCAAGGGAGAGGGGGCCGTCTGTGCAGGCATTATTTTGTGGGGAACTCTCAGCCCTGACGGGAGCGGGTGAAGGACCTAGTGGTGTTGCACGGTAGCAATGTCGAGAAGATGGCGGTCCGTCTGCTCCAGACAAATCCCCGCGCGTTTCGCGTTGCGGATTTCATCTGCGAGCGTCTTCAGCAGCATGCCATCCTGCTGCTGCTCTCTGTCCATATCACGTAAAAACTTGAGGGTAATGATGTCCCGTTGCGCTTTGGCTTCATCAGCCAGTTTGCTCAGCTTCGCACAGCGTTGCTCATACTCTTCGAGCGTTTTCTGAAACAGTTCTTCCAGAGAAGTGTAATTATCTTCAATCGTTTCAAGCTCTTTGACGGTAGGGTTTGCCCCGACAGCTTTCAAAAAATTAAAGACGCGCATCATGTGCGTGACGTTACTTTGCGCCTGAGTACGAAAGAAGGTGGCAGTGCCGTTGAGGCTTTTTCTGGAACACCACGCGCTCAAATGCAGATGCAGATTTGAAGCATAAAACTCCAGGTTCATCTGGGCATTCAGTTTTTGCATCATCGTTTGGGTAGTCATTCTCATATCCTTATTGACTGTGGGACTTGATGTCCGCTACTTAACCTGACCCGGCAGGTATTGACGATTGAATGGCAGAAATAGATTTCTGCAAGGTAAAAAACTCGAAAATTCACTTCCTGTGTTCGATTTAAATAAGCATACGCTTCTCTTTGACTTAAGAAAACTCTTAATAAGGCTGTGTTTACCATACATTACAAATTTAAATATAGCCCAGAATAGAAAGAGGGTTAAGAGATTGTATTTAATATAACTTGTTGATTTTAATGGGTGTGAAATTAATATCGCTCATTTTTATCGTTTCAGGAAACGTTCTTTGGCGGGAAATTCTGTAAAAGTGTTAAATCAGAAATAATATCTGCAAATATATCCTGTCGTATCAAATTTGAGCTAAATCAATTTTCACTCAATATACGGTTCTGTGATCGCGTCGCAAGATTGTGATCTGATAAAGAGTGAAAATGAAACACTGTTTTACATCTTTTCATTCGTTGAGGTTTATGATGGCTAACGTTGCGGTGCTGCTGGCACCCGGTTTTGAAGAAGCAGAAGCGATTATCACGATTGATATTCTGCGGCGTTTACAGATTGAGGTGGAGACGCTGGCCTGTGCGGAGTCCCGTGCGGTAGTGAGTTACCACAATATCCCCATGGTGGCTGACAGTACGTTAACGGAGCGCATTAATACGCTGTATGACGCAGTCGTGTTGCCCGGTGGGCCGCAGGGGAGCGTCAATCTTGCGGCTAGCCAGGAGGTGCTCCGCTTTGTTTCCGCCCATGACGAGCAGGGCAAACTCATCTGCCCGATCTGCTCTGCGGCCGCGCGGGTGCTGGGCGGTAACGGGCTACTGAAGGGGCGTCGCTACGTCTGTTCCGGCGATCTCTGGCAGAGCGTTGATGATGGAGTATATGTAGATGCGCCGGTCGTGGTGGATAATAACCTCATCAGCGGCAAGGGGCTGGGGCACGCTTTTGACTTTGCGCTGGCGCTCTCTGCTCGTCTGTTGGGTGACGACGCCCCCGTGCGCGATCATGCTGAACACATCTATTACCGCTGGTAATTTTTCTGCCGGGCGCTAAGGCGTCCGGGTTACAGGGATTTCTTAGCTGACCTTATGGATAATCCTGCTTAACTCCCTTCCATTTGTAGGACAATTAGGTCCTTTTTTATGTCATTTTTCGCTGAATTTATGTACGCAATTACTGTAATTCTGCGGTGTGATGTCGCTCTCTTATGGATGATTAATTTCCCGCTAAAACTATCTCCAGCAATAACGCTTATGACGAGGTAAGCGCTAATGCCTTGTTTTAAGTCCGATTAAATAAGTTGTTCGCCATTATTCCCTACAGATAAGAATGCTAAAGCTGGAGTTTACCATGCACAAATTTACTAAAGCGCTGGCGGCCATCGGCCTGGCTGCCGTTATGTCACAATCCGCTATCGCTGAAAATTTAAAGCTCGGTTTTCTGGTTAAACAGCCGGAAGAGCCGTGGTTCCAGACCGAATGGAAATTTGCTGATAAAGCCGGAAAAGATTTGGGATTTGAGGTAATTAAAATCGCCGTACCTGACGGTGAGAAAACGCTGAACGCCATTGATAGCCTGGCGGCCAGCGGCGCGAAAGGTTTCGTTATCTGTACGCCGGATCCAAAACTGGGGTCAGCGATTGCCGCGAAAGCGCGCGGTTACGACATGAAAGTGATTGCGGTGGACGATCAGTTCGTGAACGCCAAAGGTAAACCGATGGATACCGTTCCGCTGGTAATGATGGCGGCCACTAAAATCGGTGAGCGTCAGGGCCAGGAGCTCTACAAAGAGATGCAAAAACGCGGCTGGGATGTCAAAGAGACCGCCGTGATGGCCATTACCGCTGACGAGCTGGACACCGCCCGTCGTCGTACCACCGGGTCCATGGACGCCCTGAAAGCGGCTGGCTTCCCGGAAAAACAGATCTACAAAGTTCCGACCAAATCCAACGATATTCCGGGCGCCTTTGATGCGGCGAATTCCATGCTCGTCCAGCATCCGGAAGTGAAGCACTGGCTGGTGGTGGGGATGAACGACAACACCGTACTGGGCGGCGTGCGTGCAACGGAAGGCCAGGGCTTTAAAGCACCGGACGTGATCGGGATCGGCATCAACGGCGTTGACGCCGTGAGCGAACTGTCTAAAGCGCAGGCGACCGGTTTCTACGGCTCTCTGCTGCCAAGCCCGGATGTCCACGGCTATAAATCCAGCGAAATGCTCTACAACTGGGTGACCAAAGGGGTTGAGCCGCCGAAATTCACCGAAGTGACCGATGTGGTGCTGATCACCCGCGATAACTTCAAAGAGGAGCTGGCGAAAAAAGGACTGGGCGGTAAGTAATACGCTGTGATTGCGCCCCTCACTCACCGTGAGGGGCCAGACGTACACACTACAGGAATCACGGAGTCGTTATGCAACAGTCTGATCCGTATCTCTCTTTCCGCGGCATCGGTAAAACGTTCCCCGGTGTAAACGCGTTGACCGATATCAGCTTCGACTGCTATGCCGGCCAGGTTCACGCCCTGATGGGGGAGAATGGCGCGGGAAAATCCACGCTGCTAAAAATTCTCAGCGGCAACTACACGCCCACCACCGGCACGCTGGCTATTCGCGGCGAAGAGGTGGCCTTTGCCGACACCACGGCAGCGTTAAATGCGGGCGTCGCTATCATCTATCAGGAGCTGCATCTCATTCCTGAAATGACCGTGGCGGAGAACATCTATCTGGGCCAGCTTCCGCATAAAAGCGGCGTGGTCAACCGCTCGCTGCTCAACTATGAAGCGGGCTTGCAGCTCAAGCACCTTGGGCTGGATGTCGATCCGCAAACGCCCCTTAAGTATCTCTCCATCGGCCAGTGGCAGATGGTGGAAATTGCCAAAGCGCTGGCACGTAACGCCAAAATTATCGCTTTTGACGAGCCAACCAGCTCGCTCTCGGCGCGTGAAATAGAAAATCTCTTTCGCGTGATCCGCGAGCTGCGCAAAGAGGGCCGCATCATTCTGTACGTTTCTCACCGAATGGAAGAGATTTTTGCCTTAAGCGATGCCATCACCGTGTTTAAAGATGGCCGCTACGTGCGCACCTTCACCGATATGCAGCAGGTCAACCATGACCAACTGGTGCAGGCGATGGTCGGACGCGATCTCGGGGATATTTACCACTGGAAACCGCGCGAGTATGGCCCTGAGCGTCTGCGTCTGGATAACGTCAAAGCCCCGGGCGTGCGCACGCCCATTTCACTCTCGGTGCGCAGCGGCGAAATCGTCGGGCTGTTTGGCCTTGTGGGGGCAGGGCGCAGCGAGCTGATGAAAGGGCTGTTTGGCGGCACCCGAATAACCCAGGGCCAGGTTTTCGTCGACGGGAAAAAGGTCGATATTCAGAAGCCTGCGCAGGCGATTAACGCGGGGATTATGCTCTGCCCGGAGGATCGAAAGGCCGAGGGCATCATTCCGGTGCACTCGGTGCGCGACAACATCAACATCTCTGCCCGGCGCAAGTTCATCCGCGCGGGATGTCTGATTAACGACGGCTGGGAGGCGAGCAACGCGGATCACCATATCCGTTCGCTGAACATCAAAACCCCCGGGGCTGAACAGCTGATCATGAACCTGTCCGGCGGCAATCAGCAAAAAGCCATTCTGGGGCGCTGGCTGTCGGAAGATATGAAGGTCATTTTGCTGGATGAGCCAACGCGCGGTATCGACGTGGGGGCGAAACACGAAATCTATAACGTCATCTATGAACTGGCAAAACGCGGTGTGGCGGTCCTGTTCGCCTCCAGCGATCTGCCTGAGGTGCTGGGCGTTGCCGACCGCATTGTTGTGATGCGTGAAGGTGAAATTGCCGGTGAATTGCTGCATGAACAGGCGAATGAACAACAGGCGTTGAGTCTCGCCATGCCTAAAGTTAGCCAGGCTGTCGCCTGAGTAAGGAGTCAATGATGTCTTCTGTTACTACATCCGGAGCGCCGAAGTCGGCTTTCAGTTTTGGCCGCATCTGGGACCAGTACGGCATGCTGGTGGTCTTTGCTGCCCTGTTCGTCGCCTGCGCGATTTTTGTGCCGAATTTCGCCACGTTCATCAATATGAAGGGGCTGGGGCTGGCTATCTCCATGTCCGGCATGGTGGCCTGCGGAATGCTGTTCTGCCTGGCCTCCGGCGATTTTGACCTGTCGGTTGCCTCGGTGATTGCCTGTGCTGGCGTCACCACTGCCGTGGTGATCAACATGACCGAAAGCCTGTGGATCGGCGTGCTGGCCGGGCTGCTGCTCGGCGTGCTGAGCGGCCTGGTGAACGGGTTTGTCATTGCGCGCCTGAAGATTAACGCCCTGATTACGACGCTGGCGACCATGCAAATCGTGCGCGGTCTGGCCTATATCATCTCCGACGGGAAAGCCGTGGGGATTGAAGACGAGCGTTTCTTCACGCTGGGCTATGCCAACTGGCTGGGGCTGCCTGCGCCAATCTGGCTGACGGTAGGCTGTTTGATCCTGTTCGGTTTCCTGCTTAACCGCACCACGTTTGGCCGTAACACGCTGGCGATTGGCGGCAATGAAGAGGCGGCGCGTCTGGCGGGTGTTCCGGTCGTACGGACCAAGATCATTATCTTCGTGCTTTCCGGGCTGGTATCGGCGGCGGCGGGGATTATTCTGGCGTCGCGTATGACCAGCGGCCAGCCAATGACCTCCATTGGTTATGAGCTGATCGTCATCTCAGCCTGCGTTTTAGGGGGCGTTTCCCTCAAGGGCGGCATCGGAAAAATCTCATATGTGGTGGCGGGGATCCTGATTCTGGGGACCGTGGAGAACGCCATGAACCTGCTTAATATTTCTCCGTTCTCTCAGTACGTCGTACGCGGCCTGATCCTGCTGGCAGCGGTGATCTTCGACCGTTACAAGCAAAAAGCGAAGCGTACCGTCTGATTTATTTTTAGCCATCAATATGCTCAACTATTAACCATAGTTGACCCCCTGACCGGCCCGCCAGTTTTGATGACGGGCCGGTTGCCAAATGGCGAGCACCGTCACACTGTCTATACTTACATGGCTGTTTTGTTCACTGTAAGGAGGATTAGGGTGGCTGACTTGTTAACCGCACCGCCTGTACTGCCCGGAAAATTTGCTTTCTTTTTTGACCTCGACGGGACGCTCGCCGGGATTGAACCGCATCCGGATGACGTCGTTGTACCGGACACGGTGTTAGAGAATTTGCAGCAGCTCTCCCGACAGAACGAGGGGGCACTGGCATTGATTTCAGGGCGCTCAATGGCCGAGCTGGACGTGCTCGCCAGTCCTTATCACTTTCCGCTGGCCGGTGTGCACGGAGCGGAGCGCCGCGATATCCATGATCAACTGCATATAGTTTCACTCCCCGACACGCTGATTCAGGCGCTGCATGCGCAACTCTCTTCGGCTCTGGAAATGCTTCCCGGTACGGAACTGGAAGCCAAAGGCATGGCCTTTGCGCTGCACTACCGTCAGGCGCCCCATCATGAGGCGGCGATATTTGCGGTGGCAAGAAGCGTGGCGGAAGCCCATCCGGAGCTGGCGTTACAGCCGGGTAAATGTGTGGTCGAGATTAAACCGGCAGGAATTAATAAAGGCGCTGCCATTGCAGCGTTTATGGCGGAAGCGCCGTTCAAAGGGCGTACGCCAGTCTTTTTTGGGGATGACCTTACCGACGAGGCCGGGTTCAGGGTGGTAAACCAGGCCCAGGGCATGTCTGTCAAGGTGGGATCTGGTGAAACCATTGCCGGATGGCGGCTGGAAAATGTCGCCAGCGTCTGGCAGTGGATATCTGACGTCGCTAACCAGCAACAACAACAAATAGCGCAAAACAACGGGAGAAATCATTATGGGTCGCTTAGTCGTCGTCTCTAATCGCATCGCACCGCCGGATGATAAAAAAGCCAGTGCCGGTGGCCTGGCGGTCGGGGTATTAGGTGCCCTCAAAGCCGCGGGTGGTCTCTGGTTTGGCTGGAGCGGGGAAATCAGTAATGATGAGAAACCGCTAAAAAAGGTGTCACGGGGCAATATCACGTGGGCCTCCTTCGCCCTTAGTGAGAAGGACTACGATGAATATTATTCCGAGTTCTCAAACGCCGTGCTGTGGCCAGCGTTCCACTATCGTCTGGATTTGGTGAAATTCCAGCGTGAATCCTATGAAGGCTACATGCGCGTTAACGCGCTGCTGGCAGATAAACTGCTGCCGCTAATCGAAGAAGACGATATTTTATGGATCCACGATTACCATCTGCTGCCCTTCGCCAGGGAGCTGCGTAAACGGGGTGTGAAGAACCGGATCGGCTTCTTCCTGCATATTCCGTTCCCGACCCCGGAGATCTTTACGGCGCTGCCGCAGCATGATGAAATTCTTGAAGCATTGTCTGATTACGACCTGCTCGGTTTCCAGACGGAAAATGACAGGCTGGCGTTCCTCGACAGCGTGTCGGGTAAAACCCGGCTGGTCACTCACGGCGGCAAATCTCACACCGCGTGGGGACGAAATTTCCATACCGAAGTCTACCCGATTGGTATTGAGCCAGACGAAATCGCCGAGCAGGCCTCTGGTCCGCTGCCGCCGAAGCTTGCCCAGCTCAAGGACGAACTCAAGCACGTTAAGAATATCTTTTCGGTTGAACGACTGGATTATTCCAAAGGGTTGCCGGAGCGATTCCTCGCTTATGAAACCCTGCTGGATAAATTCCCGCAGCATCACGGCAAGATCCGCTATACCCAGATAGCGCCGACCTCGCGCGGTGAGGTTCAGGCTTACCAGGATATTCGTCACCAGCTGGAGACCGAAGCAGGGCGCATCAACGGGCGCTATGGTCAGCTCGGCTGGACTCCACTTTTCTATCTGAATCAGCACTTTGAGCGCAAAATCCTGATGAAAGTGTTCCGCTATGCGGACGTCGGGCTGGTCACCCCGCTGCGCGACGGGATGAATCTGGTGGCAAAAGAGTATGTAGCAGCACAAGATCCTGCTGACCCGGGCGTGCTGGTGCTGTCCCAATTTGCCGGTGCGGCAAACGAGTTAACCTCGGCGCTGATTGTGAACCCTTACGATCGCGATGATGTGGCAAATGCCCTGAACCGCGCGTTAACCATGCCGCTTGCGGAACGTATTTCACGTCATTCAGAAATGATGGAGACCATCGTTAAGAATGATATCAACCGCTGGCAGGCGCGTTTTATTGACGATTTGCGCGCGATCCAGCCGCAAACTCAGGAAGGTGATCTGCAAAAAAAGATCGCGACCTTCCCTAAACTCGCCTGATTTTCTCCGGGGGCATTAATTGCCCCCGAGAGGCACCAGCAGGACATCCACCTGGCTTGACGAAACGATGGATTTTGCCGAGCATGCCGCCCGGGAAAAAAAGCTCTGGTTATGATTTCCGCAAATGACCAGGTCAACATTCTGTTTCTGACAAATGTCCAGAATATGTCCACTTAACTCGCCGGTGGCAATCACCGTCTGGTGGACAGGATATTTTGCCCGCTCAACCAGCTCGCGCAGAAATTGCTGCGTTTCCTCCTGAAGAACCTCACGAATATCTTCCAGCATTGGCGCTGCCAGTTGATTATACATTTCGGGTTCAGCAGCCAGGGTAATCAGACTTATGCGGGCATTATTCGGGCGGGCAATGGAAACGGCACGGGCGACGAGTTGATGACTTTCGGGGGAAACCGCAACAGAAACAAGAAGATGGGAGTAACTCATCACACACTCCTTTTATGTCAGAATGACACCTTTCTCAAGCTTTACCGCGAATCTGCCGCTTCTGCAAGAGGCACATGCGACAATAGTGTGAAGCTTATCATAATTATTCATTAATTATTCTTATAAGAAGAATAACGAAATGGGGACGCTAAATGAAAGTAATTAACAACTTAACGTAAATCACACATTTAGCCTTCCGTGCTGTTAAATCGCGTTAACCGATCGTCAACGCAAGCGTGATGGTTACCCATGGAAACTTTTTTCTCGAAAGGAAAACTTAAGCTGCTGTTTTTACTTAATTAACTCCGCCTCTTCTCTGGCGTTCGCGCCCGTTGTGACGCGAAAGGGCAGTGCTTCTTCGACGTAGCAATTTTCATACCCGATCCCCTCATCCCTCTGCATGAGTATTCGTTCCATAAGAATATAAACAAGGTTCAGTTGCTCAATAAATAGTCAAATTACAAGTCACGCTGATGGATTTATGGGTTACATTCGCGTAAATTATGTGACAGAGATCACATTTTTTTTAAATTCCAGGGGGGGCTGCATTGTATGTGTCAAAACTGACGAGTAGAGTTTGCGTCGAATTAGGAAAAATCTTAGTTATTTGTAAGAAAAGATAAAATGTGTAACCGACATTTTGGCCATGTTAACCGGTCACGCGCTTTACGACGTACAAACCTAAATTCAACTATGCATTTGGCCTTTTCTTTTTATACCGGGTGATTTCCCGGCGACATCACGGGGTGCGGTCTTTCCGCATAAAAATAATAGTTGGTTATTCGGGATGGGAAAAATGCATACATCCGAGTTGCTAAAACATATTTATGACATCAATTTGTCGTATTTATTGCTCGCGCAGCGTTTGATTAGTCAGGACAAACCGTCAGCGATGTTTCGTCTGGGTGTTAACGAAGAGATGGCAACCATGCTGGGTGGATTAACCCTCCCGCAAATGGTCAAGCTGGCTGAAACCAATCAACTTGTCTGCCAGTTCCGTTTTGATAACCCGCAGACCATTACGCGTCTGACTCAGGAATCCCGCGTGGACGATCTGCAACAGATCCACACCGGTATTCTTCTCTCCACCCGCCTGCTCAACGAAATCAGCCAGCCTGATGACGTAGCCCGGAAGAAAAGGGCTTAACAATGAGCGAAAAAAGCATTGTTCAGGAAGCCCGTGATATCCAGCTGGCAATGGAACTCATCACGCTCGGTGCGCGTTTACAAATGCTGGAAAGCGAGACGCAGCTGAGCCGTGGTCGTCTGATCAAGCTGTACAAAGAATTGCGTGGTAGCCCGCCGCCAAAAGGCATGCTGCCGTTTTCGACTGACTGGTTCATGACCTGGGAGCAGAACATTCATGCTTCCATGTTCTGTAACGCCTGGCAGTACCTGCTTAAAACGGGCTTATGCAGCGGCGTTGATGCCGTGATCAAAGCCTACAAACTTTACCTTGAGCAATGCCCGCAGCAGGAAGAGGGACCCCTGCTGGCGCTGACCCGCGCCTGGACGCTGGTGCGTTTTGTTGAAAGCGGAATGCTTGAATTGTCCCGCTGCAACTGCTGTGACGGCAATTTCATTACCCACGCGCACCAGCCTGCGGGCAGCTTCGCCTGTAGTTTGTGCCAGCCTCCATCCCGAGCCGTAAAAAGACGTAAACTTTCCCGGGATGCTGCCGATATTATTCCACAACTGCTGGATGAACAGATCGAACACGCTGTTTAACCCGAACCTGTGGGCAAGATTCCAGCAGCGGTAAGCGATTACCGCTGCTTTTTTTTACCCTGCGTTCAGGTCATGCGCTCGAAATGAACGTCCTGCCATAGTCACTAGCGGAAGGATGATGTCGTGCTTATCTTATTAGGTTACCTGGTAGTTCTCGGTACAGTTTTCGGCGGTTACATGATGACCGGCGGGCACCTTGGAGCACTCTATCAACCGGCTGAACTTGTCATCATCGGCGGTGCAGGGGTAGGGGCTTTTATCGTTGGTAACAACGGCAAATCGATCAAGGGCACGCTGAAGGCGATTCCGCTGCTGTTTCGTCGCTCGAAATACACCAAAAGCATGTATATGGATCTGCTGGCGCTGCTCTATCGCCTGATGGCGAAGTCACGTCAGCAGGGGATGTTCTCGCTGGAGCGGGACATCGAAAACCCGAAAGAGAGCGAAATTTTCGCCAGCTACCCGCGTATTCTGGCCGACGCGATGATGCTCGATTTTATCGTCGATTACCTGCGACTGATCATCAGCGGCAACATGAACACCTTCGAAATTGAAGCCCTGATGGACGAAGAGATCGAAACCCACGAGAGCGAGTCCGAAGTACCGGCCAACAGCCTGGCGCTGGTGGGCGACTCGCTTCCGGCGTTCGGCATCGTGGCGGCGGTCATGGGCGTCGTTCATGCCCTGGCCTCGGCGGATCGCCCGGCGGCTGAACTGGGGGCGCTGATTGCCCACGCGATGGTGGGGACGTTCCTCGGTATTTTACTGGCCTACGGCTTTATCTCCCCGCTGGCGAGCGTGCTGCGCCAGAAGAGCGCCGAAACCACCAAAATGATGCAGTGCGTGAAAATTACGCTGCTCTCAAACCTCAACGGCTATGCGCCACCGATTGCCGTCGAATTTGGTCGTAAGACGCTTTACTCCAGCGAACGTCCGTCGTTTATCGAACTGGAAGAGCACGTGCGCGCGGTGAAAAACCCTAACCAACAGACGACAACTGAGGACGCATGAAAAACCAGTCCCATCCGATCGTCATCGTAAAAAAGCGCAAGCATAAGGGGCACGGGCACGGTTCTCACGGCTCCTGGAAGATCGCGTACGCCGACTTTATGACCGCCATGATGGCCTTCTTTCTGGTGATGTGGCTAATCTCCATCTCCAGCCCGAAAGAGCTTATTCAGATTGCGGAATATTTCAGAACGCCGCTGGCGACGGCGGTTACCGGCGGGCCGCGCATTTCTAACAGCGACAGCCCGATCCCCGGCGGCGGTGACGATTATACCCAGCAGCAGGGCGAAGTGAAAAAACAGCCTAACATCGACGAGCTGAAAAAAAGGATGGAGCAGGCTCGCCTGAAAAAACTGCGCGGTGACCTGGATCAGCTGATTGAAGCGGACCCTAAGCTGCGCGCGCTGCGTCCGCATCTGAAAATTGACCTGGTACAGGAAGGGCTGCGTATTCAGATCATCGACAGCCAGAACCGGCCTATGTTTAAAACCGGCAGCGCCGACGTGGAGCCCTACATGCGCGATATTCTGCGTGCGATTGCACCGGTGCTGAACGGTATTCCAAACCGCATTAGCCTGTCCGGACACACGGATGATTTCCCGTACGCCACGGGAGAGAAAGGATACAGCAACTGGGAGCTTTCTGCCGATCGCGCCAACGCCTCGCGTCGCGAGCTGGTGGCGGGTGGGCTTGATGATGGCAAGGTCCTGCGCGTGGTCGGCATGGCTGCAACCATGCGCCTTACCGACCGCGGACCGGATGACGCCATCAACCGTCGTATCAGTCTTTTAGTGCTGAACCAGCAGGCGGAGCAGGCCATCCTGCATGAAAACGCCGAAAGTCAGAATGAGTCACTGGACGATTTAAAACAGCCTGGGGCCGTCCCTTCGGCTGCCGTTCCAACATCGCCACCAGCCAATCCGAGGTGATAGCGTGAGCATGGATATTACCGATTTTTACCAGACATTTTTTGATGAAGCCGACGAATTGTTGGCCGATATGGAGCAACATTTGCTGGATCTGGTGCCCGAGGCACCGGACTCAGAACAGCTCAATGCCATCTTCCGTGCGGCGCATTCCATTAAAGGCGGTGCCGGAACGTTTGGATTTACCATTTTGCAGGAAACCACCCATTTAATGGAAAACCTGCTGGATGAAGCACGACGCGGTGAGATGCAGCTCAATACCGACATTATCAACCTGTTTTTGGAAACGAAAGATATTATGCAGGAACAGCTCGACGCCTATAAAAGTTCGGCAGAGCCTGATGCCGCCAGCTTTGAATACATCTGCAACGCGCTGCGTCAGTTAGCGCTGGAAGCCAAAGGTGAGGCGTCTGCGCCCGCTGTCCCTGCGGCAAAACTGAGCGTTGTTGACGCCGTGGCCGAACCCGATACGGCGCCTGACGCGCCCGCAGGAAAACTGCGCGTGGTGCTGTCACGTCTGAAGGAGAACGAGGTCAACCTGCTGGAAGAGGAGCTGGGGAACCTGGCGACGCTCAGCAACGTGGTGAAGGGCAAAGACAGCCTGGCCGCGACGCTTGACGATGGGATTGGCCAGGATGACATCGTGGCGGTGCTCTGCTTCGTGATTGAAGCGGATCAGATTGCGTTTGAAACCGAGGCGGCGGCCGTTGAAGCGCCTGCTCCGGCAGAGAATACCCCTGCGGTAGTTGCCGCTGCCCCGGCCCTGAAAGCCGTGCCAAAAGAGACGGCCGCTCCGGCCCGCGGTGAAAAACCGGCGGCGCGTTCCAGCGAGTCCACGAGCATTCGCGTGGCGGTGGAGAAAGTGGATCAGCTGATCAACCTGGTGGGTGAACTGGTCATCACCCAGTCGATGCTGGCCCAGCGCTCCAACGAGCTGGACCCGGTGACCCATGGCGATCTCATCACCAGCATGGGCCAGTTACAACGTAACGCCCGCGATTTACAGGAATCGGTGATGTCCATCCGCATGATGCCGATGGAATATGTCTTCAGCCGCTTCCCGCGCCTGGTGCGCGACCTGGCCGGCAAGCTCAACAAACAGATCGAACTCACGCTGATGGGCAGCTCCACCGAGCTGGACAAGAGCCTGATTGAACGCATTATCGATCCGTTAACGCACCTGGTGCGTAACAGCCTCGACCACGGCATCGAGCTGCCGGAAAACCGCGTAGCAGCTGGAAAATCGCCCGTGGGCAACCTGATCCTGTCAGCGGAACATCAGGGCGGCAACATCTGCATCGAAGTGACCGATGATGGCGCCGGCCTGAACCGCGAGCGCATTCTGGCGAAGGCGATTTCGCAGGGAATGGCGGTTAACGAAAACATGACCGACGAAGAAGTGGGCATGCTGATTTTTGCCCCGGGCTTCTCAACCGCAGAGCAGGTCACCGACGTTTCCGGCCGCGGCGTGGGCATGGACGTGGTGAAACGTAACATTCAGGAGATGGGCGGTCACGTTGAGATCCAGTCTAAGCAGGGCGCGGGCACCACGATTCGTATCCTGTTGCCGCTGACGCTGGCCATTCTTGACGGCATGTCCGTTAAAGTGGCGGACGAAGTCTTTATTCTGCCGCTGAACGCGGTGATGGAGTCCCTCCAGCCGCGTGAAGAAGATCTGCATCCGCTGGCGGGCGGCGAGCGCGTGCTCGAAGTGCGCGGCGAGTACCTGCCGCTGGTGGAACTGTGGAAAGTGTTTGAAGTGGACGGGGCAAAAACCGAGGCCACGCAGGGTATCGTTGTGATCCTGCAAAGCGCCGGACGCCGCTACGCGCTGCTGGTCGATCAGCTGATTGGTCAGCATCAGGTGGTGGTTAAGAACCTGGAAAGTAACTACCGCAAAGTGCCGGGGATCTCTGCTGCCACCATCCTGGGTGATGGTAGCGTCGCGCTGATCGTCGATGTATCGGCACTTCAGGGATTAAATCGTGAACAACGTGTGGCGAACACAGCCGCCTGATTAAGTAAAAGGTAATAACATGACCGGTATGAGTAACGTAACGAAACTGGCGGGCGAGCCATCTGGACAGGAATTCCTGGTTTTCACTTTAGGGGATGAAGAGTACGGTATCGACATCCTGAAAGTGCAGGAAATTCGCGGTTACGACCAGGTAACGCGCATTGCGAACACGCCAGCGTTTATCAAGGGTGTGACCAACCTGCGCGGTGTGATTGTGCCTATCGTGGACCTGCGCGTGAAGTTTAGCCAGGGCGATGTGGAGTACAACGATAACACGGTGGTGATCGTCCTGAATCTGGGGCAGCGCGTGGTGGGGATCGTGGTGGATGGCGTGTCTGATGTGCTGTCGCTGACCGCCGATCAAATCCGTCCTGCGCCGGAGTTTGCGGTCACGCTGTCGACGGAATACCTGACGGGGCTGGGTGCGCTCGGCGAGCGTATGCTGATTCTGGTGAATATTGAGAAGCTGCTGAACAGCGAAGAGATGGCGCTGCTGGATATTGCGGCGAATCACGTGGCATAAAATAAAGCCGGGTGGCGGCTTCGCCTTACCCGGCCTACAAATGGCTCGAACACGTAGGCCGGGTAAGCGTCAGCGCCACCCGGCTCTTTTGTAACCTTACGCCTCCTGCTCCACCAGCGCTGATTCCGCTTCCCGCGCCCCTTCATTCTGCGACAGCATCGCCGTCGCAATCCCGTTCCCCAGCACGTTAATGGCCGATCGTCCCATATCCAGGAAATGGTCAATCCCCATCAGCAGCAAGATCCCGGCCACCGGAATGTTAAAGCTCGGAATAGTTGCCGCCAGCACCACCAGCGACGAGCGCGGTACGCCCGCAATCCCTTTCGAGGCCAGCATCAACGTTAACATTAGCACCGTCACCTCGGTGAAACTCAGGTGAATGTTGTATGCCTGGGCGATAAACATCGAGGCGAACGAGCAGTACACCATGGAGCCGACCAGGTTAAACGAGTAGCCGATCGGCAGGACGAAAGAGGCGATATTACGTGAACAGCCGAAGCGCGCTAACTGCTCCAGCGTTTTCGGGTATGCCGCTTCTGAGCTGCTGGTGGTAAACGCGACCAGCACCGGATCTTTCAGCATCGCCACCAGACGGAAAATCTCTTTTTTCAGTACCATGTAACCTACCGCCAGCAATACCAGACAGGTCAGAAGGATCGCCACATAGTAACCGCCAATGAACGAGGCATAGTTCAGCAAAATGCCCAGACCCTGAGTGGCAATCACGGACGAAATCGCGGCAAAAATGGCCAGCGGCGCAACGTACATCACATAGCCCGTCACTTTCAGCATAATGTGGGAGACCACATCCAGCGCCGCCACCAGCGGGGCGTTGAATTTTTGACCTAATGACGCGCCGCCGATGCCGAAGAACATCGAGAAGACCACAATTTGCAGGATCTCATTGTTCGCCATCGCGCCGGCAATGCTGGTTGGAATAGTGTGTGACAGGAAGGCTTTCAGCGACATCCCGCTAACGGCCAGGCCGGTATCAACCGTCTCTGTCGGAATGCTCAGGTTCAGACCGCTGCCGGGTTGTTCAAGGGTAACAATAAACAGCCCCACCAGAATGGAAAGTACGGATGAGCTGATAAACCACACCATCGCTTTACCCCCGACGCGCCCAATCGTCGACGTTTCACCCAGCTTCATAATGCCCACCGTCAGGGTGCTGAACACCAGCGGGGCAATCACCATCTTAATCAGCCGCAGGAAAATATCGGTCAGCAGGGTGATGTTCTCCGACCAGGCCTGTATCGCGTCGGGCGAAGCATACTCATGGATTGCCGCACCTGAAAGAATGCCCGCCAGCATGAAAATCACGATGAAGAGCGTGAGTTTGTTTGCACTTGCCACAAAAAGATCCTCTATGCGCTAAAAGAGTTTCCTGCGTCAATGCATACAAAATTTTTATTTAAGCGCAGGAAAATATTCGGGGCATAAATTGAAGTAAAGCTGCGTGAGTTACAACTTGTTTTTAATTTTTATGAAATTCGTTGTTTTTATGATGACGATATATTGTGACGCGGATCACGTTACAGGCGATATATCCTCAAATTAAGCAAATATAATGCCCGTTTTATTTTGCTAACTCTTTGTAATGTTTGTTAATAGCCTGTTAATTGGAGGGCGGGTGTCTCACCTTCGCTGAAAGTGGTTGAAGCGTGAACCATAAACTAAATTCTCAGTAACCGCGCCGGGGAATGTTTAAGCGGGGCTAACATACTGAACAGTATGAATAAAATAGGGTAAGCGGACCATTATTTCTTCTGGAGGGTGGTAAATGAAAAGAACACTTCTTTTTATCTGCGCGGGTACACTGCTGACGGCGGCGACTGTCGGTCAGGCGCTGGCAGTCACCAGTAGCGGTACTATCGGGGCGACGCTGACGCTGACGAACGGTTGTTTGATCAACGGCTCGCCAACGCAAAACGGCATTAACTTCGGGACACTCGATTTCGGGACCCATCCTGCGACATTCTCCACCCTGTCAACCCAGTTAACCGGGGCCAGCGGCGGAAACACCTTTACCATTCAATGTACCACTGCCAGTTACACGGTGGCGATCACCGGCAACACCAACGCGACCGCACCCGGAACCGTTGTCGGCACCCCCGGCACACCCGCCCGCTATCTGGTGAACACTGCCAATGCGGCACAGGGCGTGGCATACAGCCTCTATAGCGACAGCGGGTACAACAACGTGATCGCTAACAACGCCGCGTTGCCCGTTGCCTCCACGGCGGGCGGGGTGGACAGCTATACCCTCTACGGACGCATAACGGGCGGTGGCAATAGCGTAACGGTTGTACCGGGAACCTATACCGACACGATTAACGTCAGCGTCACCTACTGATTCAGCCATGAAGGCATTGTGTTTATGTCTGCGCGAAAGCGCAGAGGGCGTCGTGCAACCTTTTTTGGCCCTGATCGTCGGGCTGATGATGAACTGCGACGCCAGAGCGGTGACCTCCCAGTCCTTCAGGGTGAGCGCGACGGTAGTACCAGGGTGCTCGGTGAGTACCGGCACGGGCGGGCGCTTTGGGACGCTGGATTTTGGAACCCGTAACGGCGTGGACAACACGCCGGTCAGCACCAGCTTTGTCGCCGACGGTGCGTTGTCCATCGCCTGCACGCCGGGCGTGGCGCTGAGCATGAGCATTGACGGCGGCCAGAATTACAGCTCGGTGCGACGGATGACGCGTTCAGGTGGGACCGAAGTTGTTGGTTACCGGCTTTACAGCAGCAGCTCTCTGGCGGCGAACAGCGAAATTGGGGTTAACCAGGCCATACCGATTACCTATACCAACAGCAATAACATCGCGCTGCCTCTTTTTGGCGTCGCGCTCCTGACGGGGTTTAGCCTGCCGGGAACATATTCAGATCAACTCACCGTGACCTTGTCATGGTAGGAAAGGGAGAACATCGATGAAGCCATTTTTCAGGCGATCAGGCCTGGTGGGTCTGTTGGGGGCAACGGCTCTGGCAGCGAGCCAGGCGCAGGCAGCGGCAACCATTCTTTTGTGGCCCATCGATCCGTGGCTTTCGGCAGAGGCCAGAGCAACTGAATTGTGGATCCAGAATCAGGGCAACAGCGCCACGACAATGCAGGTGCGTATTGTGCGCTGGAAGCAGGAGGGAGGATATGAGCGTTACACCGCCCAGCAGGATGTGGTCGCCAGCCCGCCGATCGTGACCATCGCCAAAGGCAGTAAACAGCTTATTCGCCTGATCAAGCAGGGGACAATCCCGTCGGGGGTTGAGCAGGCCTACCGCATTATTGTGGATGAAATTCCCCAGCCGGATGCCAAAGCGGAACCGTCCATGGGCCTCAAACTGCAAATGCGCTATTCCATTCCCTTATTTGTTTATGGGCAGGGGATCCCCACCCTCAACGAAGGGGCGCACCACGCGCTGGCGAATACTCAACAGCTGAGCTGGCGGGTCGTTCAGGAAGGGGGGAAACCCGCGCTTCAGGTCCGTAATCAGGGGGATGTGCACGTCCGGCTCAGCCAGGTTACGGTTGAGCAGGGCGGGCAAAAACGCACGGTTGCCGAGGGGCTGTTGGGTTATGTGCTGCCAGGCAGCACCCGAAGCTGGCCGCTTCCGGCAGGGATTTATCAGCCGAACCGGATGAGCGCGCAAATTAATGCCAGGGATACGCAATGGCAATCGACGCCCGTCAACTGAAACCGGCGATGATGATCCTGCTTTGCGTCAGTACCAGCGCCTTTGCCGAAACCGGCGACGACAGTTTACCGCCGCCGCCGGATGCACGGACGATGAACGGCGAAGCAGTATTTCAGCTCGTCCTGGTGCTGAACCACTATGACACGGGTCTGGTGGTGCCGGTGACGCAGCGCGAGGGAGCCTGGTTTATTTCGGGCGCGGATTTGCTCCGCGCCGGGCTGCCGCCCGCGCATGTGCCAGCCGGAGAGGTGAATCTCTCGACGCTTACGTCGGTACACGCAGAGTACGACAGTACGGCCCAGCGCCTGTTGCTGACGGTCCCCCGGGACTGGGTCGCGGCGCGGATCACGCCGTTCAGCGAACAGAGCATGCAAAGCAAGCCGCACTATGGCCGCGGCGCGCTGCTCAATTACGACGTTTATACCAACCATTCCGAACACACGGGCGGTCAGGCATCGGTCTGGCACGAGTTCCGCTATTTCAATGAGGATTATTCATTTTCATCGACGGGTTACGCCCGGCAGAATTTCACCGGTAACAGCGGGCAGCAGGAAGGGTACGTGCGTTATGACTCTACCTTACTGATCACCAACGAAGAGGATGCCACCACCTGGTCCGCCGGGGACGTCATCAGCGATGCGCTGAGCTGGAGCACCAGCGTGCGCATGGGCGGGATCAGCTACGGGCGCGACTTCTCCCTGCGTCCGGATCTGGTGACCTGGCCGCTGCCGGCGTTTTCCGGCGAGGCGGCTGTCCCGACCTCGGTCGATCTCTTTATTAATGGCTACCGTTCCGGCTCCACCCGCCTTCAGCCGGGGCCGTTTACCCTCACCAATCTGCCGTATATCAACGGTGCTGGCGATGCAGTACTGGTTACCACTGATGCGCTGGGTCGTCAGGTGAGTACCACGCTGCCGTTTTATGTCAGCAGCGATCTGCTTAAGCAGGGGTTAAGCGACGGCGCCGTGACGCTGGGCAGCCTGCGGCGTAACTACGGTATTGAGAATTTTGACTATGGCCCGGCGGCGGGCAGCGGATCGTACCGCTACGGGGTGACCGACTGGCTGACGCTGGAGGGGCATGCGGAAGGGGCGGAGTCGCTGGCGCTTGGCGGCGCGGGCACGGTACTGAAGCTCGGGCGTTTTGGCGTGGTAAATACCTCGTGGACCCAAAGCCGCATGCGCGGCGATAGCGGCGGCCAGATAAACTGGGGCTATCAATACAACACCAGCGAGTTTAGCGTAGCGACCCAGCATACCCGACGTGATCGTGGTTTTGGCAATCTCGCCCTGTACGATCAGCCCACCGTTTATGATGAAAATGATAACCCCGTTGCCAGCCTGAGCCGCAATACCGACCAGTATTCTTTAACCTTTAACCTCGGCGGATACGGCAATATCGGCGCGGCGTGGATCGGCGTTGAGAGTTTTGACAGCCAGAAAACTGAGCTGCTCAACCTCTCCTGGAGCCGTAATCTGTGGGGCTCAAGCAGTATTTATCTGGCTGCCAGCCGTGACCAGCAGCGGGGCGACTGGACGGTTGCGCTGTCGTTGCAGGTTCCCCTCGGCGAACGTGACAGCGCCGCCGTCACCTTTGAAAACACCCCTGACGCAGGCAGCACTCAACGCATTAACTACAACCACTCGATGCCTTCAGACGGCGGCTTTAGCTGGAACATGGCCTGGGCCAACCAGTCGCGGTCGAGTAACTATCAGCAGGCCACGCTCGGCTGGCGGAATAACAACGTGGAGCTACAGGGCGGCGGCTATGGTGAGAAGGGCATGATGACCTGGTGGGGCGAGGCGATGGGTTCTGTCGTGCTGATGGACGGTGAACTGTTTGCGGCGAACAAAATCAACGATGCGTTTGTGGTGATCAGCACCGACGGTCATCCGGATGTTCCCGTCAGCTACGAAAACCAGCCGGTCGGAAAAACCAATAACAAAGGCTATCTGCTGGTGAGCGGCGTTTCGGCCTATTACCCGGCAAGTTACCGCATCGATACCCTGAACTTACCCGCGGATACCCGGCTGAAAGAGACCGAGCGTCGGGTGGCGATTCGTCGGCATAACGGTTATCTGGTGGATTTTCCGATGGAGCAGGAGCGGGTTGCCAGCGTGATCCTGCACGATGCGCAGGGCAATGCGATCCCGGTAGGAAGCCAGGTCAGACGCGCGTCGCGCAGCAGCGCGGTTGTCGGCTACGACGGCCTCGCCTGGCTGGAAAACCTCAACGACGTGAATCCGCTCGAGGTCATCACCCCGGAGGGTAAACGCTGTACGGCAACGCTGACCGTTGGCGCAAACCCTGCACATAAGCTGCAAACCTACGGTCCGCTGACCTGTCGGGAGGCGCCGTGAGACGCCTGTTAATCGCGCTCCTGCTGCTGTGCTCCGGCGGCAGCTGGGCGGCCTGTACCGTCAGTACGGTGAATGCCTCGTTTGGCAGCGTCACCTCGTTCGCACTCAGCGGCACCGGGGAAGTGGAAACGACGGGCACGCTGGTGGTGACCTGCGATACCGTTCTCAACCTGTTAACCAACGACTCGGTGACGCTGAATTACACCTCGGCATCCGTCTTCGCGAATAGCCGGGCGACCATGAAGCGTACGGACAACGCGGCTATTACCGATGTCATCCCTGCGCGGCTGTGCGGGGCGTCCGGCTGCGGCGGAAACAGTGAAATACAAATCAGCAAAGCCTATACCTGGAGCGGAAACACGCTGCTCGGGCTGCTGGGTTCAAGGCGCTACAACATTCCCCTTTATTTCCGGACCGTAATGGGGCAGAACGTCACCGCCGGGCCGTATCAGGTGTTGTTAACGTTCAGTATTAACTACAACGTGTGCGCCGTTGGCGCGGTCGGAGCGTGCCTGACCCCGCAAACCGGTACGGCAACCACCTCGATCCTCCTCAACATGACCGTCACCAACGATTGCAGCACCATGACCACGCCGGACGTGAATTTTAACAGCGCGCCGCTGGTGCAAAATTTTCCCACCGTTTCACAGTCGGTTGCCGTCACCTGCACCAAAGGCAGCACCTACACCATAGGCATTAATAATGGGGCAAATGCCCTGAACAACGTGCGTCGTATGGTCAGCGGCAGCAACTTCATGAGTTACGACATCTACAAAGAGGCGACCAGCAACCGCTGGGGTAGCAGCGGCAGCGAGCGCTGGGCCAGCGCCAGCTCATCGCAGGTCAGTACGGACGGGCTTTTACGTACCTACAACTACACCGCCAAAGTTCTGACCAGCCAGGCCACGCCGCCTGCCGGAACCTACACCGACACGCTGATTGTCGACGTCGCATTCTGACTCCCGCGCTTTTCCCTTTCGCAAATGTAAAGTTCCTGTGGCCTGTGCCGATAACACCGTTAATAAATCTATGAGAAGGTGTTGTATGTTGAACCGTATCCGCGTTGTCACAATGCTTATGATGGTGCTGGTCATTTTCGCACTTCTTCAGCTTACTTCTGGCGGCCTCTTTTTCTCGTCGTTAAAACAGAACCAGGACAGCTTCGCGGCCTCGAACGATTTGCGAATGCAGCAAAGCGAACTGACCACGACCTGGGATCTGATGTTGCAGACGCGTATCAACCTGAGCCGCTCGTCTGCCCGCATGATGATGGACCCAAATAACCAGCAGAGCAGCGCAAAAACGGAACTGCTGAAGAATGCGCGCGCCACGCTGGCAGACGCGGCGAAACATTACGACGCCTTCAAAAAAATCGCCCCTCAGCCAGCAATGGCGCAGGCGAGCGCGAACATAGATGAAAAATATCAGGCCTACTTCGCCGGCCTCACGGAGCTGGTGCAGTTCCTGGAAAAGGGCAATATGGACGCCTATTTCGCGCAGCCGACCCAGGGAATGCAGAACGCCCTCGGCGCGGCGCTCGGCGAGTACGCCAAAGCCAGCGGCGAGCTTTATCACTCCGCGTTCACGCAAAGCCAGAACGACTACCGTTTCGCGAAATGGCAGATGGCGGTTCTCGCCCTCGCGCTGGTCATCGTGCTGGTGGCCGTGTGGTACGGCATTCGTCATATCCTGCTTAACCCGCTTGGCCGCGTCATTGCCCATATCCGTGATATTGGCCGGGGCGATCTCACGAAAACGCTGACTGTTTCTGGCCGCAATGAGATCACCGAGCTGGCAACCAGCGTCGACCATATGCAGCGTTCGCTGATTGATACCGTCGCCAACGTTCGCGAGGGGGCGGATGCCATCTATACCGGCACGAGTGAAATCGCGACGGGCAACAACGATCTCTCGTCCCGTACCGAACAGCAGGCATCCGCTCTGGAAGAGACGGCGGCCAGCATGGAGCAGCTCACCGCGACCGTGAAGCAGAATGCCGACAACGCCCGCCAGGCGTCGCAGCTTGCAGAAAGCGCGTCCGACACCGCCCAGCGCGGAGGGCGGGTGGTCGACGGCGTGGTGAAAACCATGCATGACATTGCAGACAGCTCGAAGAAAATCGCCGACATCATCAGCGTTATCGACGGCATCGCTTTCCAGACCAATATCCTGGCGCTGAACGCGGCCGTTGAAGCGGCGCGTGCGGGCGAGCAGGGGCGCGGGTTTGCCGTGGTCGCTGGCGAAGTGCGTAACCTCGCCAGCCGCAGCGCCAATGCGGCGAAAGAGATCAAAGCCCTGATTGAAGACTCTGTTTCACGCGTGGATACCGGCTCGGTGCTGGTGGAAAGTGCGGGTGAAACCATGAATGACATCGTGAATGCCGTGACGCGCGTGACGGACATCATGGGTGAAATCGCCTCTGCATCGGATGAGCAGAGTCGTGGTATTGACCAGGTCGCCCTGGCGGTATCGGAAATGGATCGTGTGACGCAGCAAAACGCCGCCCTGGTGCAGGAGTCCGCTGCCGCGGCCGCTGCGCTGGAGGACCAGGCGAGCCGCCTGAAAATGGCCGTCTCGGCGTTCCGTCTTACTTCAAAAACGACAAATACGGTCAGCTCGCGGTCGGCGTACAGCGAAGCAACCCCGGCGCCCGTGACAACACGTACGCGCGCAGCGGTGACCGGACAAGATGAAAACTGGGAAACATTTTGACTGACAATTAAACCGCGGCTGCTTGCCGCTTGATGGGAGCGTGGATGTTAAATCGTATTCGTATCTCGACCACACTGTTTTTGATTCTGATCCTGTGTGGGGTTTTGCAGGTTGGCAGTAACGGGTTGTCTTTCTGGGCGTTTCGCGATGGCTATCAGAATTTGCAGGAAGTTGAGACGAGTAATCAGCAGCGCTCCGCACTGGCACAAACGCGTGCCGTGCTGTTGCAGGCAAGCACTGCGCTGAACAAAGCAGGGACGTTAACCGCGCTGAGCTATCCGCCGGAGGATATTAAGGCGCTGATGGTCGTGGCCCGCAGCAGCCTGAAGCAGGCCGACGCGCAGTTTAAGGCCTTTACGGCGCAGGAGGCGGTCAGTGAGAAAGAGAAAGCGCTGAAAGTCGCCATGAAAAAGACCTTTGATGTGTGGTACGGCGATCTCGACCATCAGGCGACGTGGCTGGAGAACAACCAGCTTTCCGACTTCCTGACCGCGCCGGTGCAGGCGTCTCAGGCGGCGTTCGACGGCAGCTTTAACGCCTGGCAGCAGGATATTAACCAGTTTGTGGCGCGTGCCGGTGCGGACAGCCGTACCAGCTACCGCATGTCAGGGGCGATTTTCCTTACCATGGTGATCCTGGCCGCCCTGCTGACCGGCGGCTCGCTGTGGTGGTCGCGCAAAATGATCGTCCAGCCGCTGGCCATCGTCAGCAGCCACTTCGACAGTATGGCGAAGGGCGATCTGGCGCGTCCGGTGGCCGTGTATGGCAGGAATGAAATATCAGCGATTTTCGCCAGCCTGAAGGCGATGCAGGGGGCGTTGCGGGAAACGGTAAGCAACGTTCGCCAGGGCAGTTACGCCATGCATACCGGGATCTCCGAGATTGCGGCAGGCAATAACGATCTCTCATCCCGCACCGAACAGCAGGCGGCATCGCTGGCGCAGACGGCGGCCAGCATGGAGCAGCTGACCGCGACGGTAAGCCAGAACGCCGATAACGCGCGTCAGGCGTCCGACTTGTCAAAACAGGCGGCGATGACGGCGAAACGTGGGGGCGATCAGGCCTCTCACGTCGCCAGCACGATGCAGGAGATTGCCGCCAGCTCGCAGAAAATTGGCGACATTATCAGCGTCATCGACGGTATCGCGTTCCAGACCAATATTCTGGCGCTTAACGCGGCCGTTGAAGCGGCGCGTGCCGGGGAGCAGGGGCGCGGGTTCGCGGTGGTTGCCGGTGAAGTCCGAAACCTCGCCAGCCGCAGCGCCAATGCGGCGAAAGAGATCAAAGGGCTGATAGAAGAGTCGGTCTCCCGCGTTCAGCAGGGCTCCGCGCTGGTGGATACCGCCGCGCAGACCATGCACGAGATTGTCACCTCCGTGACGCGGGTTAACGACATTATGGGCGAGATTTCCTCGGCGTCTGATGAACAACGCCGTGGTATTGAGCAGGTGGCGCAGGCCGTTACACAGATGGATCAGGTTACGCAGCAGAACGCCTCACTGGTGGAAGAGGCGGCGGCGGCTACCGATCAGCTGGCAAACCAGGCGGATCACCTTACCGGGTTGGTCGCCGTATTTAATGTGAAAGAGCACGTTGAAGCAGTAACAGAAGTCGGACGGTCACAGGCCGTGCCCGTTGTATCCTGAATGTGATTAAGAAGGCGCTATGACATCACCCATGCCCTCAGGGCAAACGTCATTATTGTTGCAGATGACACAGCGCCTCGCGCTGTCCGACGCGCATTTTCGTCGGATATGTCAGTTAATCTACCAGCGTGCGGGGATCGTGCTTGCGGACCATAAGCGAGACATGGTCTACAACCGGCTGGTGCGGCGCTTGCGTACGCTGGGGCTGGATGATTTTGGCCGCTATCTGAGCATGCTCGAAGCGAACCAGAACAGCGCCGAATGGCAGGCATTTATCAACTCATTAACCACCAACCTGACCGCGTTTTTCCGCGAGGCGCATCACTTCCCGGTGCTGGCGGAACACGCCCGTCGCCGTAGCGGAGAGTATCGCGTCTGGAGCGCGGCGGCCTCTACCGGGGAAGAGCCGTACTCGCTGGCCATCACCCTGGCGGACACCCTGGGCATGGCGCCGGGCCGCTGGAAAGTGTACGCCAGCGACATCGATACCGAAGTGCTGGAAAAAGCCCGTAACGGCGTTTATCGCCAGGATGAGCTTAAAACGCTGTCTCCTCAGCAGCTACAGCGTTACTTCATGCGCGGTACCGGCCCGCATGAAGGACTGGTGCGCGTACGCCAGGAGCTGGCGAACTGCGTGGAATTTGCTCCCGTTAATTTACTGGATAAGCAGTACAACGTGCCGGGGCCATTCGACGCCATTTTTTGCCGTAACGTGATGATCTATTTTGATAAAACGACGCAGCAGGACATCCTGCGTCGCTTTGTTCCGTTGCTCAAGCCTGACGGTTTACTGTTTGCCGGGCACTCGGAAAACTTCAGCAACCTCGTGCGTGAGTTTAGCCTGCGTGGGCAAACGGTTTATGCGCTGAGTAAGGAAAAAGCATGAGTAAAATCAGGGTATTGTCTGTCGATGATTCGGCGCTGATGCGTCAGATCATGACCGAAATCATCAATAGCCACAGCGATATGGAGATGGTGGCGACAGCACCCGATCCGCTGGTCGCGCGGGATTTAATCAAAAAATATAACCCCGACGTGCTGACGCTGGATGTTGAAATGCCGCGCATGGATGGCATCGATTTCCTGGAAAAATTAATGCGCCTGCGCCCGATGCCGGTGGTGATGGTGTCATCTCTGACCGGTAAAGGTTCAGAAATCACCCTGCGCGCGCTGGAGCTGGGGGCGGTGGATTTTGTCACCAAGCCGCAGCTCGGCATTCGCGAGGGGATGCTGGCGTACAGCGAGATGATCGCCGAGAAAATCCGTACCGCGTCGCGCGCAAAACTCGCGGCCCACAAGCCGATGGCAGCTCCGGCAACCCTGAAGGCAGGGCCGTTACTCAGCTCGGAAAAGTTGCTGGTCATTGGGGCGTCAACCGGAGGAACAGAGGCAATTCGCCATGTACTCCAGCCATTGCCGCTCTCAAGCCCGGGTATCCTGATTACGCAACATATGCCGCCAGGGTTTACCCGTTCGTTCGCGGAGCGCCTGAATAAGCTGTGTCAGATCAGCGTGAAAGAGGCGGAAGATGGCGAGCGCGTGCTGCCGGGTCACGCCTATATCGCCCCGGGTGACAAGCACATGGAGCTGGCGCGCAGCGGGGCGAACTATCAAATCAAAATTCATGACGGGCCGCCGGTTAACCGGCACCGTCCGTCGGTGGATGTGCTGTTTCATTCGGTGGCGAAACATGCGGGGCGCAACGCCGTTGGGGTGATCCTGACGGGGATGGGCAACGACGGCGCCGCCGGAATGCTTGCGATGCACCAGGCTGGTGCCTGGACGATTGCGCAGAATGAAGCAAGTTGTGTGGTGTTCGGCATGCCGCGCGAGGCCATCAATATGGGTGGCGTAAGCGAAGTGGTCGATCTTAGCCAGGTAAGCCAGCAGATGCTGGCGAAAATCAGTGCCGGACAGGCAATACGTATTTGACTCAGGAGTATTATTTTATGGCGGATAAAGAGCTTAAGTTTTTGGTTGTGGATGACTTTTCCACCATGCGTCGCATTGTGCGCAACCTGCTGAAAGAGCTGGGCTTCAACAATGTTGAAGAAGCAGAAGACGGGGTGGATGCGCTGAACAAACTCCAGGCTGGCGGGTTTGGTTTTGTGATTTCCGACTGGAACATGCCGAACATGGACGGTCTCGAACTGCTGAAAACCATCCGCGCGGATGCGGGCATGGCCTCTCTGCCGGTGCTGATGGTGACCGCAGAAGCGAAGAAAGAGAACATTATTGCCGCTGCACAGGCGGGCGCAAGCGGCTACGTGGTGAAGCCATTCACCGCGGCGACTCTGGAAGAGAAGCTCGGGAAGATCTTCGAGAAACTCGGCATGTGAGGTGATGGATATGTTGCAACCTGCTATGAAACCCGTTGAAGAACATTCGCCGAGCGACATTATTGCCCGCATTGGTAGCCTGACCCGCATGCTGCGCGACAGCCTGCGCGAGCTGGGGCTGGACCAGGCTATCGCCGAAGCGGCGGAAGCCATCCCTGACGCGCGCGACCGTCTGGACTACGTCGTGCAGATGACCGCGCAGGCGGCGGAGCGTGCGCTGAACAGCGTTGAAGCCTCGCAGCCGCACCAGGATGCGATGGAGAAGGGGGCGAAAGCGCTGAGCAAACGCTGGGATGAGTGGTTTGAGAACCCTATTGAGCTGGCGGATGCCCGCGAACTGGTAACGGATACCCGTCAGTACCTGGGTGACGTGCCGGGGCACACCAGCTTCACCAATGCCCAGCTGCTGGACATCATGATGGCACAGGATTTCCAGGACCTCACCGGCCAGGTGATCAAGCGCATGATGGATGTGATTCAGGAGATTGAACGTCAGCTGCTGATGGTGCTGCTGGAGAACATACCGGAACCGGCTGCCCGTCCGAAACGCGAGAACGAAAGCCTGCTCAATGGTCCACAGCTTGACACCAGCAAAGCGGGCGTGGTGGCAAGCCAGGATCAGGTGGACGATCTGCTGGACAGTCTTGGTTTCTGATTGCGCGTTCTGCCTCAGGTCGTTAACGCGGCCTGAGGCAGCTCAGAATAAAAACAGCGAAAAGAGCCCGAATAAACGGGCTTTTCCCGCCATTGGATTTTCTCTGCGCTGGCATGATACCCGTGAATTAATGGGCTGCGAGCAGGCACAGTGGCAGAAGAGAACGACGACAAAACAGAAGCCCCCACACCCCACCGACTTGAAAAAGCCCGTGAGGATGGGCAGATCCCCCGATCCCGAGAGCTGACATCCCTGCTGATCCTGGTGGTGGGCGTCTGCATAATCTGGTGGGGCGGGGAGATGCTTGCCCGCAGACTGGCGGGAATGCTCTCGGCTGGCTTACGTTTTGATCACAGCATGGTCAATGACCCCAATCTGATCCTCATTCAGATCATCAACCTTGTGAAAAGCGCGATGCTCGCCTTGCTGCCGCTGATCGCGGGCGTGGTCATCGTGGCCCTGGTTTCGCCGGTCATGCTCGGTGGCCTGGTGTTCAGCGGAAAATCGCTGCAACCGAAATTCTCTAAGCTCAATCCGTTCCCCGGCATTGCGAAAATGTTTTCCGCGCAAACCGGGGCTGAGCTTCTTAAAGCGATCCTGAAATCGCTTCTTATGGGCAGTACCGCCGGGTTTTTTCTGTGGCACCACTGGCCGGAGATGATGCGCCTCATCAGCGAGTCCCCGATGACGGCGATGAAAAATGCCCTGAACCTGGTCGGGTTATGCTCGCTGCTGGTGGTACTCAGCATTATTCCGATGGTGGCGTTCGACGTTATCTTCCAGATCTATTCCCATATCAAAAAGCTGCGAATGTCGCGTCAGGACATCCGCGATGAATATAAGCAGATGGAAGGCGACCCGCACGTTAAGGGCCGTATCCGCCAGATGCAGCGCGCCGCCGCGCGTCGGCGCATGATGGAAGATGTGCCGAAAGCCGACGTCATCGTCACCAACCCGACTCACTACTCCGTGGCGCTTCAGTACGACGAAAACAAAATGAGCGCGCCGAAAGTGGTGGCGAAAGGGGCCGGGCTGATTGCGCTGCGCATTCGTGAAATCGCCACGGAAAACCGTGTGCCGATCCTGGAAGCACCGCCGCTGGCTCGCGCGCTGTATCGCCACGCGGAAATTGGACAACAGATCCCGGGCCAGCTCTACGCCGCTGTCGCAGAGGTGCTGGCCTGGGTGTGGCAACTGAAACGCTGGCGTTTAGCGGGCGGTCAACGACCTGTAAAACCTGAGAACCTGCCGGTGCCTGAAGCACTGGATTTTTTGAACGAGAAGGACACTGATGGCTAATCTGGTGGCAATGTTGCGCCTGCCCGGCAACCTGAAATCGACGCAATGGCAGATCCTTGCCGGACCGATTCTGATCCTGCTAATTCTGTCGATGATGGTGCTGCCGTTACCGGCATTTATCCTCGACCTGCTTTTCACCTTCAACATTGCGTTGTCCATCATGGTGTTGCTGGTGGCGATGTTCACCCAGCGCACGCTGGAGTTCGCCGCGTTTCCAACGATCCTGCTGTTCACCACGCTGCTGCGCCTGGCGCTGAACGTTGCCTCCACGCGTATCATCCTGATGGAAGGGCACACCGGCGCGGCGGCGGCGGGCAAGGTGGTCGAAGCCTTCGGTCACTTCCTGGTGGGCGGCAACTTCGCCATCGGTATCGTGGTGTTCGTCATTCTGGTGATTATCAACTTCATGGTTATCACTAAAGGGGCGGGACGTATCGCTGAAGTGGGCGCGCGCTTCGTGCTCGACGGGATGCCGGGCAAGCAGATGGCCATCGACGCCGACCTGAATGCCGGGCTGATCGCGGAAGATGAAGCGAAAAAACGCCGTGCCGAAGTGACCCAGGAGGCAGATTTCTACGGCTCCATGGACGGTGCGAGTAAGTTTGTGCGCGGTGACGCCATCGCGGGCATTCTGATCATGGTGATTAACGTCGTCGGCGGCCTGCTCGTCGGCGTGCTGCAACACGGCATGGACATGGGCCACGCGGCGGAAAGCTATACGCTGCTGACCATTGGTGACGGTCTGGTGGCGCAGATCCCGGCGCTGGTGATCTCCACCGCGGCGGGCGTGATTGTGACTCGCGTCAGTACCGATCAGGACGTGGGCGAGCAGATGGTGGGGCAGCTCTTCAGCAACCCGCGCGTTATGCTGCTCTCCGCGGCGGTGCTGGGCCTGCTCGGTATGGTGCCGGGCATGCCAAACCTGGTATTCCTGCTGTTCACCGCTGCGCTGCTGGGGCTTGCCTGGTGGATGCGTGGCCGGGAAACGCAGCCTAAGGCAGAGCCTGCGCCGGTCAAAATGCCTGAGAACACCCAGGCGGTGGAAGCCACCTGGAACGACGTACAGCTCGAAGATTCGCTGGGGATGGAAGTGGGGTACCGCCTGATCCCGATGGTGGATTTCCAGCAGGATGGTGAGCTGCTTGGCCGTATCCGCAGCATTCGTAAAAAATTCGCCCAGGATATGGGCTTCCTGCCGCCGGTGGTCCACATCCGGGACAATATGGATCTCCCGCCCGCGCGCTACCGCATCCTGATGAAAGGGGTGGAAATCGGCAGCGGTGATGCGTACCCCGGCCGCTGGCTGGCGATTAACCCGGGCACCGCCGCAGGCACGCTGCCGGGTGAGCAGACGACCGACCCGGCCTTTGGTCTGGCGGCAATCTGGATTGAGAGCGCCCTGAAAGAGCAGGCGCAGATTCAGGGTTACACGGTCGTTGAGGCCAGTACCGTGGTGGCGACGCACCTCAACCACCTGATTGGCCAGTTCTCCGCGGAACTGTTTGGACGTCAGGAGGCGCAGCAGCTGCTCGACCGCGTAACGCAGGAGATGCCGAAGCTGACCGAAGATTTGGTGCCGGGCGTGCTGACATTAACCACCCTGCACAAAGTGCTGCAAAATCTGCTCGATGAGAAGGTGCCCATTCGCGATATGCGTACCATCCTTGAGACGCTGGCCGAACATGCGCCGCTGCAAAGCGATCCGCACGAACTGACGGCGGTGGTGCGCGTGGCGCTTGGACGCGCCATTACCCAGCAATGGTTCCCGGGAACCGGCGAAGTGCAGGTCATTGGCCTGGACACGCCGCTGGAACGTCTGCTGCTTCAGGCGTTGCAGGGCGGTGGCGGGCTGGAGCCGGGTCTGGCGGACAGATTACTGGCGCAAACCCAGGAGGCGCTGGCGCGTCAGGAGATGCTGGGCGCGCCGCCGGTGCTGCTGGTAAATCACGCGCTGCGTCCGTTGCTGTCGCGCTTCCTGCGCCGGAGCCTGAACCAGCTGGTAGTGCTGTCGAATATGGAGCTGTCCGATAACCGCAATATTCGCATGACGGCGACCATAGGAGGGAAATAATGCGTAAGTGGCTGTGGATCTTACTTTTCCCGCTGGCGGCGCAGGCCGCAGGCGAGGGGGCATGGCAGGCCAGCAGTATCGGCTTGACGCTCAACCATCGGGGTGAGTCGATCTCCTCCCGTCCGCTGTCCGCCTCTGAGCCCGTGTCCGGGCAGATGACGCTGGTGGCCTGGAATTACACCCTGACGGGACCCACACCGGCCGGGTTGCGGGTGCGGCTGTGCTCGCTGACCCGCTGCGCGGAAATTGAGGGTCAACGTGGCACTACCCAGGCCTTCAACGGGGTGTCTGCTCAGGAGCCTTTACGCTTTATCTGGGAAGTGCCAGGCGGTGGACGTCTGATCCCGGCGCTGAAGGTTCAGCGCAACGAGGTGCTCGTCAACTACCGCTAACTGCCCGCCTTTTCGCCAGTCTCCAGGCATTTCTGAAGGCTGGCTCGCAAAAATGACCTTCCCTTTTGATACAAAAGAAACGCTGTTTTATAAATCAGTGACACGCGTATTGACACTCTTTGCGTTTTTGCCATTCACCACTTTGTGATGGCAGAAACAGAAAGGTATCAACAGGTCGATACTTTTACTGTAGCCGTGTAAAAACTCCCGGACGAGGTTGCTTACAGGGAGTCTCCCAAAACTGATTAGGGTTGACGGCAATGAAAACACGTAAAATTGGACTCGCAAATTATTTTGCTTACGGGTCAGGGGACTTCCTCGGGGCGGGGACTACCGCCCTGACGGCCGCCTGGCTTTTGTATTTTTATACCACCTTCTGTGGACTCACACCGATTGAAGCAACCTTTATCTTCGCTGCCGCAAGGGTGCTGGATGCGGTTGTCAGCCCGTTAATGGGCTTTTTAACCGATAACTTTGGCACCACCTGGCTGGGCAAGCGTTTTGGCCGTCGTAAGTTCTTCATCCTGCTCGGTATTCCCTGCGTTTTCAGCTACTCGCTGATGTGGGTAGGGGACATGAGTTTCTGGTACTACCTGCTGACCTATCTGATCTTTGATATCGTCTACACCATGATCCTGGTGCCGTACGAAACGCTGGTGCCGGAGATGACGGACGATTTCAAACAGAAAACAAAATTCTCCGGGGCGCGTATCTCTATGGCGCAGATGTCCGCCATTCTGGCCTCCTTCCTGCCGGGGATCCTGCTCACGCATTTCGGCAAAGACAACGCGATCTCCTTCTTCTATGCAAGCCTGGTCTTCTCCGTACTCTGCGCGCTGATGCTTACTTTCGTCTGGTTCTTCACCTGGGAGCGTCCGCGGGAAGAGTGGTCTGAAGCGGCTCTGCGTGCCGAGGAAGAGAAGAAAAAGCTGACCCTGGGCCAGAGCCTGAACCGTCTTTTTGTCGAATTAAGTTCGACGCTGCGCATCAAGATTTTCCGCCAGCATCTGGGGATGTACCTTGGCGGCTACATCGCCCAGGACGTCTTTAATGCGGTGTTCACCTATTACGTGGTATTTGTGCTGATGCAGGAGGCGTCAATGGCGTCCAACCTGCTGGGCACGATGGCCATCTTCCAGTTCCTCGCCGTGATCGGCATGATCCCGCTGTGCATTCGCTTCGGACCTGCGCCGTCTTACCGCATGGTGGTCGTGCTGTTTGGTCTGGCCTCGCTCTCTTACGCGGTGCTTTATTACGCGGGCCTGAGCGACGTTTACGCTCTGCTGCTGCTGATCTCTGCGGTTGCCGGTCTTGGCCGCGGGGGTATCAACTACGTACCGTGGAATACCTACACCTACATTGCTGACGTGGACGAAGTGATCACCGGTCAGCGTCGCGAAGGGATCTTCGCGGGCATCATGACGCTGACCCGTAAAGCGTCTCAGGCCGGTGCGGTGATGCTGGTGGGGATCGTGATGCAGATGTCGGGCTTTGTCAGCGGGCAAAAAGTGCAGCCTGCGGAAGTGAGCCACACCATTCTGATGATCCTGAGCGTTGGCACTATTCTGGTGCTGTTCTGCGGCTTCCTTGTCTCCCTGCGCTTCAAACTCAATTTGCAGACTCACAGCACCCTGCGTGAAGAGACCGCGAAAATGCGCGAGTCCGGCCATGCGATGCCAGAGGCGGTGACCCCGCAGGCCCGCGCTACCGTGGAGATGCTGGCGGGAATGCCGTATGAATCCCTGTGGGGCAACAACAACATCGGTTATCTGAATCGCAATAAGCCGGCGGCCCCTTCGCTGAAGGATCGCGCGGTACTGAATTCGACATACAACAGAGGTTAAGATGATGAAAGTTTGGCCTGTCAAACATAGCCCGTTACTGCGTCAGCCTGAGCGCTTTATCGCCAGGGATGAGCTGAAATCGCTGATTCAAAAGGTGACGCATAACCTGGTCAATATCCACGACAAAACGGGTGAGTTTTTGCTGCGGCTGGACGACGGGCGCGTGATCGACACCAAAGGCTGGGCCGGATGGGAATGGACCCACGGCGTCGGTTTATACGGTATCTGGCAGTATTACTGCCAGACCGGTGACGAAGGCATGCGCGAGATTATCGACAGCTGGTTTGCTGACCGTTTCGCTGAAGGCGCAACCACCAAAAACGTGAATACCATGTCGCCGTTCCTGACGCTGGCGTATCGCTACGAAGAGACCAAAAACCCTGCCTGGCTGCCGTGGCTGGAAAGCTGGGCGGAATGGGCGATGAATGAGATGCCGCGCACCGAACATGGCGGCATGCAGCACATCACCCTGGCGGAAGAGAACCATCAGCAGATGTGGGATGACACGCTGATGATGACGGTGCTGCCGCTGGCGAAAATCGGCAAGCTGCTGAACAAGCCGGAGTACGTCGAGGAGGCGATCTATCAGTTCCTGCTCCACGTACAGAATCTGATGGATCGGGAGACCGGGCTGTGGTTCCACGGCTGGAATTACGACGGCAATCACAACTTTGCCCGGGCCCGCTGGGCGCGCGGCAACAGCTGGCTGACCATCGTCATCCCGGATTTCCTCGAGCTGGTGGATCTGCCGGAAAACAACGCCGTTCGTCGCTATCTGGTGCAGGTACTGAACGCGCAGATCGTCGCACTGGCAAAATGTCAGGACGAGAGCGGATTGTGGCATACGCTGCTGGACGATCCTGATTCTTATCTGGAGGCGTCGGCCACGGCAGGGTTTGCCTACGGCATTCTGAAAGCCGTGCGCAAGCGTTATGTCGGCGCAGAGTACGCAGAGGTGGCGGAGAAAGCGATTCGCGGCATCGTGCAAAACATCTCGCCGGAAGGGGAGCTGCTGCAAACGTCCTTCGGGACGGGGATGGGAAGCGATCTGGCGTTTTACCGCCAGATACCGCTGACCTCGATGCCGTATGGCCAGGCAATGGCGATTCTGTGTCTGACGGAATATTTGCGGAAATATTTCTGATAATAAAAAACCCGGCGCTCGCCGGGTTTCTTTTTTACATACGTTCTACGGTTTCGATACCCAGGGTATCCAGACCGAGCTTCAGTGTCTTCGCCGTCAGCTGCGCCAGCTTCAGGCGGCTGTGACGCACCGCTTCGCTCTCGGCAGAGAGGATAGGGCAGTGTTCGTAGAAGCCAGAGAACAGACCGGCCAGATCGTACAGGTAAGCACACATAACATGCGGCGTACCGTCACGCGCGACCACGGAGAGCGTCTCTTCGAACTGAAGCAGGCGGGCAGCCAGCTGTGCTTCACGATCTTCGGTAAGGGTCACCGTGGCATTCGCCAGCACGCTTTCGTCGATATTGGCTTTACGGAAGACGGAGAGTACGCGGGTATAAGCGTACTGCATATATGGCGCCGTGTTGCCTTCAAACGCCAGCATGTTGTCCCAGTCGAAGATATAGTCGGTGGTACGGTTCTTGGAGAGATCCGCGTATTTCACCGCGCCGATCCCAACCGCGTTAGCCAGTTTCTCCAGCTCGTCAGCAGGCATATCCGGGTTCTTCTCGGCCACCAGGCGACGCGCGCGTTCCAGCGCTTCATCCAGCAGATCGGAAAGCTTCACGGTGCCGCCCGCACGGGTTTTGAACGGCTTACCGTCTTTACCCAGCATCATGCCGAACATGTGATGTTCCAGCGGCACGGAATCCGGCACATAACCCGCTTTACGCACGATAGTCCACGCCTGCATCAGGTGCTGGTGCTGACGGGAGTCGATGTAATACAGCACGCGATCCGCATGCAGGGTTTCGTAACGGTATTTCGCACAGGCGATGTCGGTGGTGGTGTAGAGATAGCCGCCATCCTTTTTCTGGACGATCACACCCATCGGTTCGCCTTCCTTGTTTTTATACTCATCAAGGAACACCACCGTTGCGCCTTCGCTTTCCACCGCCAGATTTTTAGCTTTCAGGTCCGCCACAATGCCTGGCAGCATCGGGTTATACAGGCTTTCACCCATCACGTCGTCACGGGTCAGGGTCACGTTCAGACGGTTATAGGTGAGCTGATTCTGGGACATGGTAATGTCCACCAGCTTGCGCCACATCTCGAGGAAGTACGGGTCGCCGCCTTGAAGTTTCACCACGTAGCTGCGCGCGCGCTCGGCGAAGGCTTCATCTTCGTCATAGTGCTTTTTGGCTTCACGGTAGAAACCTTCCAGGTCTGCCAGCGCCATTTCGCCTGCGTTTTCCTGCTGCTGCTTTTCCAGATACGCGATCAGCATGCCGAACTGCGTGCCCCAGTCGCCTACGTGGTTAGCGCGGATCACCTTGTGACCAAGGAACTCCAGGGTACGCACCGCCGCGTCACCGATGATGGTGGAGCGCAGGTGACCGACGTGCATCTCTTTCGCCACGTTTGGCGCGGAGTAGTCAACCACCACGGTCTGCGCTTCTGGCTGAGCCACGCCCAGACGGTCAGACTTCAGCGCCGCGTCAACGTGGCTTGCGAGGAATGCAGGCTCAAGGAAAATGTTGATAAAGCCTGGACCGGCGATTTCGGTTTTGCTGGCGATGCCGGTGAGATCCAGATGCGTCAGTACCTGCTCAGCGAGCTGTCGCGGCGGCATGCCCAGTTTTTTAGCCACTGCCATCACGCCATTAGCCTGATAGTCGCCAAACTGTACTTTCGCTGACTGACGAACCTGTGGTTCGCAATCCGCAGGCGCACCTGCGGCAATCAGTGCCTGACTGACTTTTTCTGAGAGAAGAGCCTGAATATTCACCTGGATACCTTACGTTTTTGATGCGGGTAAAAAACACCCACGCCAGTTTAAGAATTTAGGGCGGGAGTATACTGCAAATGCCTTCGGGCGTCAGCCCTGCGGGGGGCGAAGATCGCTCAGAATCCAGGCGAAGACGGTATGCATAATCATGCAGTCGAAAAAACCGTGATTCTGCGGTTGGTCGCCAGAGGGCAACAGAGTAAATTAGCGGCTTTGCGACACGAAACGAGACTGACCTATGGCGAACTGGCATACCATTGACGAACTGCATGATATTTCCGCAGATTTACCGCGCTTCACTCAGGCGTTCACAGAACTTGCCACCCGTCTCGGGCTGGATATCGCGCCGCTTGAGGCCGATCACATCTCTTTGCGCTGCCACCAGAATGCCACCGCCGAACGCTGGCGGCGTGGCTTTGAGCAGTGCGGAGAACTGCTGTCGGAGAATATCATTAACGGTCGCCCGATCTGCCTGTTCAAACTTCACGCGCCGGTAACGGTGGCGCACTGGCAATTCACCGTTGTGGAACTGCCCTGGCCAGGAGAGAAGCGTTATCCGCACGAAGGCTGGGAGCATATCGAAATTGTTCTGCCTGGGGAGCCCGAGACGCTGAACGCCCGTGCGCTGGCGCTGCTTTCCGACGAGGGGTTAAGCCAGCCGGGTATTTTCGTCAAAACCAGCTCGCCAAAAGGGGAGCGCGAACGCTTACCGAACCCTACGCTTGCCGTAACGGACGGCAACGTGACGGTGAAATTCCATCCCTGGACTATCGAGCAGATCGTCGCCAGCGAAGCGTAAGCATTGTGAGCGTCGATCCAGACATCAATCGGGCAACGTGCCACGATGGTACGTTGAGTGAAATTTAAGGAGGATGACATGGCGCTGCTGGAAATTTGTTGTTACAGCGTGGAGTGTGCCGTCACTGCGCAACGGCAGGGGGCCGATCGCATCGAGCTTTGCGCGGCACCTAAAGAAGGGGGATTAACCCCGTCCTTTGGCGTGCTGAAATCAGCCCGTCAGGCCATCACTATTCCGGTGCACCCGATTATTCGCCCGCGCGGCGGTGATTTTTGTTATACGGCGGGTGAGTTCAGTGCCATGCTTGAGGATATCGCCCTCGTCCGTGATTCCGGTTTTCCGGGGCTGGTGATCGGTGTGCTGGACGAAGACGGCAACATCGATCTTCCGCGTATGCGTCAGGTCATGCGCGCCGCCCGGGGGATGGCGGTCACTTTTCATCGTGCGTTCGATATGTGTCAGGATCCGATACAAGCCTTTGATACGCTGGCAGAACTGGGCGTGGCGCGCGTTCTGACGTCGGGCCAGCAGTCCTCGGCTGAAAAAGGACTGAAATTAATTACGGAACTAAAAGCACATTCCGGTGTTCCAATAATCATGGCGGGCGCAGGAGTACGCGCCAGCAATCTGGAACTGTTTTTAAACGCAGGGGTGGAAGAGCTGCACAGCTCGGCGGGTAAATGGATACCTTCACCCATGCGTTATCGCAATACAGGGTTGTCAATGTCGACGGATGCTGAAGCGGATGAGTACTCACGCTACGGTGTGGATGGAGAGTCGGTTGCGGTAATGAAATCGTTGATTGAACGTCATCACGTGTAGCAACGTACCGATTTTTACCGCGCATCATGTCGCCCAATATGATGCTTGCTTGTACCAGGCCCCTGCAAATTACACAGGGGCCTTTTTTTCTTTTTTGCCCGGTGGCGCTGCGCTTACCGGGCCTACGAAATCACGCGTAGGCCGGGTAAGGCGCAGCCGCCACCCGGCTAAAGGCTACGGCTTGGTCGCAATCAATACCGCACGCATCGGGGCCGGATAGCCTTCTATGGTTTTACTGTGATCGTCCGGGTCGAGGAATTGCTCCAGTGATTCGGTGATCATCCAGTCGGTGCGGCGCTGTTCCTCAACCGACGTCACGCACACATCGGCGATGCGTACATCGACAAATCCACATTTCTCCAGCCAGTTCTTCAGCGCCAGCGCGGAAGGGATGAAGTAAACGTTGCGCATCTGCGCATAGCGATCGCCCGGCACCAGAACGGCATGTTCATCGCCTTCGATGACCAGCGTTTCCAGCACTAGTTCGCCGCCGCTGACCAGCTGATCTTTCAGTTGCCACAGATGCTCCAGCGGGGAACGACGGTGGTACAGCACGCCCATCGAGAAAACGGTATCAAACGCTTTCAGGGCAGGGAGTTGCTCGATACCCAGCGGCAGCAGGTGCGCACGCTGGTCGTTACCCAGCAGCTTACGCACCGCTTCAAACTGGCACAGGAACAGCTGCATCGGATCGATACCGACGGCCAGATGCGCGCCTGCGCCGATCATGCGCCACATGTGATAGCCGCTACCGCAGCCCACGTCCAGAATGGTGCGCCCGGTCAGGTCGGATAAATGCGGCAGAACGCGATCCCACTTCCAGTCGGAACGCCACTCGGTGTTGATGTTTACGCCGTACAGCGAGAACGGCCCTTTGCGCCACGGCATCAGGTTACGCATCAGCGTTTCGATGCGGTTGATCTGCCCGGCCGGGAGCGGCTCTTCGCTCTCCGCCGTCACGCTGTGCAGTAAATCCAGACGATGAGGCGTCAGTTCAGGCAGAAACTCCACGGCGTTGGACCACTGCTTCAACAGACCATGCTGCTGATCGCGCTGCCAGGTGGCAATTTGTGCAGGCAGGGTTTCCAGCCAGTGGGAAAGGTGGTTTTTGGCAATCAGCTGATAGAAATTACCGAACTCGATCATGCTGCGTCTCCGGCTTTAAGCGCCACCAGAGAACCAAAGTTAAAGCACTGGAACCACAGTTCGCTGTGTTCAAATCCGGCTTTGCGCAGGCGCGCTTTGTGGGTTTCTACGGAATCCGTCAGCATGACGTTTTCAAGCATGCTGCGCTTCTGGCTGATCTCCAGCTCGCTGTAGCCATTTGCACGCTTGAAATCATGGTGCATGTTGAACAGCAGTTCGCCCACGCTGGCGTCTTCAAAGCTGAATTTCTCAGACAACACCAGCGCGCCGCCCGGGTTCAGGCCCTGATAAATTTTATCCAGCAACCGCTGACGATCGTCCGGCACCAGGAACTGAAGGGTAAAGTTCAGTACCACCATCGAGGCGTTCTGGATGTCGATATCGCGGATATCGCCTTCTACCACCTCCACAGGCGTAGGGGCTTTATACGCGTCAATGTGGCGACGGCAGCGTTCGACCATGGCCGGTGAGTTATCGACAGCCACAATCTTGCAGCCTTCGTGATGAACGTTACGACGAATGGACAGCGTTGCCGCTCCCAGCGAACAGCCCAGGTCATAGACCTGCGTGCCGGGTTGAACAAAACGCTCCGCCAGCATGCCGATCATGGAGATAATATTGGAATAACCGGGAACAGAGCGCTGGATCATATCCGGGAAGACTTCGGCTACCCGTTCATCAAAGGTCCAGTCGCCCAGGCTGGCGATAGGCGCGGAAAAAAGCGTGTCGCGATCTGACATAACGTAAAAATCCGGGAAAAATAAAGGGGCATATTGTGCGCTAATGGAAGGAGAAAACCAACTCCCACGGCATATACCAAAGGTTAGCCAGCACCATCAGCAAAAGCGAGCACCAGGTCGCGCTCATGCCAGAACGACGCCAGCGGATCAGGCGGTGGTGAAAACCATAATAATGCATCAAACGCCCAGCTATCAGCAGCAGCCCACAGACGTGCACCATCCAGGTTTCTGCGCCATCCATCTCCATTAACAGCAGTAAAATTAACGCGACGGGAATGTACTCGACCGCGTTGCCGTGGATGCGGATTGCGCTTTGTAGCTCAGAAAAGCCCCCGTCACCGTACGAGACGCGGTACTGCATTCTCAGGCGCACAACATCAAATGAAAACTTAATCAGCAGTAATGCACCTAACACCGCATACAGCGCGCTGACCATACTAACTCCCTGTTTTTGGCAGATGGCACGTCTCTATGATAGGGGGTGATTTCAGAAAAGAGAAGATTGTTGTGGGATGGACGGCGCGGGGCCAACCGACGGAACCGCCTGCTGCAAGGCCTGCCAGAGAGCATCGACCAGTTCAGGCGCCTGTGCGATATCCGGCGTATGTAAAAAAAGGTACGGCGTGGTGGTGTGCTCCCATTTCGCCAGCGTTTGCAGCCAGACGGCGAACATCTCCTCATTTTGCTGCATGTTATCGCTGCCGATAAACCGGACCATCGGGTTCTGTGCCGTTACGATCGCGTGGACGGGCACTTTCGGTTTTTTTCGCTGGGCATCAACAACGGCTTCGCTGTGCGGGATTGCGCTATGTACGGGGCGGCTGTCGAGGATCACGCGGTTGACCGATCGTTCATGCAGGCCGCGATTGAGCGCTTTCTCCACGTCGCCCTTGGCAAAGAATTCCGGATGCCTTACTTCTACGCCGTAGGTGAAGCCATGCGGCAGGGCGTCGAGAAACTGCCAGAGGGCAGGCAGGTCGCGCGGGCCAAACGTGGCGGGAAGCTGGAGCCAGTACTGGCCAATACGGTTGGCCAGAGGCGACATCCGGGTGAAAAACTCGTGGGTTAAATCATCGCAGTTGCGCAGCGCGGCGTTGTGGGAGATGGTCGCCGGGAATTTAAAGCAAAAGCGGAAGTCGTCGGTGGTTTGCTCGCGCCAGCGTTCGACGATCTCCGCGCGGGGCAGGGCGTACAGCGTGGTATTGCCCTCAACGCAGTTAAAGTGTCGGGCATACTCTTCAAGGCTGGTAATACCCAGGCGCACCCATTTCGGGTGCGACCACTGGGGCAGGCCCACGTACATCATAGCGCGCTGAGGATCTCATCCGTGCTGCGCACGCGACCGATACGCGGGAAGATATGGGTCATGCTGCCCTGGTGCTGATCCGCAGAGGCTGCGCTGCACGCATCTTCCGCGATCACCAGGTTAAAGCCCAGCTCCCAGGCGTTACGGGCGGTGGATTCCACACCGATGTTGGTGGAGATCCCGCACAGAATAATAGTGTCGATCCCGCGACGGCGCAGCTGGAGCTCCAGGTCGGTGCCGTAGAATGCGCCCCACTGGCGTTTGGTGACTTCTATATCGCTGTCGCGTTTACCGAGCGAGACAGGATATGTCCACCAGTTGTCCGGCAGCGCCTGCGCCGGGGCCTTGGCATCAACCGGCTGCTTTAACGCTTCGGCGAAATCAGCGGACCAGCCGACGCGCACCATAACAACAGGCGAGCCGCTGGCGCGGCATTTTTCTGCCAGGCGCGCAGCGCGGCTGACCACATCGTCAGCGGTGTGCGGACCACCGGCAAAAGGCAGAATGCCTTCCTGTAAATCAATGACCACAAGGGCGGTTTTGGTGGCATCAAGTGTAAACATCGTCACTCCCGTCAAATGATTGCTTTTCTACACCTTACGACGTGATGGCCTGTTATCGGTCGGATAATTTTGTTAATTTTTGTGAGAATAGGCAATAAGAGTTCAGCAAACGCGCGTCAGGCCGTGCTTCGCTCTTATCGTGCGGCAGAATTTCCAGTATAATAGCCGCCTTTTTTCATCCAGTTGTGACATACAGAAAGCTGCGACATCGTAGCCTGCGAGACAGGCGACAATCAGCCTGCGGCTAATTAAGGGATATCTCATGCGTACAGAATATTGCGGGCAGCTGCGTCAGTCCCACGTCGGGCAGCAGGTCACCCTGTGTGGTTGGGTCAATCGTCGTCGCGATCTTGGTAGCCTTATCTTTATTGATATGCGTGACCGCGAAGGTATCGTTCAGGTGTTCTTCGATCCGGATCGCGCTGATGCGTTGAAGCTGGCTTCTGAGCTGCGCAATGAGTTCTGCATTCAGGTGACGGGCACCGTGCGTGCGCGTGACGAGAAAAACGTCAACGCCGACATGGCGACCGGCGCTATCGAAGTGCTGGCGTCCGATCTGACGATCATCAACCGCGCGGAAGCGTTGCCGCTGGACTCCAACCACGTCAACACCGAAGAAGCGCGTCTGAAATACCGCTACCTGGATCTGCGTCGTCCGGAAATGGCTCAGCGCCTGAAAACCCGTGCGAAAATCACCAGCCTGGTGCGCCGTTTTATGGATGACCACGGTTTCCTTGATATCGAAACCCCGATGCTGACCAAAGCCACGCCGGAAGGCGCGCGCGACTACCTGGTGCCATCCCGCGTCCATAAAGGCAAATTCTACGCGCTGCCGCAGTCACCACAGCTTTTCAAACAGCTGCTGATGATGTCCGGCTTCGATCGCTACTATCAGATCGTGAAATGCTTCCGCGACGAAGACCTGCGCGCTGACCGTCAGCCAGAATTTACCCAGATCGATGTGGAAACCTCCTTCATGACCGCTGAGCAGGTGCGTGAGGTGATGGAAGCCCTGGTGCGTAGCCTGTGGAACGACGTGAAAGGCGTTGAGCTGGGCGATTTCCCTGTCATGACCTTCGCGGAAGCCGAGCGTCGCTACGGTTCTGACAAACCAGACCTGCGTAACCCGATGGAGCTGGTGGACGTGGCAGACCTGGTGAAAGCCGTTGAGTTCGCGGTCTTTGCTGGCCCGGCTAACGATCCGAAAGGCCGCGTGGCTGCCCTGCGCGTTCCGGGCGGTGCTGCCCTGAGCCGTAAGCAGATTGACGACTACGGCAACTTCATCAAGATCTACGGCGCGAAAGGTCTGGCCTATATTAAAGTAACCGAGCGTGCAAAAGGTCTGGAAGGCATCACCAGCCCGGTGGCGAAATTCCTGAATGCGGACATCGTGGAAGCGATCCTTGAGCGCACCGGCGCGCAGGACGGCGACATGATCTTCTTCGGCGCAGACAACAAGAAAGTGGTTGCGGATGCGATGGGCGCGCTGCGTCTGAAGCTTGGCAAAGACCTGAACCTGACCGACGAAAGCAAATGGGCGCCGCTGTGGGTAATCGACTTCCCGATGTTTGAAGACGACGGTGAAGGCGGCCTGACCGCGATGCACCACCCGTTCACCTCGCCAAAAGAGATGACGGCGGCAGAGCTGAAAGCGGCGCCGGAAGACGCGGTGGCAAACGCCTACGATATGGTCATCAACGGCTACGAAGTGGGCGGCGGTTCCGTGCGTATTCACAGCGGTGAAATGCAGCAGACCGTGTTCGGCATTCTGGGCATTAACGAGCAGGAGCAGCGCGAGAAGTTTGGCTTCCTGCTGGACGCCCTGAAGTACGGTACCCCTCCGCATGCGGGTCTGGCCTTCGGTCTTGACCGTCTGACCATGCTGCTGACCGGCACCGACAACATCCGTGATGTGATCGCCTTCCCGAAAACCACCGCAGCGGCGTGTCTGATGACTGAAGCGCCAAGCTTTGCCAACCCGGCCGCGCTGGCTGAGCTGGGCATTGAGGTGGTGAAGAAGGAAGAGAAAAACTGATATGGCATATAAGCGTCCCGTTTCGGTTCTGGTGGTCATTTATGCAGAAGACACGAAGCGGGTGCTGATGTTGCAGCGGCGCGACGATCCGGATTTCTGGCAGTCGGTTACCGGCAGCCTGGAAGAGGGGGAGACCGCGCCGCAGGCCGCCGCGCGTGAAGTAAAGGAAGAGGTCGCCATTGACGTTGCTCGCGAGCAACTGACCCTGAAGGACTGTCAGCGCACGGTGGAGTTTGAAATTTTTAGCCATTTACGTCATCGCTATGCACCGGGCATTGAGCGCAATACGGAATCGTGGTTCTGCCTTGCGCTTCCCCATGAGCGGGAGATCGTGTTCACGGAACACCTGACCTACCGCTGGGTGAATGCGGCGGATGCCGCCGCACTGACCAAGTCGTGGAGCAACCGGCAGGCGATTGAAGAATTTGTAATTAACGCTGCCTGAGAAGGCGCGATTTTTGGAGAACTTTTTATGGCAGGTCATAGTAAGTGGGCCAACACCAAACACCGCAAAGCGGCACAGGATGCCAAACGCGGTAAAATCTTTACCAAAATCATTCGTGAGCTGGTGACAGCGGCGCGTCTGGGCGGCGGCGATCCGGCTTCTAACCCACGTCTGCGCGCAGCGGTGGATAAAGCCCTGTCCAACAACATGACGCGTGACACCCTGAACCGTGCCATCGCACGTGGCGTGGGCGGTGATGAAGACGCGAACATGGAAACCATCATTTATGAAGGTTACGGTCCTGGCGGTACGGCGGTGATGGTTGAGTGTCTGTCCGACAACCGTAACCGTACCGTTGCGGAAGTGCGTCACGCGTTCACCAAAACCGGTGGTAACCTGGGCACTGACGGTTCTGTAGCGTACCTGTTCAGCAAAAAAGGCGTCATCTCCTTCGAGAAAGGCGACGAAGATGCGATCATGGAAGCGGCGCTGGAAGCCGGTGCGGAAGACGTGGTGACCTACGACGACGGCGCTATTGATGTTTACACCGCATGGGAAGAGATGGGTGCCGTGCGCGATGCGCTGGAAGCGGCTGGCCTGAAGGCGGATAACGCTGAAGTCTCAATGATCCCGTCTACCAAAGCGGACATGGATGCGGAAACCGCACCGAAACTGCTGCGTCTGATCGACATGCTCGAAGACTGCGACGACGTGCAGGAAGTGTATCACAACGGTGAAATCTCTGATGAGGTTGCAGCGACTCTCTGATGAGAGCCTGTAAACCGTTTACGGGAGACGCGTGATGTCGATTATTCTCGGGATTGACCCCGGCTCACGCGTCACCGGCTATGGCGTTATCCGTCAGGTGGGACGCCAGCTAACCTACCTCGGCAGCGGCTGTATTCGCACCAAAGTGGACGATCTGCCATCGCGCCTGAAGCTCATCTATGCGGGCGTGTCGGAGATCATCACCCAGTTCCAGCCGGACTATTTCGCCATCGAGCAGGTCTTTATGGCGAAAAACGCTGACTCGGCGTTAAAGCTCGGTCAGGCGCGCGGCGTGGCGATTGTTGCCGCCGTGAACCAGGATCTGCCGGTGTTTGAGTACGCGGCCCGTCAGGTTAAGCAGACGGTGGTGGGCATTGGTAGCGCGGAGAAAAGCCAGGTGCAGCACATGGTGCGTACCCTGCTGAAGCTCCCTGCGAACCCGCAGGCCGACGCCGCGGATGCGCTGGCCATTGCGATTACCCACTGTCACGTCAGCCAGAATGCGATGCAAATGAGCGAGTCGCGGCTCAATCTGGCGCGAGGCAGGTTACGATAATGACAAATCAGGCTGGATGTTTATCCAGCCTTTTTTTATTATGTCGGCAGTTAATTTCTTCCAGAACGCAGGAGCGTCACGTGATAGGCAGACTCAGAGGCATCATCATTGAAAAACAACCCCCGTTAGTACTGCTGGAAGTGGGTGGCGTGGGCTATGAAGTCCATATGCCAATGACCTGCTTCTATGAGCTGCCGGAGGCGGGCAAAGAAGCGGTTGTCTTTACCCAGTTTGTGGTGCGTGAAGACGCTCAGCTGCTGTACGGCTTCAATAACAAACAGGAACGCACCCTGTTCCGCGAATTGATTAAAACCAACGGCGTCGGGCCGAAGCTGGCCCTGGCGATTCTGTCCGGTATGTCAGCGCCACAGTTTGTGAACGCCGTTGAGCGTGAAGATCCAGCTGCGTTAATTAAACTTCCGGGCATCGGGAAGAAAACCGCCGAGCGTTTGATTGTCGAGATGAAGGACCGCTTCAAAGGTCTGCATGGCGATCTGTTCACGCCGGCAGCCGATCTGGTGCTGACTTCCCCGGGCGCGCCTGCATCGGATGATGATGCCGAGCAGGAAGCGGTTGCCGCGCTGGTGGCGCTGGGCTATAAACCTCAGGAGGCCAGCCGGATGGTAAGCAAAATTGCTAAACCGGATGCCAGCAGTGAAACTCTGATTCGTGAAGCGCTGCGCGCTGCATTGTGAGGTAAAGGATGATTGAAGCAGACCGCCTGGTATCGGCAGGCACTATTCAGCCAGATGACGTGGTGGATCGCGCGATCCGTCCCAAACTGCTGGATGAGTACATCGGCCAGCCGCAGGTTCGTTCTCAGATGGAGATTTTCATCCAGGCGGCAAAGCTGCGCGGCGATGCGCTCGATCACCTGCTGATTTTTGGTCCGCCGGGGTTAGGTAAAACCACCCTGGCGAATATCGTCGCCAATGAAATGGGCGTTAACCTGCGTACCACCTCCGGCCCGGTACTGGAGAAAGCAGGGGACCTGGCGGCGATGCTGACCAACCTCGAACCGCATGACGTGCTGTTTATCGATGAGATCCACCGTCTTTCACCGGTGGTGGAGGAAGTGCTCTATCCGGCAATGGAGGATTACCAGCTGGATATCATGATCGGTGAAGGTCCGGCCGCGCGCTCGATCAAAATCGATCTGCCACCGTTTACCCTGATTGGCGCCACGACCCGCGCCGGCTCGCTGACCTCTCCACTACGCGACCGTTTTGGTATCGTGCAGCGTCTGGAGTTTTATCAGGTGCCCGACCTTCAGCATATTGTAGGGCGCAGCGCGCGCTACATGGGGCTGGATATGAGCGAAGAGGGGGCGTTTGAAGTGGCGAAGCGCTCCCGCGGTACGCCGCGTATTGCCAACCGCCTGCTGCGCCGGGTGCGTGACTTTGCCGAGGTGAAGCACGACGGCACCATATCGGCCGAGATCGCCGCCCAGGCGCTGGATATGCTGAATGTCGATGCCGAAGGCTTTGACTATATGGACCGTAAGCTGCTGCTGGCGGTGCTGGATAAGTTCTTTGGCGGGCCGGTAGGGCTGGATAACCTGGCGGCGGCAATTGGCGAAGAGCGTGAGACTATCGAGGACGTGCTGGAGCCGTATCTGATCCAGCAGGGCTTCTTGCAGCGTACCCCGCGTGGTCGTATGGCAACGGTGCGGGCGTGGAATCATTTCGGCATTACGCCGCCCGCGATGCCGTAAGCAGCGATAAATTGTAGCCCCGGTAAGCGAAGCGCCACCGGGGACATGCTGACTACTGCGCGGTCTTTTTCATCATACTGAAAATAAACAACACCGCCGCGCACAGTACCACCGACGGCCCCGCTGGCGTGTCATAAAACGCCGAGAAGGTTAACCCGCCCGTCACCGCAATCATTCCGATAATCACCGCGATACCGGCCATTTGCTCCGGCGTACGCGCAAAACGGCGCGCCGTGGCGGCAGGGATTATCAGCAGCGACGTGATGATCAGCGCGCCGACAAACTTCATCGCCACGCCGATGGTTAACGCCGTCACCAGCATCAACAGCAGCTTCACGCGCTGAAGCTTCACGCCATCGACAAAGGCCAGATCCGGACTGACGGTCATAGCCAGTAAATTTCGCCACTGCCACAGCAGGATCCCGAGCACCACTGCCACGCCAATGGCAATAGATATCAGATCTTCGGGCGTGACGGCCAGCAGATCGCCGAACAGATAGGCCATCAGGTCCACGCGGATGTTTGACATCAGGCTCACTACCACCAGGCCCAGCGACAGGGCGCTGTGCGCCATAATGCCGAGCAGGGTATCAATTGCCAGATGAGGGCGTTTTTCCAGCCAGACCAGACCGGCAGCCAGCAGCAGCGTGACGACAATCACCGCATAAAACGGGTTCACGTCCAGTAACAAACCAAACGCCACACCCAGCAATGAAGCATGGGCCAGCGTATCGCCGAAATAGGACATTCTGCGCCAGACGACAAACGAGCCGAGTGGACCCGCGGCGCAGGCAAGCATAATCCCGGCCAGCCAGCCGGGCAGTAACAGTTCAATCATGAGTGTCCATTTCCCCGACGCAGGACGATTCGTCCCTGTAAATCATGGCGGTGATTGTGATTATGACGATAGATGCCCAGCTGCTCGGCGCCACGATGGCCAAACATAGAGATAAATTCCGGATGCATTGACACCACTTCCGGCGTGCCGGAACAACAAATGTGATGGTTCAGGCACAGCACTTCGTCGGTTTTGGCCATCACCAGATGCAGATCATGGGACACCATCAGCACCGCGCAGTTTAGCTCCCGACGGAGCTGGTCAATCAGATCGTACAGCGCAACCTGACCGTTGACGTCAACACCCTGCGTCGGCTCGTCCAGGACCAGCAGCTGAGGGCTGCTGAGCAGGGCGCGGGCAAGTAATACGCGCTGGGTTTCACCGCCCGACAGCTTTTGCAAGGGCGCCTCAACAAGATGTCCCGCCTGAACGCGTTTCAGCGCCGGGAGGATATCCGCTTTACGCGTACCGGGACGAAGGCGCAGGAAGCGGCTCACCGTCAGGGGCAGGGTGGCATCGAGGTGTAATTTTTGCGGCACATAGCCGATACGCAACTTGTCTTGGCGGACGATAACACCTGCATCAGGGGCTACCAGGCCTAATACGACGCGTACCAGCGTCGACTTGCCTGCACCGTTAGGGCCGAGCAGCGTGAGTATCTTGCCGGGCTTCAGATTCAGCGACACGTCAGAAAGGACGCGGCGCTGGCCGAATGAGACCGAAACATTTTCAAGAGAAACTAAAGTCGTCATGTCAATTTAAGCTTGCAGAAGTCATCGAATGTTATAATATCACATTCCACGCATTCATTACGATGATTAGTCGCATTATGTTACAGAAAAATACGCTTCTTTTCGCAGCTTTATCCGCTGCTCTTTGGGGTACAACAGCACAAGATGTTAACGCCGCCGTTGTCGCTTCGCTTAAACCGCTTGGATTTATCGCCTCTGCCATCGCGGATGGGGTCACTGAGACCCAGGTTCTGCTGCCTGATGGTGCTTCCGAGCATGATTATTCCCTGCGTCCATCTGATGTAAAACGCTTACAGAACGCGGACTTAGTGGTCTGGATTGGTCCTGAGATGGAAGCGTTCATGCAGAAGTCAGCCAGTCAGCTTCCCGCTGAGAAACAGGTGACGATTGCCGGGCTGTCCGGCGTGAAACCGTTACTCATGAAAGGAGCTGAGGACGAGGGTGACGAACACGACCACGACCATGCTCACGGTGAAAAAGGTGACGACCATCACCATCACGGCGAATACAACATGCATCTCTGGCTCTCCCCAGAGATAGCGCGGCTTACAGCGGTTGCAATCCACGACAAATTAGTGGAACTTATGCCGCAAAGTCGAATCAAACTCGACGCCAACCTGAAGGATTTTGAGGCTCAATTAGCCGCAACCGACAAACAGGTGGGTAACGAGCTCGCACCGCTTAAAGGAAAAGGGTACTTCGTTTTTCATGATGCCTACGGGTATTACGAGAAACATTACGGTCTGACCCCGCTGGGGCATTTTACCGTCAACCCTGAAATTCAGCCTGGTGCGCAGCGTTTACATGAAATCAGAACACAGTTGGTTGAGCAAAAAGCGACATGCGTTTTTGCTGAGCCACAGTTCAGGCCAGCGGTCGTAGAAGCCGTGGCCAGGGGAACATCCGTGCGCATGGGAACCCTTGACCCGCTAGGTACGAACATCCAGTTGAGCAAAGCGAGCTATTCGCAGTTCCTCAGCCAACTGGCGAATCAGTATGCGAGCTGCCTGAAAGGAGATTAACGAGGAAGTGAATACGTGCAACAGATAGCCCGCTCTGTCGCCCTGGCATTTAACAATCTGCCTCGACCCCACCGCGTTATGCTGGGGTCGCTTACAGTTCTCACATTAGCGGTCGCCGTCTGGCGGCCCTATGTTTACCACCCGAGTTCCGCCCCAATCATTAAAACCATCGAACTGGAGAAGAGCGAGATCCGCTCTCTGCTGCCTGAGGCCAGCGAGCCTATCGATCAGGCCGCTCAGGAAGATGAAGCGATTCCCCAGGATGAGCTGGATGACAAGATCCAGAATGAAGCCGGCATTCATGAATATGTTGTTTCTACTGGCGATACGCTGAGCAGCGTCCTGAACCAGTACGGTATCGACATGGGCAACATCAGCCAGCTCGCCGCATCCGATAAAGAGCTGCGTAACCTGAAAATTGGTCAGCAGCTTTCCTGGACCCTAACGCCCGACGGCGATCTGCAACGTCTGACCTGGGAGATGTCCCGTCGCGAAACCCGCACCTACGATCGCACTGCAAACGGTTTCAAAATGACCAGCGAATTGCAGCAGGGCGACTGGGTTAACAGCGTCATGAAAGGGACCGTCGGCGGCAGCTTTGTTTCCAGCGCACGCGATGCCGGCCTGACCAGCGCTGAAATCAGCTCGGTGATCAAAGCCATGCAGTGGCAGATGGATTTCCGCAAACTGAAAAAAGGCGATCAGTTCTCTGTCCTGATGTCCCGCGAAATGCTGGATGGTAAGCGCGAGCAGAGCCAGCTGGTGGGTGTTCGTCTGCGTTCAGACGGCAAAGACTACTACGCTATTCGCGCGGAAGACGGTAAGTTCTATGACCGCAGCGGTACGGGTCTGGCAAAAGGCTTCCTGCGTTTTCCAACGGCGAAACAGTTCCGCGTCTCCTCCAACTTCAACCCGCGTCGTCTGAACCCGGTAACTGGCCGCGTAGCGCCGCACCGTGGCGTTGACTTCGCCATGCCGCAGGGCACGCCAGTGCTGGCGGTAGGGGATGGTGAAGTGGTCATGGCGAAACGCAGCGGTGCTGCTGGCTACTACGTTGCTATTCGTCACGGTCGTACGTACACCACCCGCTACATGCACCTGCGTAAACTGCTGGTCAAACCGGGCCAGAAAGTGAAACGTGGCGATCGCATCGCGTTGTCCGGTAACACCGGCCGGTCGACGGGTCCGCACCTGCACTACGAAGTGTGGATCAACCAGCAGGCGGTTAACCCGCTGACGGCAAAACTGCCGCGTACCGAAGGGCTGACCGGCAAAGATCGCAAAGATTACCTGGCGCAGGTGAAAGAGGTGATGCCGCAGCTGCGCTTCGACTAAGCTCTCCTGATTTAAAAAGCCGGCGTCAGTATGCGCCGGCTTTTTCTTTTGTGCGCGGGCGGCAGCCTCGCTACACTATCCGAATATATTTTTGCGTCACCAGACCCTGGAACCCGCATGGAAACCAAAAAAAACAATATTGAGTACATTCCCGAGTTTGAAAAATCTTTCCGCCACCCGCGTAACTGGGGCGCCTGGCTTGGCGTATACGCGTTTGCTGGCATGGCGTTGCTACCTGCTTCCCTCCGCGATCCGGTGCTCGGCAAAGTGGGGCGCCTGGCAGGGCGCTTAGGTAAAAGCGCACGCCGCCGCGCGCAAATAAATCTGTTGTACTGTTTTCCGGATAAAAGCGACGCCGAACGCGAAGCAATCATTGATGACATGTATACCACCGCGCCCCAGGCCATGGCGATGATGGCGGAACTGGCGCTGAAAGGGCCGGAGAAGATCGTCGAACGCGTTGACTGGAAAGGGCTGGAGATCATCGACGAGATGCGTCGCAATGATGAAAAGGTGATTTTCCTGGTGCCGCACGGCTGGGGGGTAGACATTCCGGCGATGTTAATGGCGTCGCAGGGCCAGAAAATGGCGGCGATGTTCCATAATCAGGGAAACAAAATCTACGACTTCGTCTGGAATACCGTGCGCCGTCGCTTTGGCGGGCGTTTGCACGCCCGAAACGATGGCATTAAGCCTTTCATTCAGTCGGTACGTCAGGGTTACTGGGGCTACTATCTGCCCGATCAGGACCACGGCCCGGAACACAGCGAGTTTGTCGATTTCTTCGCAACCTATAAAGCCACGCTACCCGCGATTGGTCGCCTGATGAAAGTCTGCCGCGCCCGCGTGATCCCACTGTTCCCGGTTTATGACGGTAAAACGCATCGCCTGAGCATTGAGGTACGTCCGCCGATGGACGATCTGCTGACCGCAGACGATCACACCATCGCACGTCGCATGAATGAAGAGGTGGAGGTGCTGGTGGGGCCGCATAAGGAGCAATATACGTGGATCCTGAAGCTGCTCAAAACGCGCAAACCTGGCGAAACAGAGCCGTACAAGCGTAAAGAGCTTTTCCCGAAGAAATAGGAAACCTTCACCCCTCTCCCCTTAGGGGAGAGGGGATCGGAGCTTACTCTACGGTCAGTACGCGGGTGGTATTGGTTGAGCCGATGGTGCTCATCACGTCACCCTGCGTCACGATAACGATATCACCGGATACCAGATAACCTTTGTCGCGCAGCAGGTTCACGGCATCGTGCGCGGCGGCCACGCCGTCGTTGGTGCTGTCGAAGTATACTGGCGTCACGCCGCGATACAGCGCCGTCAGGTTCAGCGTACGCTCGTGACGGGACATGGCGAAGATCGGCAGACCGGAGCTGATACGGGACGTCATTAGCGCGGTACGGCCAGATTCGGTCATGGTGATGATCGCCGTGACCCCTTTCAGGTGGTTGGCTGCGTACATCGCGGACATCGCAATCGCTTCTTCCACGTTGTCGAACTGAATGTCCAGACGGTGTTTAGAGACGTTAATGCTTGGGATCTTCTCTGCACCCAGGCACACGCGCGCCATGGCGGCCACGGTTTCTGCCGGATACTGACCTGCCGCGGTTTCCGCTGACAGCATCACCGCATCGGTACCATCCAGCACGGCGTTCGCCACGTCCATGACTTCCGCACGGGTTGGCATTGGGTTGGTGATCATGGATTCCATCATCTGGGTGGCGGTGATCACCGCGCGGTTCAGCTGACGCGCGCGACGGATCAGCGCTTTCTGGATACCGACCAGTTCAGGGTCGCCAATTTCCACGCCCAGGTCACCACGGGCAACCATCACCACGTCAGACGCCAGGATCACGTCGTCCATCGCGTCCTGATCGCAGACCGCTTCAGCGCGTTCCACTTTCGCAACGATTTTCGCATCGCAGCCTGCATCGCGCGCCAGGCGGCGAGCATAGTTCAGATCTTCGCCGCAGCGCGGGAAGGAGACAGCCAGGTAATCCACGCCGATCTGCGCTGCGGTCACGATATCCGCTTTGTCTTTATCGGTCAGCGCTTCGGCAGACAGGCCACCGCCGAGTTTGTTGATGCCTTTGTTGTTGGAGAGCGGGCCGCCGACGGTCACTTCGGTGAATACCTTCATACCCTGAACTTCCAGCACTTTCAGCTGTACGCGTCCGTCGTCCAGCAGCAGGATGTCGCCAGGCACAACGTCAGCAGGCAGACCTTTGTAGTCGATACCCACTTTTTCCTTATCGCCTTCGCCTTTGCTCAGGTTGGCATCCAGCAGGAATTTATCGCCGATGTTGAGGAAGACTTTGCCTTCTTTAAAGGTCGATACGCGGATTTTTGGACCTTGCAGGTCACCGAGGATAGCAACATGGCGGCCCAGTTTAGCTGCGATTTCACGCACTTTGTCGGCACGTAATTTATGGTCTTCTGGCGTACCGTGAGAGAAGTTCATGCGCACCACGTTGGCACCCGCGGCGATAATCTTTTCGAGGTTATTATCGCGGTCGGTGGCCGGGCCTAAGGTGGTGACGATCTTGGTTCTGCGAAGCCTTCTGGACATGTAATACTCCGTTGACTGAAACAACTTTGGTGTTGCGTGAACATAGAATCGGCCTTCATCTATCGCAAGGCAGTAGCGAGGGGACCGAATGCCGTAAATCGTACATCGTAGTTATTAGGGAACATCGCTCTTTATAAGCAATTCTTTATCAAAACGCGATTCTTTCAGGGCTTCCTTGACCCGCTTCAAGTTATCCCGGAATTTTGCGCCCCGGCGTAAGGTAAAACCGGTCGCCAGCACGTCGATGACCGTCAACTGCGCCAGGCGGGAGACCATCGGCATGTACATGTCGGTGTCCTCCGGTACGTCCAGGGTAATAGCGAGCGTCGCTTCCCTGGCCAGCGGCGTACCTGCCGTCGTCAGGGCGATGACCATCGCATCGTTGTCACGCGCGAGCTGCGCCAGCTCCACCTGGCTCTTGGTGCGGCCCGTATGGGAGATGAGTACCACGACATCATCTTCACTACAATTCATACAGCTCATGCGTTGCAGCACAATGTCATCGGAGTAAATCACCGGCACGTTAAAGCGAAAGAACTTATTCATGGCGTCATGCGCCACGGCGGCGGACGAGCCAAGGCCAAAGAAGGCAATCCGTTTGGCCTGCGTGAGAAGATCGACCGCGCGATTCACTGAACTCATGTCCAGAGACTGGCGAACGTGGTCGAGCGTGGCCATAGCCGATTCAAATATTTTTGCGGTGTAAGCATCAACGCTGTCGTCTTCATCTACATTGCGATTAACATACGGGGTGCCGTTTGCCAGACTTTGGGCCAGATGCAGTTTAAAATCAGGAAAGCCGCGCGTGTCCAGACTACGACAGAATCGATTGACCGTCGGTTCGCTGACGCCCGATTCCTGTGCCAGAGCGGCGATGCTTGAATGAATCGCCTGAGCGGGCGCGGCGAGAATAACTTCAGCCACTTTGCGCTCGGATTTGCTAAGGTGTTCCAGTTGAAACTGGATTTTTTCCAGCATGTTCATTGTTAACAAGACGCTCATGAGGGCATAAACGATTTCATAAAGAGATGAAATCTTGATTCGATTTAGCCGATATTACCCCCGGGACTCCCGAAAGGGTAATCGTCGACAAGAAATGTTGTTGTTTTTTTTCATTACTTGATCGACGTCGGGTTTTGCTCTGACCCTGTTGCGCAAAGAATCGACGTTTGTTGCGTCATCAGACGGGCGTTATGGCCCGGGTGACGAAAAATTACCGTATCGCACGCGACGTTAAGCGCTAATGGTTTCAGGAAACGCGTAAAAGCAGTACAGTGCATTGTAATAAAATTACAACGATACCTGGCAGAGTACCAGGCGATCTAACTGAGGAGAATGACATGGCGGTAACGCAAACAGCCCAGGCATGTGACCTGGTCATTTTCGGCGCGAAAGGCGATCTTGCACGCCGAAAATTGCTGCCTTCCCTGTATCAGCTCGAAAAAGCGGGCCAGATCCATCCCGACACCCGAATCCTTGGGGTAGGACGCGCAGACTGGGATAAGGAGGCTTATACCAAAGTCGTGCGCGAGGCGCTCGAAACGTTCATGAAAGAGAAAATCGATGAAAGCCTTTGGGATAAGCTGAGCGGGCGTCTCGATTTCTGCAACCTGGACGTCAACGATGTAGGCGCCTTTACCCGTCTGGGTGAAATGCTTGACCAGGAAAATCGTGTCACAATTAACTATTTCGCCATGCCGCCAAGCACCTTCGGCGCCATCTGCAAAGGTCTGGGCGAGGCGAAGCTGAACGCCAAACCGGCGCGCGTGGTGATGGAGAAACCGCTGGGTACGTCGCTGGCGACCTCGCGTGAAATCAACGACCAGGTGGGCGAGTTCTTTGAGGAGTGTCAGGTTTACCGTATTGACCACTATCTGGGCAAAGAGACGGTACTGAACCTGCTGGCGCTGCGTTTTGCCAACTCCCTGTTTGTGAACAACTGGGACAACCGCACTATCGACCACGTGGAAATTACCGTGGCGGAAGAGGTGGGCATCGAAGGCCGTTGGGGCTACTTCGACCAGGCCGGCCAGATGCGGGACATGATCCAGAACCACCTGCTGCAAATTCTGTGCATGATTGCCATGTCTCCACCGTCAGATCTGACGGCCGACAGCATTCGTGACGCCAAAGTGAAAGTTCTGAAATCACTGCGCCGTATTGACCGCTCCAACGTGCGCGAGAAAACCGTGCGCGGCCAGTACACCGCAGGTTTTGCCCAGGGGAAAAAAGTTCCTGGCTATCTGGAAGAAGAGGGCGCGAACAAGTCCAGCAACACCGAGACGTTTGTGGCGATCCGCGTGGATATCGACGACTGGCGCTGGGCCGGTGTGCCGTTCTACCTGCGTACCGGTAAACGTCTGCCGGCAAAATGCTCCGAAGTGGTGGTCTACTTCAAGAATCCGGAACTGAACCTGTTCAAAGAATCCTGGCAGGAACTGCCGCAGAACAAACTGACCATCCGTCTGCAACCGGACGAGGGTGTGGATATTCAGATCCTCAACAAAGTGCCAGGCCTTGATCACAAACACAACCTGCAAACTACCAAGCTGGACCTGAGCTACTCTGAAACCTTCAACCAGACGCATCTCGCCGATGCTTACGAGCGTCTGCTGCTGGAAACCATGCGTGGTATCCAGGCGCTGTTCGTCCGCCGCGATGAAGTGGAAGAGGCGTGGAAGTGGGTCGACTCTATCACTGAAGCGTGGGCAGCCGATCAGGACGCGCCAAAACCGTATCAGGCGGGAACCTGGGGACCTGTCGCCTCCGTTGCGATGATCACCCGTGATGGCCGCTCCTGGAACGAGTTCGAATAACCCCGTCTCTAGCCCAAAGGTGTTATTTTACCGGTAACATGATCTAACACAGCAAGTGGCATAATTTTTATCTTTTAAGCTTCGCGTGGATTCACCCGCGGAGCTTTTTTTATTACACTCCCTTCAGACATTTTGCCCCTGTGCTCCGGATATCAGGCGTTTCAGCGTTGTTAACAACCGTCAGAAACTGTGTAAACTCCCGAGCCTGGACAGATAAATTAGAGGAGCTTTTATGAATCCGACATTGTTACGCGTAACACAGCGCATTGTTGAGCGCTCGAAAGAGACCCGTACTGCCTACCTTGCCCGCATCGAACAGGCGAAGAGTGAAACTGTCCATCGCTCTCAGCTGGCCTGCGGGAATCTGGCCCACGGCTTTGCGGCCTGCCAGCCTGGTGATAAAGACGCGCTGAAAAGCATGTTGCGTAACAATATCGCCATAATTACCTCCTATAACGACATGCTTTCAGCCCACCAGCCGTATGAGGCCTACCCGGCTATCATCCGCAATGCGCTGCACAGCGTGAACGCGGTGGGCCAGGTTGCAGGCGGCGTGCCGGCCATGTGTGATGGCGTAACCCAGGGCCAGGACGGTATGGAGCTGTCCTTGCTGAGCCGCGAAGTGATCGCCATGTCGGCGGCAGTGGGCCTCTCTCACAACATGTTTGATGGCGCGCTCTATCTGGGCGTGTGCGACAAAATCGTCCCGGGGCTGGTGATGGCCGCGCTGTCGTTTGGCCATCTGCCAGCGATTTTTGTGCCGTCAGGCCCGATGGCTAGCGGTCTGCCAAACAAGGAAAAAGTCCGTATCCGCCAGCTGTATGCCGAAGGAAAAGCGGACCGTCAGGCACTGCTGGAAGCGGAAGCCGCGTCCTATCATGCGCCGGGCACCTGTACGTTCTACGGTACGGCCAACACCAACCAGATGGTGGTGGAGTTTATGGGTATGCAGCTGCCGGGCTCGTCGTTCATCCAGCCGGATGCGCCACTGCGTAAAGCGCTGACCGAAGCCGCAGCCCGTCAGGTGACGCGCCTGACCGGTAACGGCAACGAGTGGATGCCAATGGGCAAAATGGTGGATGAAAAAGTCATCGTAAACGGGATTGTCGCCCTGCTGGCGACCGGCGGTTCAACCAACCATACCATGCACCTTGTCGCGATGGCGCGCGCGGCGGGCATTCTGATCAACTGGGATGACTTCTCCGATATCTCCTCCGTGGTACCACTGATGGCCCGTCTGTACCCGAACGGTCCGGCGGACATCAACCACTTCCAGGCCGCGGGCGGCGTGCCGGTGCTGATGCGCGAGCTGCTGAAAGGCTGCCTGCTGCATGAGGATGTCAACACGGTGGCGGGCTTTGGCCTGCATCGCTATACCCTTGAACCCTGGCTGAACAACGGTGAGCTGGACTGGCGCGAAGGGGCGAGCGACTCGCTCGATCCTCAGGTTATCGCAACCTTCGAACAGCCGTTCTCTCCTCACGGCGGCACCAAAGTTCTGAGCGGTAACCTTGGGCGTGCCGTGATGAAAACCTCCGCCGTGCCGGAAGAGAATCAGGTTATTGAGGCCCCGGCGGTGGTGTTTGAAAGCCAGCACGACGTTTTACCTGCCTTTGACGCGGGTCTGCTTGATAAAGACTGTGTGGTCGTGGTGCGTCATCAGGGACCAAAAGCGAACGGGATGCCAGAATTACATAAACTTATGCCGCCGCTTGGTGTATTATTGGACCGCCGTTTCAAAATTGCACTGGTAACCGATGGACGCCTTTCAGGGGCATCCGGTAAAGTGCCTTCAGCGATTCATGTCACCCCGGAAGCCTACGACGGCGGCCTGCTGGCGAAAGTGCGTGATGGTGACATGATCCGCGTTAACGGTCAGACAGGCGAGTTAACCCTGCTGGTGGATGAAGCAGAGCTGGCGGCGCGTCAGCCACATATTCCTGACCTGAGCGCGTCACGCGTGGGTACCGGACGCGAAATGTTTGGTGCGTTGCGTGAGAAACTCTCCGGTGCGGAGCAGGGCGCAACCTGTATTACGTTTTAAGACGACTTGATTTTAACGATCTGGCGAGAGAAAACTCTGATGAAAAACTGGAAAACAAGTGCAGAAGCAATCCTGACCACTGGCCCTGTCGTGCCGGTTATTGTGGTAAACAAACTGGAGCACGCTGTCCCAATGGCGAAGGCGCTGGTTGCGGGTGGCGTTCGCGTTCTGGAAGTGACCCTGCGTACCGCCTGTGCGATGGATGCGATCCGTGCTATCGCCAAAGAAGTGCCGGAAGCGATCATTGGTGCCGGTACGGTTCTGAATGCGCAGCAACTGGCGGAAGTGACCGAAGCGGGCGCACAGTTTGCCATCAGCCCGGGGCTGACTGAGCCCCTGCTTAAAGCCGCAACCGAAGGTTCTATTCCGCTGATCCCGGGTATCAGCACCGTTTCTGAACTGATGCTGGGCATGGACTACGGCCTGAAAGAGTTCAAATTCTTCCCGGCTGAAGCGAACGGCGGCACCAAAGCGTTGCAGGCCATTGCGGGCCCATTCTCCCAGGTGCGTTTCTGCCCAACGGGCGGCATCTCTCCGGCCAACTACCGCGACTACCTGGCGCTGAAAAGCGTGCTGTGCATCGGCGGCTCCTGGCTGGTTCCGGCGGATGCGCTGGAAGCAGGCGACTGGGATCGCATCACTAAACTGGCTCGCGAAGCGGTAGAAGGCGCGAAACAGTAAGCGATTCTCAGTGAGAAAAACGGGTCGTATGGCCTGATGCTGGTCACTTTATGTGACCAGCTACTATGTGTTATTTTTTCCCCGATACCGTGGTTCTGCCTTAACTGCAAACCATTTGTTCGCCCCCACCAAAAATAGTTCTCCCGGTTCGCAAGGTTCTTATCACTCATCGTAAGTAAATTACCTGTGCCTTCTATATATGATGAATTATTCAGTTTTGGATTTATTCGTATCGAAATTACTCGCTGCATTTTTATTTATTTTATGAATGATATTATTTTAACGAATTAATTTATCGTGAAGTTGGATGTTTTAATGGCAGGGCTATAGGTGTATTGTTTTTAATAAACATATTGTTTGTTAAGGGAATATCTAACTATGACAGGGAAATCCGAGGTGGCTCTACGGCAGGATACGTTAAATCGGTACTTATTGTATTTCCCGCGTAGCAATAATGTTATTTCTGATGTTCATTCTTTTACAGGAAAAGAGATATTAAGCGAGCCTTATCGCTATACCATTCGCTTTACCAGTCCGGATCAAAACATTGCCATTAATGCCGTTATTAATCAGCGGGTTGAGTTTATTCTGCGTGCACCCAATTTGGAAGCTTCATGGCATGGGCAAACCTCCTGGCTGCCGGTGCGCCAGATTAATGGCACGATCACCCAATTTTCCCGGCTGATCTCTTCTGGTGATGAAGCCCTTTATGAATGCGTGCTGGAGCATGAGCTGGCGCTGCTGGATCAAAACTACCGTTCTGCGGTGTACATGAACATGACAGTCCCGGAGCTCGTTACAAAGCTGATGAAGGACAGTGGTCACTTTGACGGCTACAACATTGATTTTGACCAACTGAGCCACAGTTATCCACGACGGGAAATGATCGTTCAGTGGAAAGAAACCGATTTGCGGTTCATCCGTCGGCTGCTGGCAGAGATAGGGATCTGGTTCCGATTTGAGAATCACAATAAAGTAAAAACAGAAACTGTCGTTATTTTTGGGGATTCTGCGCGTCGTTACAACTTCAGCGACAAACAGATGCCTTATGTCCGACATTCAGGCATGACCTGTTATAACGAATACATTACCGATCTGGAGGAGCAGCACGGCCTGATCCCAAAAAATGTGTTGGTTCGCACCTATAACTACCGTGACCCGCAATCGCCGCAGACGGATAACACCGTTAAAACGAGCGATATTCCCGAAGGTGTAACGACAGGCCAACACTATCACTATGCCGATCACTATCTGGCTGCGGGTGATTTTTACGGTGAAGAGGCGGAAACCGCCGCATTTTACGCCCGGCTGCGTTATGAACGCCTGTTGAACGGACAGAGTGTTCTGGGGGCGACAACCAGCGATCCCGAGCTTCAGCCGGGCATTATGTTTTATCCCTCAGGGCCTATACCGGACGGGTTTAAGTCCGGGTTAGTGATAACTGTGATGACTATCCGCGGCAGCCGTGCTGAACACTATCGCGCCGTACTTTCTGGGATCCCCTATATCCAAGGCTATAGCTTCCGTCCTGAATACTTATCCCGGCCGGTGATAGCTGGAACGGTGCCTGCCAGAGTGAAGGCTATTGGGGGAGATAAAACCTATGCCGGACTTGATGCGGTTGGGCGCTACAGGGTTAAGTTCGATTTTGACCTTGATGAAAAACGGGTCGGATTTGAAAGCGCCCTGGTACGCCTCGGCAGACCGTACGCCGGTGACACTTTTGGTATTCACTTTCCGTTGCTGGAGGGGACTGAAGTTGCCGTTGGTTTTGAAGGCGGCGACCCGGACAGACCTTTTATCGCCCATGTCATGCATGACGGCAGCCACCCGGATTTAGTCACAAACCGTAACGATACCCGAAACGTGATCCGCACAGCCGCGTTGAACAAGATCCGTCTTGAAGATCGTCGCGGGCAGGAACACATCAAAATCTCTACCGAGTACGGCAAAGGGCAAGTGAGTATGGGCCACCTGGTTGATGCTGAAGGCAAAAAGCGCGGGGAAGGTGTGGAGGTTCGCACCGACGACTGGATGGCGCTGCGTGCTGCCAAAGGCGTGATGATCACCACGGAAGCACAGCCCCGCGCGGGAGGTAAGCAACTGGATATGACAGCGGCTATTGCACAACTTGAAAAGGCGTTGTCGCTGGCGATGACCCTACAGCAAAGTGCGCTTACGGCAGGCGCGAGTAATGTGGAAACCGATCGGCAAAATGCGCTTAGCCAGACGCTGAGTCATCTCGCGGAGCCCGGTATTGTGGCATATGGAAAAAATGGAATTGCGCAGGTTACGCCGGACAGCCTGCAACTGTCCGCCGGGAAAGACCTGATTGCCACAGCAGGCGGGAATGCCAGCGTGAATGTGGTGAAAAAATTCTCGCTTGCCGTAGGGGAAAAACTGTCGCTGTTTGCCCGCAAACTCGGCATCCAGATGATTGCCGGTGCGGGGGATATTACGACGCAGGCGCAGCGGGGCGAAATGCACATGCTGTCGCAGCAGGATTTCACGCTGACGAGTACCACCGGGAAAATGAACGGCAGTGCCAGAAAGGGAATGCAGTTTGTCTGCGGGGGCGGCGGGATCCGTATCAGCCCGACCGGACTGGTCACCATTTTTTCGCCGACGGGAATTGAGCTCAAAGCGCCGAGCCTGAAATACGACGGTCCGGAAAGTGTGTCGGTACCGACGCCATCCTTTGAGAAAGGCGCCTTTAAACTTCGCTACAAACTGCACGCTGGCGATGATCCGGAGCAAATTCTGGCAAACAAAAAATTCAGGCTGACCAGTGCATCCGGACAGGTGGTGGAAGGCGTGACGGACAGCTGCGGTCGTTCACCCCTGCTCGATGCTGACGACCTCGACAGCTATAAAATGGAGATAATGGAATGACGGAGGCGAAGGCAAAACCCTACGCTCCACGGGTGGTATCAGAAGGCGATATTCCGGTACACAAAACCCTGGGCGAAGTCGCCCAGACGCGCAACGTCGGGATACCGCGCCCGATGCCCTGCATTGTGATCCTCGTCCATGGCGTGAACGACGTGGGGGAAGCCTACCAGAATCAGGAGAAAGGAATACTAGTCGGGCTGGGTAAGCGACTTAACCGGCAGGATTTTTACGCCCACGAATGGAAAGACTACAGAATTATCACTCCCGGGCGTTCTCCCATCATCCCTTTTTACTGGGGATATAAACCGGTTACGCATGATGATTACCGGGCGGACCAGAAGCGCTACCGGGAGGAAATCGGGAAGCTGAGTGACAAAGCGCATCTTCCCTATGATGCGTACCAGGAAGATAACGAGACGAATAAAAAGTCGCTGGGTAATGACAGAAAAGGGCCGTTTCAGTACCAGAACGATAACTTTAAAAATGCACTTGATATGAGTTTTGCCAAGGGGGGCGGGACCTTTGCCAACGCGACGACGACGATTCCGGATATGCTGGGGCCCGGCGCCGGTGGCTTCGGCGTTGCCGCTGCGGGATTTGCCTCGCTGCACTTCAATGATGGCGATTTTACCCATCCCATTTATGAAAACCCGCACCGCATTTACCAGTTTTTTGCCGCTCAACGGCTGGCGGATTTGATTATTCAGATTCGTCAGCCGTTAGTAACGCAAAACGATGTTATCAATATCGTCGCTCACAGTCAGGGCACGATTATTACTATGCTGGCAAATATGCTGGTGAAACAGGCCGGATACGATCCGGTGAATTGTGTGATTCTTAATCACTCACCATATTCTCTTGAGTCGCGCGAGGCTGAAAATATTCAGCCGGGTTATCAACAGACCGACGATGCCAGACAGCAGACATTTAAAAATTTCTGTCGCCTGATGCATACGCAATGGAAAGGTGGCGGGAAAATGGCCGAGAGCGAATTGCTGGCTCTTGAGGCCTCCTGTACCCTGCGTAAACCTTCCGATAATCCGCTGCGAACGGATGACAGATATTGCCGAAGCAACGACGGTAAAGTGTATAACTACTTTTGCCCGAACGATGGCGTCGTGTCGCTGGAGAATGTGCAGGGGTTTGGCTGGCGGGGCATTCCTCAGAATATTGCCAGTGATATACCTAATCTGTTTCAGCGCGTGTTTTACCAGCATGGTGAAGTAGGAAACATCCCTGACGCTAACCCCTTTAAGTTACCGCCGCGAAATGAGGGGGATGCAAAATATGCCTTTCTCACGAACGCCAGTTACAGCGCTCGCGATGTGGTAATAAACGGTGAGGAGTTACCGGAACCTTTTATTTTCAAACTCCAGGGGGAGGATAATCACCCGGATAACGATCCTAAAACCAGTGATAAACCGTATACCTATTATGTCGATCCGGACAGCCCGGACGCCTACATTTCCTATTCCGCCAAAGCCAGCGCCATTAAGCGCACGGTAACGACAACCTTTGCTGTGAACCGCTATCAAAATATTGGCTGGCAGCCTGGTCACGTTTTATCTGCTTCAGAGCTTAAAGAAGAGAGTTTTGAACGCAAGCATGAGGTTATTTATGGTGAGGTGTCAGGTTCGCGTGATTTTCAGTTAGTCACCCTTACCTGGAAGAAAACACCGGAAGAACTGCAAGCGGAATGGCAGAAAATTGACCCGGTAGGTTACAGCCAGCACTCCTCTATTGTGATGAGCGAATTTGCACCATCGCACGCTATGGCGTTTGATTTGGCTATTGGGCAGTGCAAATCATTCGATTATCAGGCGGGGAAATTTTGGGAAGGGTTGTTACATCGTGCGGACTGGCGCGATCCACAGAACGGTTATCCTGCCGCTAAAGAATATTACCGTACAGGAATGCTAGATGAACAGCGTACGAAATGGTTTATGAATAGGCCTGATGAGGTGCTTCCAAAAGGGGAGTACGGTGTGGAAAACCACTTTAATAATGCCTCGCCAGCCATGCCGTCACGCGAACTGTCCATCAGAAATCAGGATGTAGCAAATTTGCAATGGGATATGCCAAAGCCCATGAGTGATAGTCAATTGGCTTAAGGATAGAGCATGAAGATATTTTTTATCGGCCTGACGACCTTTGCTGTTTTGCTTGTGACCGGATGCCTGGCGAAAGAACCGCCGACGCAGGTAGTTTATCGATTCGATGATCATCGTTATCTCGAACTGAAAGGGTGGGATTGTGAAGGCGAACTCTGGTACACGGATACTAAACGAGGCATTCACACCGAACCCGTTAGTCAGTTTTATCGACTCTTTACCCGTAAATTTATTCATCCATCAGAGCGATATATTGCACTGACGGGATGGGGAGTGAGTGGATTCATAGTATCTAAGGACTATGGGAAAACGTGGCGCTCTGTAGCGTTTTCACCAAATCATAATGAACCCAATGGTGATGACTACGCGCCGTATGAGGATATTATTTCTTTCACCGTCGTCAACGATCAGGGCTTTTTACTAACCAAACACCGACTGTATATGTCATCAAAGCCATTTGAAGACCCGCGCATTCTGCCCGGTGGGCCGGGGATTGCCTATACCGTGGATGACGGAATGGGAAATAAAGTAAGCGGGAAGCTGGACCCCCGTTCCCCTGGCTGGGCGTGGGGAATGGTCTACATGACTAAGCAGGGGCTCGAGGGCAGCACGCAGCAACTTAAGGCTAACTGGCAAGATTTACCCGACAGCGTACCCGACGTGAAAGGCTATACCGGCTGGAAGCACATGCAATGCAACATGGATGCGGGAAAATAGGGAGATAAAGCGATGAAAGGCGTCATTAGGTTAAACGATCCGCTGATAAGCGGAGGAAAAGTCACTAAGGCCTCTGGGGCAGACTTTATGGGACAGCCCGTGGCCTTAAAAGATGATCTTGTGCAGTGTCCGCTCCATAAAGGGACGTTCCCAATCACTGAATGTCACCCAACCTGGACCATGCATGGCCGTGGGGTTGTGGTAGATGGCTGTCGCGCGGCGTGTGGATGCGAAATCAAAAGTACCTTACCTGTGGCGGGAGCTTCGTAATGCGCGCGTGGTGGTTATACAAAAAACAGCCAGACCCGGATTCCACTGTGCCAGTCGTCATGATTGTTTTCCTCTATGTGATAGCCGTCGCAATGGGCCTCGCGATCCGGGCTCTCACCTGGCCTGAACAGGAACACGTTACGGCTCTGTTTTTTGTGCCTTCAGTTATTCTGCCCATCTGTGTTGTGTCGTTGTTAGTTTTTACAAGTTTCATATTTCATGACGCCAACATTCATTATGCTGAAACCCGAAAATTCATAGCAAAAGAGGAGGAGATTAATTTAAAGGCGTATGCGCGAAAAAATATGGCTATCGCAGCATGGTCTGCAATCACCCCCCTGGAGCAACCCGCGCTGAATATGTTGAAGCTGGAAGGCGAATTTCCGCTGGCACCGAAAACGCCGGTTAACATTCAACTGGAAGATCGCTTCGACCAGACCAGGAATGAACAGATGTTTTACCGCTTACTGGATCCGATGGCAGAAAAATTGAAGGGCTATAACTACCGTATTTTTGAAACCGTTGTCTGGGTTCGCGGAGGGAGTGGATCCTGCATTGATGAACTGAGACGCACTCTGGAGCGGTTGGGTATTGAAACGGCCAGCACGTGTAAAATTGAGTACAGCACAGAATGTCCTGACTACGCGATCGTTAGCCAATGGATGAACTTATCTGATTACAGAGTTGAAAACCGGTTGATTGTTATCGTTGATTTACATGAAGAAAGCGGCGAATCAAAGAGCATGGAAAATGCATGTGCATTCCTGCTGACCAGTCATTATGTCCGGGAGGAGGGCGAAAAACCGGTATATTTATATCAGCCTATGTCTGACGTGACCGATGTAGAGGACAAAATGGCGGTCTTCCTTGAGACGGGTTCGGTACTTACGCCGAAAAATCTCTGGTATACCGGGCTGTCCCGTATTGAAAAATATCCATTAATGCAGGCACTGGACAAAAAAGCGCTCACGGTGGAACGGCTGGATATCGATGCCTCTCTGGGCGCAAAGAGTGCCGGGTATCGGTGGCTGGCTCTGGCATTTGCGGCGGATGCGGTAAAATATGCCCAGGGAGAGCAACTGGCAGCTTATTCAGACAAAAACAAATTTTGTATTACTTCGCTTTCCTCCATGAAGACAGCTATCCCAAAAAAACTTACCTGGTGTAACTGGAGTAATCCCCTTTATCCTGCGGGGATGGCGGCTTTATTCTGCGTGTTATCCCTCATTGCCTGTCGTATCAGTTTCCTGGCGCAAAACGATCCGCCAGCGATCTGGGAACTGATTGCGAGCATCATCATTCCCTTCGTTATTTTTATTGGCCTCGGTATTTTTGTTTTCATCTCGAAAACGAATGAAGCCTACGAGGACATGGAATACGAATGGAAGCGATAGAAACGGAACAACGTTAATCATGTAATGTGGCTGGTCGCTTAGTTGACCAGCTTTTAGTTATTTACCCTGTCACTTTTACCGCAGTGGCCGCTATTTTCGCTCTCGCGACGGCTTCGTCCACGTTTTCTCCGGTTGCTAATGCCACGCCCAGACGACGGCTTCCGTCGATCTCCGGTTTGCCGAACAGCCGGACCTGCAAGCCTGCGCCAACCGCACCTTCGACGTTATCAAAGGTGACATTCTGGCTGGTCAGCTGCGGCAGGATCACCGCCGAGGCTGCCGGGCCGTACTGACGGATGCCGCCAACCGGCAGGCCGAGGAAAGCGCGTACGTGCAGCGCGAACTCGGAGAGATCCTGTGAAATCAGCGTAACCATCCCGGTATCGTGCGGACGAGGGGAGACTTCGCTGAAGATCACCTCGTCGCCGCAAACAAACAACTCCACGCCGAACAGGCCGTAGCCGCCCAGCGCCAGCACCGTCTTGCGGGCGATCTCCTGTGCGCGTGCCAGCGCCAGCGCGCTCATCTGCTGCGGCTGCCAGGATTCGCGATAATCGCCGTCTTCCTGGCGATGACCAATCGGGTCGCAGAAATAAACGCCATCCACGGCGCTGACGGTGAGCAGGGTAATTTCAAAATCAAACTTCACCACGCCTTCCACGATGACGCGCCCGGCCCCGGCACGGCCACCCTGCTGGGCATAGTCCCAGGCGTTGTCCAGCGTGCTGCTGTCGCGGATAAAGCTCTGCCCTTTGCCGGAGGAGCTCATTACCGGCTTAATGATGCACGGGTAGCCAATCTCCTCTACGGCCTGGAGAAACGCAGCTTTATCTCCGGCAAAACGGTAGCTGGAGGTCGGGAGCTGTAATTCTTCTGCCGCCAGGCGACGAATGCCTTCCCGGTTCATGGTCAGTTTTGCCGCAGTGGCGCAGGGCACCACGCGCTGGCCTTCCTGTTCAAGGGCAACCAGCATCTCAGTGGCAATGGCCTCAATTTCAGGTACTACGAAATCCGGTTTTTCGTCGGCAATTAACCCCCGCAGCGCATTACCGTCAAGCATATCGATGACGTGCGAGCGATGCGCGACGTGCATGGCGGGCGCATTCGCGTAACGGTCCACCGCAATCACTTCCACACCCAAACGCTGGCATTCAATGGCCACTTCTTTACCCAGTTCACCCGATCCCAACAGCATGACGCGCGTCGCGGCGGGACGCAGCGCGGTTCCTAAACGAGTCATAAAAATCCCCCTGAAAAAGATGCGGGCAGTATAAACGAAAACGTTTGCGTCTGTCTTGTATGGGGATAACCGGACAGGGGGGAAATTTGCGCTTCTTTAGCACTGACAGACATTTCCTGACACCCGCTCGCTTAGGCTGTGAAGGTTACGCACTGTTACGTGAGGAAAAATATGTCAGGCTGGATGAATCAACTGCAATCCCTGTTGGGACAAAAAGGCTCGTCGTCGGGCGAGCAGGGTCTGAGCAAGCTGCTGGTGCCGGGTGCGCTCGGCGGGCTGGCCGGTTTGCTGGTTGCCAATAAATCATCGCGGAAACTGCTTACCAAATACGGTACCGGCGCGCTGCTGGCGGGCGGAGGGGCTATTGCAGGCTCCGTCTTATGGAACAAATACAAAGACAAGGTGCGCAGCGCGCATCAGGACGAACCGCAGTACGGGAAGCAGGTATCGCCGTTAGATTTACGCACCGAGCGGTTGATCCTCGCCCTGGTCTTTGCGGCCAAGAGCGACGGGCATATTGATGCCAGTGAACGTGCCGCAATTGAACAGCAGATGCGGGAAGCGGGCGTTGAGGAGCAGGGCAGGGCGCTGGTGGCGCAGGCCATCGAACAGCCGCTTGACCCGCAGCGTCTGGCGCAAAGCGTGAAAAACGAAGAAGAGGCGCTGGAACTCTATTTTCTGAGCTGTGCCGCCATCGATATCGATCACTTTATGGAGCGCAGCTACCTGAACGCCCTGGGCGATGCGCTGAAGATCCCACAGGACGTTCGTGAGGGAATTGAGCAGGATATTCAGCAGCAGAAGCAGACCCTCGTGGGCTAGAAGGCCATGTTTCGCTTGCATCATACGCGTGTTTTGCCAACCTTATAGGATGTAAAACGAAAAAGTAAGAATGCCATGCCTCCAAAAGCCCGACGTACTCCTTATGCGATCACCACGCATGGCGATACGCGTATCGATAACTACTACTGGCTGCGGGACGATTCTCGTTCCCGGCCAGAGGTGCTGGACTATCTGCACGAGGAAAACGACTATGGCCGCCAGGTCATGGCCAGCCAGCAGGCGCTTCAGGATCAACTTCTGAAGGAAATGGTGCAGCGTATCCCCCAGCGTGATGTCTCTGCCCCGTGGTGCAAAAACGGTTATCGCTATCGCCATATTTATGAGCCGGGAAACGAATATCCCATCTACCAGCGCCAGTCTGTGCTGAGCGCCGAGTGGGATGAATGGGAGATCCTGCTGGATGCAAACAAACGTGCTGCCCACAGTGAGTTTTATACGCTGGGCGGCATGTCCATTTCCCCCGATAACGCCATTATGGCGCTGGCTGAGGATTACCTCTCCCGCCGCCAGTACGGTTTGCGTTTCCGCAATCTTGAAACGGGAAACTGGTATCCCGAAATGCTGGATAATGTCTCCCCCGATTTCGTCTGGGGTAACGATTCAGAAACGGTCTACTACGTTAAAAAGCATGTCTCAACGCTGCTGCCTTATCAGGTCTGGCGTCATACGGTGGGGACCGATTCCGCCGACGATGAACTGGTGTATGAGGAAAAAGATGAGACGTTCTATGTCAGCCTGCACAAAACGTCGTCTCGCCACTACGTGATCATTTTCCTCTCCAGCGCCACCACCTCAGAAGTGCTGCTGCTGGATGCAGAGCTGCCGGATGCGCAGCCTCTGTGCTTCCTGCCGCGCCGTAAAGATCATGAGTACAGCCTGGATCACTTCCAGCACAGCTTTTACCTGCGTTCGAACCGCGAGGGCAAAAACTTTGGCCTTTATAAAACCAAAGTGCGCGATGAACGCAAATGGGAAGTGTTAATTCCCGCGCGCGATCAGGTGATGCTGGAGGGGTTCACCCTGTTTACCGACTGGCTGGTGGTGGAAGAGCGTCAGCGCGGACTGACCAGTATCCGCCAAATCAACCGCAAAACCCGCGAAGTGGTGGGCATTGCGTTCGATGACCCGGCTTACGTAACGTGGATCGGCTTTAACCCGGAACCGGAATCGTCCCGCCTGCGGTACGGCTATTCGTCGATGACCACCCCGGATACGTTGTTTGAACTGGATATGGACACCGGGCAGCGTCAGGTGATTAAACAGGCTGAGGTCCGGGGTTTTGAGTCGGAAAATTATCGCAGTGAGCACCTGTGGGTGACCGCACGCGACGGCGTTGAAGTCCCAGTGTCGCTCGTCTATCACAAGGCGCACTTCAACAAAGGTAAAAACCCCATCCTCGTCTATGGCTATGGCTCCTATGGCTCCAGCATGGACGCCGATTTCAGCAGCAGCAGGCTGAGCCTGCTCGACCGCGGTTTTGTTTATGCGATTGCCCATATTCGCGGCGGCGGCGAGCTGGGTCAGCACTGGTATGAAGACGGAAAATTTCTCAAAAAGAAAAATACCTTTAATGACTACCTTGATGTTTGCGATGCGCTGATCGCGCAGGGTTATGGCGATCCGCAGCTCTGCTTTGGCATGGGAGGCAGCGCCGGGGGCATGCTAATGGGCGCCGTGATCAACCAGCGGCCTGAACTGTTTAAAGGGGTTATCGCCCAGGTGCCGTTTGTGGACGTGGTGACGACCATGCTGGATGAGTCCATTCCACTGACCACCGGGGAGTTTGAGGAGTGGGGGAACCCGCAGGATGAAACCTATTATCGCTACATGAAAGAGTACAGCCCGTACGATAACGTCGAGGCGAAAGCCTATCCGCATATGCTGGTGACCACCGGCCTGCACGATTCTCAGGTACAGTACTGGGAGCCCGCGAAATGGGTGGCGAAGTTGCGTGAGCTGAAAACTGACGATAATTTGCTGCTGCTGTGTACCGATATGGACTCGGGGCACGGAGGGAAATCAGGGCGATTTAAATCCTATGAAGGGGTGGCGCTGGAGTACGCCTTTTTGATTGGCCTGGCGCAGGATACGCTGCCAGGCCGGGCGGGGACTCAGGCTTCGCCTAAATAATGCTTCAGCGTCAGGCGCAGTTCCGGGCTCATTCTGTCGAGGTTGTTGTACAGCCAGCGCAGATAGCCCGGATCTTTGTCCGCCACTTCCGATACTGGCTTCCCGCGATATTTTCCGAACGTAAAGGTGGTCAGCAGCGCGGGGCGCCCGGTAATGGTCGCCATATCGTCTGGCGTCCAGCCGGAAGTATTCATGATATCAGTCAGGAGCGCTGCGGTGATGTAGCAGTCGTAAAGAGCGCGGTGATGATGCAGCCCTTCCGGCGTCCGCACGCTGAGTTTACGCGACTTATACAGCGCCATATTGCTGTATTTGATCCCCGGCCACAGACGGCGCGCCAGCTTCATAGTGCAAATCCATTCGCCGGGCATCTCCGGCAGCACGCGGCGGTCAAAGCTGGCGTTATGGGCCACATACCACTGGCTACCGTGGTAAAGAGGGATGATCTCTTCAATCCACGGCTTATCCGCCACCATCGATTCCGTAATGCGATGTATCGCCATCGCCTGCGCACTGATGGGACGATCCGGGCGCACCAGATGGCTCATGGGGTTGACTATCTTTCCGTCAATCACGTCGACAGAAGCGACTTCCACAATTCCACCCTGCAAATCACAGGTTTCGGTATCGATAACGCGCAGCATTGATCGCTCCTGATCCAAAAATGCCTAGCCTAATGGAATGATATCGCCTTGCCAACCCTGTTGGCCTAAAGAACCGGTTAGCAGCAGTTCTCCCTTATCGGCACGTACGATCAGCTGACCTTTTTCATCCCATAACGCGCTACCGCCGCGCGCGTTCGCCATTAATACCGCGATGGCGTACTTGTGCGCGAAGCGTTGTAACGAACCGATGGATTGCCGCCAGCGATGCTCGCCCACGGCCAGGCTGCTGGTGAACAGCGTTGCCTCCGGGTCCAGTTCCGGGGCGTCAGCCTGGTTATCCACGATGGTTAACCGTTTATCGCCAGGAATAACACCCGCACCGTTGCCCTGCGGATAACGCCGAATGGTCGACAGGTTAGGGGTGAAAAGCGCGAGTCCTTTCTGGGGCTGGCCGTGTTGCTGGAGCGTAATACCGGCAATCACCGTGATGAAACGTGACTGGGCGGCGTGAAGGAGGGGGGCAAGCTGCAAATCGTCAGGGGG
>NZ_JADDTS010000089.1:0-369 GCF_015159675.1 Enterobacter cloacae complex sp. S2
CGCAGCGGCAGGTGCTGCACCCGCCACTTCAAAGACCATGATCAGCGAGCCGGTAGACACTTTGTCGCCGGTGTTGATCTTGATCTCTTTAACGGTACCGGCGAACGGTGCTGGCACTTCCATAGAGGCTTTGTCGCCTTCTACGGTGATCAGTGACTGCTCAGCCGCAACGGTGTCGCCCACTTTCACCAGGATTTCGGTAACTTCAACTTCGTCACCGCCGATGTCCGGTACGTTAACGTCTTTCGCGCCGCCAGCAGCCGCTGGTGCAGCGGCCGGAGCCGGAGCAGCAGCCTGAGCAGGCGCAGCGGCAGGTGCTGCACCCGCCACTTCAAAGACCATGATCAGCGAGCCGGTAGACACTTTGTC
>NZ_JADDTS010000090.1:0-1607 GCF_015159675.1 Enterobacter cloacae complex sp. S2
CCTCTAAAGGTGTTATGACTGATCGTGCAGCGCGCCAGGCTGGTCTTGGTGGCGAAATTATCTGCTACGTAGCCTAATCGGAGGAAAGAATGTCTCGTGTTGCTAAAGCACCGGTCGTTATTCCTGCCGGCGTTGATGTCAAAATCGACGGTCAGGTTATTACGATCAAAGGTAAAAACGGCGAGCTGACTCGTACCCTCAACAAAGCTGTTGAAGTTAAACATGCAGATAACGCTCTGACCTTCGGTCCACGCGATGGTTTCGTGGATGGATGGGCTCAGGCTGGTACCGCGCGTGCCCTGCTGAACTCAATGGTTGTTGGTGTTACCGAAGGCTTCACTAAAAAGCTTCAGCTGGTTGGTGTAGGTTATCGTGCAGCTATCAAAGGGAATGCAGTAGGCCTGTCTCTGGGCTTCTCACACCCTGTTGAGCATCCGCTGCCGGCCGGAATCACTGCAGAATGCCCGACTCAGACTGAAATCGTGCTGAAAGGCGCTGATAAACAGCTGATCGGTCAGGTTGCAGCAGATCTGCGCGCCTACCGTCGTCCTGAGCCTTATAAAGGCAAGGGTGTTCGTTACGCCGACGAAGTCGTGCGTACCAAAGAGGCTAAGAAGAAGTAAGGTAACACTATGGATAAGAAATCTGCTCGTATCCGTCGTGCGACCCGCGCACGCCGCAAGCTCAAAGAGCTGGGTGCAACTCGCCTGGTGGTACATCGTACCCCGCGTCATATTTACGCACAGGTAATTGCACCGAACGGTTCTGAAGTTCTGGTAGCTGCTTCTACTGTAGAAAAAGCTATCTCAGAACAATTGAAGTATACCGGTAACAAAGACGCCGCTGCAGCTGTAGGTAAAGCTGTTGCAGAACGCGCTCTGGAAAAAGGCATCAGCAATGTTTCCTTTGACCGTTCCGGGTTCCAATATCATGGTCGTGTCCAGGCACTGGCAGATGCTGCCCGTGAAGCTGGCCTTCAGTTCTAAGGTAGAGGTGTAAGATGGCTCACATCGAAAAACAGGCTGGCGAACTGCAGGAAAAGCTGATCGCGGTAAACCGCGTATCTAAAACCGTTAAAGGTGGTCGTATTTTCTCCTTCACAGCTCTGACTGTAGTGGGTGATGGTAACGGTCGCGTTGGTTTTGGTTACGGTAAAGCGCGTGAAGTTCCAGCAGCGATCCAGAAAGCGATGGAAAAAGCCCGTCGCAATATGATTAACGTCGCGCTGAACAACGGTACCCTGCAACACCCAGTTAAAGGTGTTCACACGGGTTCTCGTGTATTCATGCAGCCAGCTTCCGAAGGTACCGGTATCATCGCCGGTGGTGCAATGCGCGCCGTTCTGGAAGTTGCTGGAGTTCATAACGTTCTGGCTAAAGCATATGGTTCCACCAACCCGATCAACGTGGTTCGTGCAACTATTGATGGCCTGGAAAATATGAATTCTCCAGAAATGGTCGCTGCCAAGCGTGGTAAATCCGTTGAAGAAATTCTGGGGTAATTGACCATGGCAAAGACTATTAAAATCACTCAAACCCGCAGTGCAATCGGTCGTCTGCCGAAACACAAGGCAACGCTGCTTGGCCTGGGTCTGCGTCGTATTGGTC
>NZ_JADDTS010000091.1:0-1429 GCF_015159675.1 Enterobacter cloacae complex sp. S2
ATAAACTACTGTTACATTCTTCCTGGCATCAATGGTTAGGAAAAACTCCGTTTTCATATCCGAAGATTATTAATAAAATTCTCAAAAAAGCTTGGCGTCATTACCTTCCTAGATTTTCGAGGATAATTGCTGTAACTAGAGCAACCAAGCGGTCAATATTGGATTTCGCATATCCTATGCAATTGAATATTGACGTGATTCCACATGTGGTAGACATTGAGCCTATAGCTAGAACCGAGTTAGACCAAAAATGGGATTCTAAGGATATTCAAGGATTATTTGTTGGTCGACTTACTCCAGAAAAAGGTATCAAAGATATAATTGATATCGCTGAAAAAATGCAGTCAGGTGTATTGCAAAATTCTAATATAAAAATTGCTGGCAAAGGAAATCTTGAGAACGACGTCGTTACCGCGAGCAAAAACATTTCCGGGTTGTCTTATATAGGCTACATAACTTCACGGGAAGAACTTAAGGATCATATGAGGCGATCTAATTTTTTCTTGCTTCCTTCAAAAAAGATAAAAGGATGGGAGGAGTTATTTGGATTAGTTATTGTTGAAGCTATGAGTCAAGGATGTGTTGTAATAGCTTCCAAACATATAGGACCTCAAGAAATTATCGAAGACCATGAAGATGGTATCCTTTGTGAAGAAAATGAATTTATAACTCAAACCTTACGGAACTTTAATGAGTTTCATGCGGATATTTCTCGTTATAAAGAAATTTCGTTGCATGCACTTGATAAAAGTCAAAAATATAATATGAAAAATATTTCTCATCTTTGGTCTGAACTCATTAACAATCTGGAAAGATAAGGCTTTATATGACCGTTTTTATTAGTGTTGTATCACATGGACATGCAGAACTTATAAAAAAAATAGATTGTCTTGCGTCACTTTCAAATATTTTTAAAGTCATTCTTAAATGCAATAAGAGCGGTGACGCCGAATCGCTTTGCGAATATGCAAATTCCCATAATATGTTTCTACTTAATGAAGCATATGGATTGGGCTTCGGTGAAAATAATAACTATGTATTCGACTATTGTTTAAAACAACTAGGAATGAACAATAACGATTATTTCATTGTTTTAAACCCAGATGTCAAAATTGATCCGGACACACTTACAAACTTAATCGAGCATATGGACGTTGATGAGAGTAGATTAGCTTCGATTAATCTATATAAAAATGCTGAGATGACTGTTTATGATAATTCGATAAGAAAATTTCCGGGGTTTATTGACTTCTTTTCATCATTCATTTTCAAAAAAAACAATGTAATATATAATAAAAATCATGTAACTGCTCCAACTAATGTTGAATGGGCTGCGGGGTCTTTTTTAGCCTTTAAAGTAAGCCATTATGCTTTGATTAAAGGTTTCTCAGATAAATATTTTATGTATTGTGAGGATATTGATATGTGT
>NZ_JADDTS010000092.1:0-2506 GCF_015159675.1 Enterobacter cloacae complex sp. S2
GTGCCCTCGTCTGAGCACCCAAATCATTACAGGAAGAACGGGCTTGGCTGGAATAAACGCTCGACGTCGGTAATAAATTTTTTATCGGTCAGGAACATAATAACGTGGTCACCCTGCTCAATACGTAAATTATCATTGGCGATCATCACATCATTACCTCGCACTACTGCGCCGATAATGGTGCCTGGTGGAAGTTTAATTTCATCGATTGCGCGACCAACAACGCGTGACGTCGTTTCATCCCCGTGAGCGACGGCTTCAATGGCTTCAGCAACACCACGACGAAGAGATGACACGCCGACAATATCCGCTTTACGCACATGGCTTAGCAGGGCAGAGATGGTGGCTTGCTGGGGTGAAATAGCAATATCAATTACGCTACCCTGTACCAGATCGACATAAGCCTTACGCTGGATAAGCACCATAACTTTTTTCGCCCCCATACGTTTAGCGAGCATGGCGGACATAATATTCGCTTCGTCGTCGTTGGTGACGGCAATAAAAAGATCAACCTGATCGATATGCTCTTCGGCCAGCAATTCCTGATCCGAAGCATCGCCATAAAACACGATGGTATTCTGAAGTTTTTCAGCCAGCTCTGACGCGCGTTGTTGATCCCGTTCGATCAGCTTCACGCTGTAGTCTTTTTCCAGCCGTCTCGCCAGACCTGCGCCAATATTACCGCCGCCAACCAGCATAATACGTTTATACGGTTTTTCGAGACGCTGTAGTTCACTCATCACCGCACGGATATGCTGAGAAGCCGCAATAAAGAAGACTTCATCCCCGGCTTCTACAATGGTGGAACCTTGCGGACGAATAGGTCTGTCGTGACGGAAAATCGCCGCAACACGCGTATCGATATGTGGCATATGCTCGCGCATTGTCGATAGGGCATTACCAATCAGCGGGCCCCCGTAATAAGCCTTCACGACCGCCAGGCTTACTTTCCCTTCAGCAAAGTTCACAACCTGCAACGCGCCCGGGTACTCAATCAGACGATAAATACTGTCGATAACCAGCTGTTCAGGCGCAATAAGATGGTCGATGGGTACCGCTTCGGAATTAAACAGCTTCTCCGCATCCCGGACATAGTCCGGAGAACGAATGCGGGCGATGCGGTTTGGGGTGTTGAAAAGCGAGTAGGCCACCTGAAATGCAACCATGTTGGTTTCATCAGAACTGGTTACTGCAACCAGCATGTCGGCATCGTCCGCGCCCGCTTCCCGAAGCACACGTGGATGAGAGCCGTGCCCCTGAACAACGCGGAGGTCGAACTTGTCCTGCAAAACGCGCAGGCGATCGCCATTGGTATCCACAATGGTGATATCGTTGTTTTCACCCACGAGATTTTCCGCCAGCGTTCCGCCAACTTGCCCTGCGCCCAGAATGATAATTTTCATCTTTTGTGACCTGTTCTCAACATCACTCTTTGATTAGCTTAGCGTAAAAGAAACCATCACCCTCTTCTGCGCCCGGCAGGTTTTGCAGACCCGGGTGCTCAGGCGTTCCCGTATCGTGCAGCGTAGCGTCCGGGGTGCGTTTCAGGAAAGCCGCAATTTGCTGACTGTTCTCTTCCGGGAGAACAGAGCAGGTTGCATACACGAGGGTTCCGCCGGGTTTGAGATGCGGCCAGATGGCATCCAGAATTTCGGATTGCAACTGGGCAAGCTCCTTGATATCACGATCGCGACGCAGCCATTTGATATCGGGATGACGACGAATCACGCCGGTTGCTGAGCAGGGGGCGTCCAGCAAAATGCGATCGAACCGGGTATCACCACACCAGTCAGCGGGTTTGCGTCCATCGCCTTGCTTAACCTGTGCTTTCATACCCAGACGCTTAAGGTTGTCATAGACGCGTGAAAGGCGCTGCTCATCAACATCCACGGCCATCACGCTGGCCTGCGGCGCCACTTCCAGGATGTGCGTTGTTTTCCCCCCTGGCGCTGCACAGAGATCGAGGATCTGCTCCCCGTCTTTCGGCTCAAGCCAGGTCATGCAGCCCTGAGCAGATGCGTCCTGTACCGTTACCCAGCCCTCTTCAAAACCGGGTAATGCATGTACCGGTGCAGGGGAGGCTAAACGAACCGCATCAGGATAAGCAGCGTGTGTGAAGCCGCTCATTCCGGCCTCTTCCAGCAGGGCCAACCATGCGTCGCGTGTATGATGGTTACGATTGACGCGTAACCACATCGGCGGACGTTGATTATTGGCATCCACAATGTCTTGCCATTGCTGTGGGTAGGCTTTTTTAAGGCGATTCAGCAGCCATTCAGGGTGAAGGAAGCGCGCTTCGCTTTGCGCAAATTCTGCCAGCAGTTCGTCCTGCTGACGCTGGAACTGACGCAGCACGCCGTTGATCAATCCTTTTAGCTGAGAACGTTTAATCGCAACGGCACCCTCCACTGTCTCGGCCAGCGCAGCATGAGGTGGAATGCGGGTATGAAGAAGCTGGTAGAAACCGACCATGATCAAATAATGCACGGTACGCTGCTTGCCGCTC
>NZ_JADDTS010000093.1:0-344 GCF_015159675.1 Enterobacter cloacae complex sp. S2
GGGGGGGGGGGTGGTGGGGGGGGGGGGGGGGGGGGGTGGGGTCGGGGGGGGGGGGTGGGTCTGATGTGGGGGGGGGTGGGGGGGGGGGGGGGGGGGGGGGGGGGGGGGTAGCGGGGGGGGCCCCCCCCGCCCCCGCGCGCCCCCGGGGGCGCCCCCCCCCCCCCCCGGGGGGGGGGGGGGGGGGGGCCCCGGGGGGGGCGGGGGGGGGGCGGCCGCGGGGGGGGCGGGGCGGGGGGGGCTGGGGGCGCGGGGGGGGGGGGGGGGCGGGGGGGCGCGGGGGGGGGGGGGGGGGGGGCCGGGGGGCGGGGGGGGGGGGGGGCGGGGGCGGGGGGGGGGGGGGCGGG
>NZ_JADDTS010000094.1:0-1150 GCF_015159675.1 Enterobacter cloacae complex sp. S2
CATTGGTACTTATCATTATATGTATCAATGATATTAGTAGCTCGAAACCCCAATACAAAATTATGGAAGGCTCATGATATATTCTTCATCATTTTATCTGGACTAAGTGGTCCATTTATAATATTCATTCTAGCATCTACGCTCTTCAAATTTATAAATGATTTCAAAGATCAGATTAGCGTAAAATCTTTCATAAAATTTTACCTGCAACAACCATACATATTAATGATTATTTGCGCTTTGGTTCAGGGCGTGTCTATAATTCTTACGTTCAATGGTACTCGTTCAGCAGCCCCACTAGGATTCAGTTTTGATGTAATTTCATCTATCATATCATCAAATATATTTCTATTTACATTTGCCCCATGGGATATTGCAAGGGCTGGTTGGGATAATTTACTACTATCATATTTTTTAGCCGTGTCACTTTTGGCTTGCACGACCTTTGTCTTTGTAAAAGGCACATGGAAAATGAAGGTATTTGCAACCTTACCATTACTAATTATAATATTTTCAATGGCAAAGCCACAGTTGACAGATTCTGCGCCTCAATTACCGACCCTTATTAATGGACAAGGTTCAAGATATTTCGTCAATATACATATTGCTATCTTTTCTTTAATCTGTGTTTACTTGCTTGAGTGCGTAAAGGGGAAGGTGACGGTTTTATTTTTCAAATTATACTTGTCGGTTTTGCTATTCGTGATGGGGTGCTTGAATTTTGTAATCACCCCACTACCAGACATGAACTGGAAGGAGGGAGCTACATTGATTAACAATGCAAACACAGGCGATGTGCTTTCTATTCAGGTTCTACCACCTGGGCTAACACTTGAGTTAAGAAAGAAATAAATTCAACACTATTTTAGATAGGAAAAATCGAATATGAATATATCTTAAAAAAATGAAATGCAAGCAGAGGCCTACAATTGGCGATTAGATAATACGTCAATGAATGATTTCTAATATTAGAAACAACATTCATCTTGTATCTTATTAAGCACTTGTATGTAGGCCTTTGCAGTCTTTTAATTAGTTTGCTTAAACTTTTCAACCATAACGGGTTACCTTTTATTCTACCAGTTTGTACTTATAAATAAACCATATATAATTCGCCTATAATTATCAACTGCATCACTAGGGTCTATTG
>NZ_JADDTS010000095.1:0-878 GCF_015159675.1 Enterobacter cloacae complex sp. S2
GTTCGGGAATTTGAAGGGCTTCAGCAACATGAAGTAGAGATAGTCTTCATCAATGACGGCAGTAAAGACGCGACAGAATCAATTATCAACGCGCTTGCTGTTGCCGATCCACTTGTTGTTCCACTGTCATTCACTCGTAACTTTGGGAAAGAACCAGCTTTGTTTGCCGGTCTTGACCATGCGACAGGTGAAGCGATTATCCCGATTGACGTAGACTTGCAGGATCCTATCGAAGTCATTCCTCACCTGATCGAGAAGTGGCAGGCCGGGGCAGATATGGTTCTTGCCAAGCGCTCTGACCGCTCCACTGATGGCAGGCTGAAGCGCAAGACAGCTGAGTGGTTCTATAAGCTGCACAACAAGATCAGCAATCCAAAGATTGAAGAAAACGTTGGTGACTTCCGTCTTATGTCTCGCGAGGTGGTGGAAAACATTAAGCTCATGCCAGAGCGCAACCTGTTTATGAAGGGCGTTCTGAGCTGGGTGGGCGGCCGCACTGATGTAGTCGAGTACGCCCGTGCCGAGCGTGTTGCAGGCAGCACGAAGTTTAACGGCTGGAAGTTGTGGAACTTGGCACTTGAAGGGATCACAAGCTTCTCTACATTCCCTCTGCGTATGTGGACCTATATCGGACTTTTTGTTGCCGGAGTAGCATTCCTGTATGGAACGTGGATGATCATTGACACACTTGTTTTTGGGAATGCCGTTCGCGGTTATCCGTCATTACTTGTATCAATTCTGTTCTTAGGCGGCATACAATTAATTGGCATTGGTGTTTTAGGAGAATATATCGGAAGGATTTATGTTGAAGTTAAAAATAGACCTAGGTATGTTCTTAAAGGGAAATTATAATGCGTATATATAAACTGAGCCCTATT
>NZ_JADDTS010000096.1:0-269 GCF_015159675.1 Enterobacter cloacae complex sp. S2
CCCCGTGGGAGAGGGTTAGGGTGAGGGCATCAGGCCGCACTATTCTGAGCAACAAAAACAAAAAAGCCCGCAGAGCGGGCTTGTTTGTTTTAAGTGGCTGGGGTGCAGGGATTCGAACCCCGGAATGCTGGTATCAGAAACCAGAGCCTTACCGCTTGGCGACACCCCAATTGCGTTAAACAAACTGCTTAACGACTTTAAAGTGGCTGGGGTACGAGGATTCGAACCTCGGAATGCCGGAATCAGAATCCGGTGCCTTACCGCTTGGC
>NZ_JADDTS010000097.1:0-321 GCF_015159675.1 Enterobacter cloacae complex sp. S2
GCACGACTTTAATCTCAATCTAAGATTATTCAATTAAGTTACTCGGATAGAAATCATATTGATGATTCGAACTATTGAAATAAGTATAGCTTAAAATCAACGCACTTTCAGAAGGTCGGTGAACCTGGTGGTGTAGCGCGGAGAAAGCATTTCTCGCTTCATTTGCCACTGCTGCTGAATACCCTGCCCGGCAAAATAGAGCGTGCCCTTTCCGTCCTTTGCATTCAGGTGATCCAGTACCTCCATTAACTTCTCACTACCAGCTCGGGGAGCACTGTCATCGAACAGGTTTAGTTGGGCCACGCCCTGGCTGAAGAAGTC
>NZ_JADDTS010000097.1:518-1138 GCF_015159675.1 Enterobacter cloacae complex sp. S2
CGGCAATACTGGTGCTCGCCGCGAAGCTTTTCAGCACCACGGGCCGCGTAGCTGCAAATAGCCTGCCGCATTTGCTCATAGTCAGTAATGCGTTCGCCAAAAGATCGGCTGCATACAATTTCCTGCTTCACCGGCGCGAACTCTTCCAGATCCAGGCATGCCTCGCCGCGCAGCTCACGGACTGTTCGCTCCAGCACCACATTAAAGTGTTTTCGGATAATCCACGTACTCTGCTCTGAAAGGTCCAGTGCGGTTTTGATGCCCATGGCGTTCAGCTTCTTGCTGATGCGCCGGCCAACGCCCCAGACATCCTCCACAGGAACAAGCGCCAGTAGCCTTCGCTGCCGGTCGACGTTTGAGAGGTCAACCACCCCGCCAGTCTGCCGTTGCCATTTTTTCGCAGCATGGTTAGCCAGCTTCGCCAGCGTCTTGGTCTGCGCTATGCCGACGCCGACTGTAAGATGCGTCCGCTGTAAAATAGTCGCGCGGATCTCTTTCCCGAACTCAGTCAGGTCCCGGCAGTTTCTTACGCCGGTCAGATCGCAGAATGCTTCGTCTATGCTGTAAATTTCCACGCGTGGGCTCATTTCTTCCAGCGTAGTCATTACCCGGCTGGACAT
>NZ_JADDTS010000098.1:0-801 GCF_015159675.1 Enterobacter cloacae complex sp. S2
ACGACGAACCCGGCGAAGTTGCCAAGAGCCTGACCTGTGTGAAACGCGTATATGCAAATAGCGAACACAACCCAGTGAATGAGCGTGTTTATGACGCCGATCGATGTGTACTTAGCAAAGAGCTTTAACATTATAAAAATCAGTCAATTCGGAAAGGTCTGAAGTTTAGCATCACTGTGCAACTTGATCGACTCTCATATTTGACGCTACTGTATATAAACACAGTTGTTTTGGGAGGGGCCATGGATGCAAAAGCTCAGCGATACAGGCTTGAACAGTTATGTGGCGTTAATCGCTACTCATGCCTGGTTGAAACGTCAGGTGGCTACGCGCTTTTTCAGACCGATCTTCCGCCATGCAACGGAACGAGCGTGCTGGTGCATGCGTTTGGCCAACTACAATTCGCGGTCGTTATGGGCGGTGCGCTCATCACCGAAGACGGTGAAAGCATAGAGGGAGATGCTTTAGATGAAGTCGAAGTCATGGGAGTTGTAACCTTTTTTATCAATGGCGCTGCGGCGTTCACAGACGACAATCCGGTGATGTGATGTTTGCCCTTGTCGATGTGAACTCATTTTATGCCAGTTGCGAGACGGTATTCAGACCAGACCTGCGCGGGCGGCCTGTTGTCGTTCTGTCGAATAATGACGGCTGCGTAATAGCACGTAGCGCCGAGGCAAAGGCAGCCGGGATAGCGATGGGTGAGCCGTTCTTCAAGCAAAAGGACCTATTCCGGCGCGCTGGTGTTGTTTGCTTCAGCAGCAACTACGAGCTCTATGCAGACATGTCCAGCCGGGTAAT